>CAZMUK010000104.1:0-8971 GCA_964569415.1 uncultured Luteolibacter sp. | reverse complement strand
GATCATTTTGTCGCGCTCGAAAGCCTTTCGTTTTCCGTAGCCGAGGGCGAATCCTTGGGAATCCTCGGGGTCAACGGCGCGGGCAAAACCACCGCGATGAATCTTTTGCTGGGCCTGACCGCTCCATCGGCGGGCAGCGTGCGGGTTTTCGGGCTCGATCTTTGGAAACACCGGGTCGAGGTCCTGCGCCGGATGAATTTTTCCTCCACCTACACCAGCCTGCCCTCGAACCTGCTCGTGTGGCAGAATTTGCTCGTGTTCGCCCGCCTGTACGGGGTGCGGGACGCGCGGGGCCGGATCGACGAACTTTGCCGCTGGCTCGACATCGGGCACTTGCTCAAGTCCGTCACGGGCCGGCTTTCCGCCGGCGAGTCCACGCGGGTGAACCTTGCCAAGGCCTTGCTCAACGAGCCGCGCTTGTTGTTGCTCGACGAGCCCACCGCGTCGTTGGATCCGGACATCGCCGACCGGGTGCGCAAGATGTTGCGGCGCCTGCAGCGTGAGCGCGGGATGGCGATCCTCTACACCTCGCACAACATGCGCGACATCGAGGAGGTGTGCGACCGGCTTCTGTTCCTCCACGGGGGAAAGGCTCTCGCGGAGGGCACGCCGCAAGGGGTCAAGGAGCGTTTCCACATGGGTTCGCTCGAGGAACTCTTCATCGGGGTTGCGCGCGGGGAGGTGGATGCCATGGAGATCCGGGAGGGTGAGTCACACAAATCATGACGATTCCCTTTTCCCTCCGCACGGTTGCCGCGCTCGTGCTGCGGTATGTCTTCCTCTACACCCGTCACCCGGTGCGATTCGTGGAGCTGTTGTTTTGGCCGGTGGTCGATTTGCTCGTTTGGGGGTTCCTCACCGTGTATCTTCAGCAGCACGGGGCGGCCGGGCTGCCGGGAGCCGCGTCGTTCCTGATCGGCGCAATGATCCTGTGGGATGTGCTGTTCCGTTCGCAGCAGGGGGTGGCCATTTCCTTCCTCGAGGATGTGTGGACGCGCAACTTGCTCAATGTCTTCGTCGCTCCGGTGCGCACTGCGGAGTATGTCGGTGCCACCTGCGCGGTGGGAATCCTGCGGGTGGGTGTGACTCTGGTGGTGCTCGGTGTGCTGGCGGCGTTGGTTTACGGATTCCGTCTCGATGCACTGGGGTGGGCATTGCTGCCGTTTCTCGGAAATCTTGTGTTGTTCGGTTGGTTTCTCGGGATGATTTCCACCGCACTGATCCTGCGCTGGGGGCAGGCTGCCGAGAGTCTGGCGTGGGCGGTCCCGTTCTTCATCCAACCGTTGGCGGCGGTGTTTTATCCGGTGTCGGTGCTGCCTTCGTGGTTGCAGGGTCCGGCGATGTGCCTGCCTTGCACTCCGGTGTTCGAGGGCATGAGGGCGGTGCTTGCGGGAGCGACGCTGCCCTGGGATCTCGCGGGCCGGGCACTCTTGCTCAACCTCGTATGGGGGGTCGGCGCGGCCCTGTTTTACGCGGCCAACCTCCGCTTCGTGCGCGAGAAGGGTCTGCTGACAAAGGTCGCCACCCAGTGAGCGTGCGCTGCCGCGCGTCCGATCATTCCTCGCCGCAAATATTTCCATCGCGGATCACCAGAAGGCGGTCGCCCCGTTGCGAGAGGGCCTGATCGTGGGTGACCACCACGAGGGTCGCCTGCCGTTCCGTGGCAAGCGAGAGGAGCATCGACATCACCTCCGCCCCGTTGTGGGAGTCGAGGTTGCCGGTGGGTTCATCCGCGAAAAGGACCTTTGGTTCGTTGACGATCGCGCGTGCGATGGCGACCCGTTGTTGTTCTCCGCCGGAGAGTTCCGCCGGGAGGTGGTCGGCGCGGTCGGCCAGGCCCACCCGTGCGAGTGCCGCGCGGGCGGCGTCGGTGGTGTTGAGACCGGCGATGGCTCCCGGTACGGCAATGTTTTCCAAGGCGGTGAGTTCCGGGAGCAGGTGGAAATTCTGGAATACGTAACCGATCTCGCGGTTGCGGAAGACCGCCTGTTCGCGCCGGCCCATCGCGTAGAGGTTTTTGCCGTGGATTTCCACGCTGCCTCGTTCCGGTTTCTCGAGGCCGGCCAGCGTGTAGAGCAGGGTGGTTTTGCCCGCGCCGCTGGGCCCGCAGAGGAAAACCCGTTCGCCGCGGAGGATTTCGAGGTCGATTCCCTTGAGCACCTCGACGGATTTCCGCCCGATCCGGTAGCTTCGGTGGAGGTCCTTGGTGCGGATCATCGTCTCGCTCACGCCCGTGGATACAGCTGTGGCCGGGAAAGCGCAAGCGGGCCGGGAGGGAACCGGGGTGACCGGGCCTTGCGGCGGGATTTGCGGGACTTTTTGGTTGCCAGCCCGCGGGGGGGCACCCAAGGTTTCGCCATGGCCGGACCCACCAATGTGCTTTCCAGCGGGATCGAGATCACCGGTTCGATCCGGTTCTCCAACGACATGATCATCGACGGCAAGGTCGAGGGCGAGATCACCTCCGAGAAGGGCCGGGTGACGATCGGCGAAAACGCGTTCGTCCGCGGCGATGTCACGGCGGGAGAGGTGAAAGTGTACGGCCGCATCGAGGGCAAGATCGATTCGCAGCGTTGCGAGTTGAAGGACAAGTCGCGCATCAACGGCGACATCCGCTCGAAGGTGTTTTCGATGGAGGAAGGTGCGCAGTTGTCCGGCCGCACCGAGATCGGGGGCTGAACGCGCCCGGGTTTCCGCGCCACACCATCCGGCTTGGTCAGCGATGTTCCCACGATTCCGTTTCGTGCTCCGCTGAGCGTGGCTCCAGATGGGAGATCACCCTGCCGTCTGGCTTGAGGAGATCGGCGACGCTGGATTCGAGGCGGGTGGCGACGGCGTGTGCCTCGCCGACCGGGACTGCGTCGTCGAACACCAGATGAAATTCCACCCAGTGCGTGCGTCCCGAGTGGCGGTGGCGCAGGTTGTGGTGGGAAATGCCGAGCCGCGCCGTCTCGCGTTCGAGGAGTTCCCGGATGCGCGTTTCCACCGCCGGGTCGCTTTCGTCGAGCAAGCCGCCCAGGCTGGAGCGGATCAGCAGGGTTCCTGCACGCAGGATGTTGAGAGCGGCGACGAGGGCGGCGATCGGGTCCCACCACGGCCAGCGGGTGGCCTTGTAGAGCAGCAGCGCGGCGAGCACGGCGGCGCTCGACCACACATCGGTGAGCACATGCATGCCGTTGGCGCGCAGCAGCGGGGATCCGCTGCGTTTCGCCTCGGCGAGAAGCATCAGTCCGAGGGCGAGGTTGCATCCCGCCGCCGCGGTGGTGATGATGAGGCCGGTTCCGATGTTGCGGATCTCGACCCCGAACACGAACTGCTTGCCCGCCTCGTAGAGAATCAGCAGCGCTGCGGCGCAGATCATGGCGCCCTCGAAGCCCGCCGAGAGGAACTTCACCTTGTCGTGTCCGAAATGGTGGGTTTCGTCGGCGGGTTTGTGGGCGAGGCGCAGCGCCCACACCGCGAAGCAGACCGCGAGAAAGTGCACCACGGACTCCGCTGCGTCCGAATAGATCGCCGATGAACCGGTGAGTGCGGCCGCGGTGACCTTTGCCAGAAGCAGAACGAACGCCAGCGCCAGCGAGAGGAGCATCACTCTCATTTGCGTGCGGTATTCGGCCACACCGGAGGCTGGCAGGATGGCGCGTCCGGTGCAATCCCCGGCGATTCCGCGATCGGAGCTTGTCTTCCGGGGGCGAACCGGAGTTCCTTCGCTTCCCGGCGGGTGGCGTTTGTGTCGCATACCGGTGCCGAACCTCATGGAAACACCTCCTTTTTCCGAACTGGGCCTGCCCGCACCCCTGCTTGCGGCGGTCGAGGCCATGGGCTTCGAGCGCCCGTCCCCGATCCAGGCGCTGAGCATTCCCCCGGCCTTGGCCGGACGCGATCTGGTGGGCCTCTCCGCCACCGGTTCGGGCAAGACCGCGGCCTTCGCGCTGCCGGCGCTTGCGTTGGTCGATGTGAAACGCGGGGTGCCGCAGGTGCTGGTGGTGTGCCCGACCCGGGAATTGGCGGTGCAGGTTTGCGAGGAGGTGCATCGTCTCGGCTCCAAGATGCGGGGACTGCATGCGACTCCGGTGTACGGCGGTGCGCCGATGGACCGCCAGTTGCGTGCCCTGCGCGACGGGGCGCATGTGGTGGTGGGCACGCCCGGGCGGCTCCTCGATCACTTGCGCAGGGGCAGCCTCGATGTTTCCGCGGTGCGCATCTCGGTGCTCGACGAGGCCGACCGCATGCTCGACATGGGGTTCAAGGAGGAAATGGACGAGTTGCTCGCCGCGCTCCCGGCGGAGAGGCAGACCCTGTTTTTCTCGGCGACGATGAACCCCGGCGTGTCGCGGCTCATCCGCAGCTTCGGCAGGGATCCGCAAGTGGTGGAGATCGAGCAGAAGGCGCGTACGGTATCGACCGTCGACCAATCGTACTTCGAGGTCCGCCAACGGTCGAAGGTGGAGGTGTTGTCGCGCATCCTCGACATGAACCCGCCGCGTCTCGGTATCATTTTCTGCAACACCAAGCGCTCGGTCGACGAGTGCACCGAAGACCTCGTCAACCGCGGATATGCTGCCGACCGCCTTCACGGCGACATGACCCAGACGATGCGCGAACGGGTGCTCAAGCGCTTCCGCGAGGGGAAGGTCGAGTTGCTCGTGGCCACCGATGTGGCGGCGCGCGGACTCGATATCGACGAGATCGACATCGTCTTCAATTACGACCTGCCGGCGGATCCGGAAGACTATGTGCACCGCATCGGCCGCACCGGACGCGCCGGACGCTCGGGCCGGGCGGTGAGTTTCGTGTTCGGCCGCGAGATCTACCGCCTGCAGTCGATCGAGCGCTATACGCGCCAGGTCGTCCGCCGCGAGCGGATTCCGTCGGTGGAGCAGGTCGAGGGAAGGCGCGCCGACATGATATTCGAAACGCTGCGCGAGCGGTTGGAGTCGGGCGAGTACGGGAAGTACCAGGACAACATCGACCGTTTGCTTGAGCAGGGGCACACGCCCACTGATATCGCCGGAGCCTTGGTGACCTTGCTGCGCGAGGCGGCCGGTCGTGAGGGTTCGGAGATCGAAGAGGACCGCGAACCTGAGCATGCCCCGCGCAGGGAGGCTGCACGCGGGGCGAAGGTTCCTCCCCGCGAGCGTCCGTCGCCGCGGGAGCGCGAGGGCAGGGGACCACGCGGCGGCCCGCCGCAGGGCGGTGAGGGAATGGTCCGCTTGTTCCTTTCCCTCGGAAAGACCCACGGCGTGCAAGCCAAGGACATCGTCGGCATGCTCTACCGCGAGGCCGAGCTTCCCGACGGGAGTCTCGGGCGCATCGCGCTGTTTCCCAAACACAGCCTCGTCGAGGTGCCCCAGGAGCTTGCGCAACAAGCGATCCGCAAGGCCAGCGGCGCCAAGCTGCGCGGCAGGATTTTCCGTATGGATTTCGACCGGGGTCCGGCTTGAGGAGAAGATGCGTGCGGTGCCCGAGCGCCGTACCTGATTTTCTCTGCGTCCTTTCTCCTCGACCGCCCGGGCGCCGTTGGCGGATTCTGCGCCCATGCCTTACACGATCGGTCTCGACTACGGCACCAATTCCGCGCGGGCCCTTGTCGTCGATTGTGTGGACGGCCGCGAGGTCGGGACTGCGGTGGTGGGCTACCCCTCCGGGTGGCAGGGGATCCTGCTCGATCGATCCGATCATCATCTCGCGCGGCAACGGCCTGCGGACTATGTGTTCGTGTTGGAAAAGGCGGTGGCTGCGGCTTTGGAGCAGGCGCGTGCGGAGGATCCGGAATTCTCGCCCGGGCTTGTCGCGGGCATTGGCATGGACGGCACCGGCTCGAGCCCGATCCCGGTGGATGCGGCGAATCGTCCGCTGGCGGACGACCCGCGTTTCCACGATCGCCTTGCGGCGCAGTGCTGGTTGTGGAAAGACCATACCGGAATTGCGGAGGCGGCGCGGATTACATCGACCGCATCGACGATGCGCCCGCAGTACCTGGCGAAAATCGGCGGCACCTATTCTTCCGAGTGGTTCTGGTCGAAGATCTGGCATTGCCTCCACACCGATCGCGAGGTCTTCGATGCGGCCTTTTCCTGGGTGGAGCTTTCCGATTTCATTCCGGCGCTGCTGGCGGGCGTGCGCGATCCTCGGGAGATCGTGCGGGGCGTCTGCATGGCCGGCCACAAGGCGATGTATTCGGAGGCATGGGGCGGCCTGCCGGACGAGGAGTTTCTTTCCGCACTTGCTCCGGAGCTGGCTGCGCTGAGGACCCGTCTCTACGAGCGCGCCCGCGATGCCTCGGTACCGGCGGGCAAGCTCTGTCCGGAGTGGGCTCAACGACTCGGCCTGCCCGAGGGGATCCCGATTGCAGTCGGGGAAATGGATGTGCACTACGGAGCCATCGGCTGCGGAATCGACGAAGGAACGCTCGTGAAGGTGATCGGCACCTCCACCTGCGACTGCGCGGTGGTCTCCGTGGAAAAATCCGTCGCCGACATTCCCGGCATCTGCGGCATCGTCGAGGGCTCGATCCTTCCCGGGCATTTCGGCATCGAGGCCGGCCAATCCGCCGTGGGCGATATTTTCAAATGGTTCGTCGAAGGGGTGCTGGGCGATGCCTCGCTGCACGAGTCCCTCACCGCGGAGGCGGCCGCGTTGCGTCCGGGGCAATCGGGCTTGCTCGCTCTCGATTGGAACAACGGCAACCGCACGGTGCTGGTGGATCCCTTGCTCACCGGTCTTCTTCTCGGCCAGACACTCTACACCTCGCGGGGGGAGATCTATCGTGCGCTGATCGAGGCCACGGCCTTCGGGGCGCGCACGATCATCGAGCGGATCCGCAGTTACGGAGTGCCGTTGGAGCGGATCGTCTGCACTGGAGGCATCGCGGCGAGGAATCCGCTGCTGATGCAAATTTACGCGGATGTCACCGGTTGCGAAATGAGGGTATCGCGCTCCGACCAGTCCTGCGCGCTGGGGGCGGCGATCGGTGCGGCGGTCGTGGCCGGAGTCCATCCCGATTTCCGCTCCGCTCAGGCTGCGATGACCGGGCTAAGGGAGATCCGCTATGTCCCGATTCCGGAACATCAGGCTCCGTATGGGGAACTGTACGGCCTTTACCAAACCCTACACGACGCCTTCGGCGGGGTGGAGCGCGCGGCCGACCTCGGCGGGGTGATGAAGGACCTGCTTGCCATCAAGGCGCGGCAGTCGCGTCCCGCGGACGGGGGGTGAACCACCCACCACCGACCCGCCCCGACCGCGGGTTTGGCTTTGTCAGGCTCCTTTCCGAATGCTACGGATGGCGTTGGAATGTCCCTCCGCCCGATGGTCCTCCTCCGGAAAGGAGCCGCTTGCCTGATGCTCCTCGGGCTTCAGGCCGCGGGCGCGCACGGCCAGTCCCCATCGAAAGCTTCGGGCCTCTCCTGGGATACCGCGAGGATCGACGGCAGAACCTATGTCGCGATCGACAGCATCCGCCGCGCCTACGGGTTCACCTCGATGAAACGCTCCGGAAGATCGATCATCCTCGAGAAGCGACTTCCCGGCAAGAAGACCGGCGAAGTGGAAATGAAACTCTCGGTGGGCTCCCAGGAATGCTTCATGAACGAGGTCAAATTCGTTTTCACCTATCCGGTGATTGAGAGCGGGGGCAAGGTGATGCTTTCGCGGATGGATCTGGCCAAGCTGATAGATCCGGTGATCCGCCCGGAATACATTCCCAACGCGGGGGCTTTTTCCACCGTGATCCTCGATGCCGGTCACGGCGGCATGGATCCCGGTGCGACCAATCCTCTCGGCACCGAGGCCGATTACAACCTCAAGGTGGCCAAGGCCTCCGCCGATCTTCTCAAATCCAAGGGGTTTCGCGTGGTTCTCACGCGTGACAACGATACCTTCCTTTCGCTTCAGGAGCGTGTGGAAAAGGCCAACGCGGTGCGGGATCGCGCGGTCTTCATCAGCATCCATTTCAATTCCGGAGGCCGCGATGCCCGCGGGATCGAAACCTTCACGCTCTCGCCCCAAGGTGTGGCCCATTACGGGCGCGGCGTGGTCGCGGCCGACTTCGAGGAGCGCGCCGGCAACCGCCAGGACTCCGCCAACATCGCGCTGGCCACCGCCTTGCACGGCTCGGCACTGCGCAGGCTGGGCAGGAACACCTTCGATCGCGGCATCAAGCGTGCGCGCTTCAGCGTGCTCTCCGGCGTGAGGCATCCGGCGATTCTTTTCGAGGGTGGATTCATGAGCCATCCCTACGAGGCGCGCCTCATCGCCAACGATGCCTACCGCAAGGCCGTCTCGCACAGCATCTTCGACGCGGTGCTGCGGTACCGCGCGGCGATGACCAAGCGCGCGGCACCCGGCGGCCGGGGATGAGCCCGCGTCCCGGGCCGCCGCCCATCGGGACTGTCCGACCGGAAAAGGAGATGCCGCTCCCCTGTAAGCCGGATTCTGTCCGCCCCTTGCGGAGCGCGACGGCCATTTCTCTCACCCCGCTTGCGCGGGACGCTCCGCTCGCGCGGAGTGCGACTAATACCCGGGGTTTGTTGCGGGCGGGCACCCTGCCCCTGTTCTGTCTTGCACCACGCGGGGTTTTCCGTGCCGCCTCCGTTGCCTTCGGCGCGGTGGGCTCTTACCCCACCATTTCACCCTTGCCCGTGCCCTTGCGGGCCGTCGGCGGTATGCTTTCTGCTGCACTTTCCGTCCGGGTTCCTCGCGGTTCCCGTCCCTCGCTTTCACGAGGCGCGTTGCCCTGCGGTGTCCGGACTTTCCTCGACCGACACTCGCGTGCCGACCGCAGCCGTCCGGGGAGCGGCAACGCGCAGTATGCAGCGGTTCGGCGACGTCGTCCAAGGAAAAGTCGCGTCGCCCTCGTAGTCTCTTCGCCAACCGCTCCGGAGATCCGTGGAACGGCCGTGGAACCGGAGCCACCCGCCTTCAAAAAAATCTGTCGAAAGGTGTTGACTCGCGGGGCTGCGGGGCGGTA
>CAZMUK010000103.1:0-9045 GCA_964569415.1 uncultured Luteolibacter sp. | reverse complement strand
TCCGGATGATCGCCTCGTAGGAGCGTCCGATGTCGCGCGGGTCGATGGTGAGATAAGGTACTCCCCAAGGCAGTGACGGATCGTGGCGGAGTTCGGAGTTCCGGCGGTCGAGTCCTTTCTTGATCGCGTCCTGATGGGAGCCGGAGAAGGCGGTGAAGACCAGTTCTCCCGCGTAGGGGTGGCGCTCCGGGACAGTGAGGCGGGTCACTCGTTCGTAGACCGCGCGGATGCCGGGCAGGTCGGAAAAATCCAGACCGGTGGGGATGCCGTGACTGTTGAGGTTGAGGGCCACGGTCACGATGTCGAGATTGCCGGTGCGTTCTCCGTTCCCGAACAGCGTTCCCTCCACACGATCCGCGCCGGCGAGGAGTGCCAACTCTGTGGCGGCGACGCCGGTGCCGCGGTCATTGTGGGTGTGGAGCGAAAGGATTACCGAGGAGCGGCTGCGAAGGTGGCGCGACATCCATTCGATCATGTCCGCGTGCACATTCGGAGTCGCCCACTCGACCGTGGCGGGGAGGTTTAGGATGATTTCCCTGCCGGGTTCCGGGTTCCACACATCCATCACCGCGTGGCAGCATTCGAGTGCGAAGTCCGGTTCCGTGTCGGAAAACGATTCCGGCGAATATTGCAGCACGATTTCCGTATTCGGCAGGGTCGGGACCAGATCGCGCACCAGACGCGCGCCGTTCACGGCGATCTCGCGGATTTCCTCGCGCGATGCGTCGCCGAATGTCACGCGGCGTTGGAGCGGCGAAGTGGAATTGTAGATGTGGACGATCGCGCGGCGGGCGCCGTTGATGGCCTCGAAGGTGCGGCGGATCAGGTGGTCGCGGGTTTGCACCAGCACCTGGATGGTCACATCCTCCGGGATGCGGTTTTCCTCGATCAGGCGCCGCACGAAAGCAAACTCCGTATCGGCCGCCGAAGGGAAGCCCACCTCGACTTGTTTGAAACCGACCCGCACCAGCAGGTCGAAGAATTCCAGTTTTTCCTCCACCGACATCGGTTGGGGCAGGGCTTGGTTTCCGTCGCGCAGGTCAACCGAGCACCATTGCGGGGCGCGGTTGAGCACCCGGTCCGGCCAAGTGCGATCGGGCAGACCGGCGGCGGGAAAGGGTCGGTATTTGGACAGCGAGGAAGGGTGCATGGGTGCCGTGGCGGGGCGGAGGGGCACCTTACGCCGCCGGGCCCGTGGGTCAAATTCGAATAGTCCGCCGCCCCTGCCTGCCCGCATGGCGCGCCTCCGGGGCAATGCGGGGCAAGTGGCTTGAAATCGGCCGCGGCAGCGGGTATTACCCGGTGCATGCAGACCACAGCCAGTTCCGAAGCCGCCGCAGCGACGGCTGGCCCGCTGATCGCCCTGCAAGCCGGTTTTGAGATCGGCTATCGGAGTTGCCTCGCGCGGGTCGGATCCGCCATTCGCCTTGAACCGGGCACCCATTTCCTGCTCGCGCGCAACGGCCGCGGCAAGACCACCTTGTTGCGGACCCTTGCCGGTGCGATTGATCCCTTCGCCGGCTCCTTCGAGTTGCAGGGTGAGACGCGGTACCTTGCCGAGGGCTTGCGCTTCGATGCGGAACTGAACGCGCGCGCCATCCTCAAGGCACTGGTCCCGGCGGCACGGCGGGCGGAGGCCCTCGAATTTGCCGAGCGAACCGAGCTCGACCTCCGCCGGCCCTACTCCCGGCTGTCCACCGGCAATCACCGCAAGGTCGGGCTCATCGCCGCCGAGTTCTCCGCGGATCCCGCCAAGCCCCGGGTGCTGCTGCTTGACGAACCGTTCAGCGGGCTCGACCTCCATGCGCGGCGTGCCTTCCGCGAGCGCTGGGATCGCGACAGCAAGGCCCTTCGTCTCGTCAGTTGCCACCCGGACGAGGACTCGATGAGTCTGCCGAGCGCCTTGCTGATCGACGAAGGAAAGCTGGTGCTCACCGGTGGTGCCGGGCAGACTTGGAGCGACCTCAAGGAGCGTCTTTGAGGCTGGGGAAATCGGGAAGATGCCTGCGCTGCCGGGTTGACAAGAGGAGGGCGGCGGCGTTTGATGACATTGGAGACGGGCCACTTCCCGCGCCGTCCCTCGAAAGCATTTCCTGCGAACATGAAGGCCCATTCGATCCTGCTCCCGGCCTTGCTCTGGGGTTCCGCCGCGGCGGAACCCTCCTCCTCGCCGACCGCCAGGGCCGCGGGGCGCTTCCACGAGCGGATGCTCGAGGAGCAGCGGAGGCTCATTCCCCTGCTGATCGCCCCATCCGAGGCCGATGAAGAGCCGGGCGAGCCGCGGGTGGCGCGCGCTGCGGTTGCCCCTGAGTGGAAAACGGCGCGTTTCCACGCCTCAGGAGACGGCAGTGCGGAATCCGTCGAGCCCCCATTTCTTGTCGCGATTCCCTTCGACGCATGGATGCACGATCCCCTGCCCCTCGCGAGTGACCGCTGGGTCTGTCTCCAGTTCCGCGGAAAACTCTGCTTTGCCCGGTGGCGGGGAATCGGCGCGCTGGAGGCGGACCGAAAAAACCTTTTCCGCGTTGAATCATTCACAGACGCCGATTCCTCTTCCGGCGAACCCGCCATCGAATTGAGCCCGGCCGTTCGCGCGCACCTCGGAGCCCAAGCGGGAGACATCGTACTCTGGAGACGGGTCCGCCACACCGAACTGGCCGATGGGCCATGGTTCGCCGAGTCCGATCCCGCGTCCGAACCTCACGGGAATCCCGCCGCCGTTCAGCGTGGGGAAACGCCGGGCGGAAGACCGGAGCCATCGCCCGCTTTGCCGTCCACCGCCCCCGAAAGACCTTCCCCAAGTTCCCGTCGATAGGTTTCATTTCGATACACCACCGAATACTCCGCCTCCCTCGACCTCCCCGTCTGATCCTCCACCTCGGTGAACACAAGCATCAGCACCAACCCCTTCACCGGTTCGCATCGGTGTGAGACACTCTTGACAACCCACCCGTTCTCCACGCTGTGAGTGCGACCTGCCGCCGTTATGCTTCCGAGTTCCCTGGCGATCCGGCGGCGCTCGGTCTCAAAGCGCGCGCCCATCAGATCGGCGGATGCCTCGGGATCCTGGAAATGGACGGTGGCTTCGTAGAGGCGTCCGCCGAGATAGCGCACTTCGAGAGCAGAGCCTTTTCCATCGGGCAGGCTGCCGTCTTTTCCCCGCACTCTGACGATCCGCAGGGCCTTTTCCGCGGCAGGAAAGGAAAGTTCAACATCGAGTCCGTGCTGTGCTGCCCACGCCAGGACAGGCTCGGGACCATCTCCCCACGCAACGCCGAAAGGCAACCGGAACTCCCTTGGCTTGGAGGGCTGCCCGAGGGCGAATGCGGGGAAGGCCAGCCACAACAACGCACGGCGCATCACCCCCCACACTTGAACCGCCCTCTTGCGCGAGGCAAGCACCGATTCGCCGCCCGCGGCTTTGCTCTCACCGAGACCGCCATCGCCTTCGCTTTGCTGGCCGTCATCGGCCTCGTGATGCTCAAGATCTCGCTCAACATCCTTGCACCCCGGCAGTGGGCCATGCAGCAAACCCTCACCGACGCCTATCTTACCTACGAGCGATCGTATTCCGAGCGGCTTCCATTCCGGCAAATCGTGGACAGCAACTCCCCGTGGCCGGTCTTCCCCGCCACTGCAAGTTCAGAGGTCGAAATCGGAAGTCTTCCCGGTGGCACCCGCCTCACCGGTACCCTTGTGCGCACCCGGATGCAATTGCTCGGGGAATTCAGCGATTCGAGCTCAAGTGTCGAGAATCCATCGAACATGAAAGTCTACAACCTGCAGAGCGTGCTCACTTACAGCATCGGAGAACGCGAGTACGTGAAGTCCCGCAGCGTCATCCGCTCCCAATGAAATCGTCCCGTCAGCGAGGAAAACGAGGAATGACCCTCATCGAGCTCTCGATTGCAATCGGCTTCGGGCTCTCGTTTGCGGGTGTATCGCTCGCCCTGATGCAGCAGCAACTCACCTTCCTCTCGATCTACCGCAACCAAGCTTTTCTTGCGGAAGAAGCCCCTCTGATCAGCGCCCACATGAGCCGCCTTATCGGCAAAGCCGAACGCTTTCGCCTCCACGCATCCGTCACGGAAGCCCTTGCCGGTACCAACCCGAGACTCAACGAATCGCCGGTATTGGTCCTCAATTTCCGCCAGCCCGACGGCTCCGTGGCCGCCTCGATGCTTTCCTTCGAAAACCGCGGTTCCGGACCGGCTCTCTACCTGTACAACATCCCCACCGCAGGAGCCCTGCCTCCTCCAGCCTGGTACATCACCAAAGCTCCCCGCAATGTCTCCTTCTCGGTGGTCGGCGGCATTCTGCGCATGACCCTCACCGGTCCCCAGGGGGAATCGGTCACCTACTCCGGCGCAATGACACTCTGATGAAAACCCGCCCGCACATCCTTCGGAATCAGGGACCCGGCGATCCACGGGGATTCGTGTCACTCACGCTCGTCGTGGCCATTGCCTCGCTCCTGCTCGTGCTTGCGATTTTCGCCTACCGCAGGGCACTCGTGTCGGTCGCCGTCCAGTCATCCGTGCAACTCGGCGTCGATTACCAAGAGAAGGAGGAGGCCATCCTGCGCTCGATCGTCGCCATCACCCCGAACCGGGCGATTCGCGCGATGCGGGACGAATCGCTGGATGCGCAGACCGCCAGCCAGCTCACTTGGGAACGGACATTTTCCGAGGCACTGACTCTGGCCAATGCGGGCCGCTCGGTCTCTCCCGACCTGCTTGCCTCGATCAGTTCGAACCGCCCGGTGGTGCTCGCCAACTCGGGCGACGCCACCCTTCCCCCGCCATCCCTCGTGTTCCAGGCACCCGGAAACCCGGATGCCCTCATCGCCGCAGGGATCAACCGCGATTTCGGCACTGGGTATCCGGTACCGCTTCTGAGCACCAACCCGACCGACACCACCCGCGATGCAACATGGCCGGTGATCTCGACCAGCAAGGTCCACGGCACCCTGTCTCAACCGGGCGTGAGACTCCCGGTGGCGGACTACCCGGACTTCAACCTCCTCACTTATCCCGACATCGGCTTCGGCTACGCTCGCCCCGGGGAGCCGTTTGTCGCCAAGCGCAACTGGTGGGCCTTCACCATGGACCTCGGAAGCCAGAGTTCGTCGTCCACCCGCCTCGTTCGTCCCCGGCGCAGCTTCGTTCTCTCCATTTACGAGGTACCTTCCCAGCTTGCGATCTCCAGCAATACGTTCACGAGCTTAGGCCGTCATGCGTCAGGGGAGAACTGGACGGGAGTCAATATCGAAGGAGGGGTCTTCGCAAGCTTTGCAGAGGTGCAAGGCAACACCAATATCCCGTTTCTTTCAGCCCGCCGCGGCACCTCGATTTCAGCCACATCGCGCGTGGGCAACCTCACCTTCGATGGCGATCCTTTCGATCCCGGGGTCCGCGAGGCCCATTACGTGACCGAGGGAAACTTTTTCCCGGTCTCGCTCTCGTCCGAAACCGGTCGCGCCGCATTCGTGCCGATCAACCGCGGCGCGGCGTTCTTCGATCGCTTTGTGCATAAACCGGAGAACAACACGATCTCCTCGACCCCGTGGAACCGCTATTCGGTCGGTGCCCTGCAGTGCGCCATGTACCTCGATGTCATTGATTGCGTCAGTGAGACAAACCAAACGCCGACCCGTTTTCGCTTCTCTTACCTGCAAGGCGGATCCAGACGCGAGATCGAGATGCCGGCGACCTTGTCTTCGGACGACGAACTTCCCGAGGGATTCGTGCAGTGCTGTGTCGACGGCCAAGCCCGGAATTTCGGCAGCCAACTCGTGGATGTCGCGTATGGTGCGAACGGATCCTATATGTTTCTGAGAGAGGTATCCGGCAGCGTGACGTTCAACGAGGCCACCTTCGGCCCCATGCCGGGGATCAACGGCAAGGCCGGCTTCTTCCGGCCCTCCACTCCTTTCGGAGTGACGCTCACCGAGGCAGGGAAAATCTGCATCACCGTCTATCCGGAACGCTTCCCGTCCTTTCTCGCGGCGATCGGCGCCGACGATAGCTCCGTCAACCACTCACTTACGGTCAATGTGGACTACACCGACACCGGAGAGGAGGACCTCGCCATCCCCTCGATGCCCTGCTCCGAACTCGACTACGGAGTCATTCTGCGCGAATGCTCCGACCTCACATCGTTCGCGAAGGGATTCTCACTTGTGACGAATCTGCGGGTGTATTTCGCCGATGACTTCAACACCACTCCGACCACGCCTCCCGTCGGATACACTTCGGGCGGGAGCTACTACCCTCCCTGCTCGGTTTTCGCACCCGAAAAGCGCTTCGGAGTCGACCTCGATCCGCTTGCGGTAAGCATCGGCGGCCAAGTCGGCTCGATTGCCAACGAGGGGACATCGGATGGATTTTCCCAAAGCACCGGAAACACGAGGCCGCTTGAAACCAAGGGACAGAGCGGTGCCAGCCTCGCAGCAAGCCGCATTACCGCCAACCTCCGCCCGATCACCCATCCCGGGGCGCTTCCGCCCATCACCATGATGAACTGGCTGATCGTGCTGGAGGAAATCCGCCCGCTGACTACGAGTCAGGATTGAATGATCCGTCCCGGCAGGATCGTCAACGCCGCGCGGAAAGCCGCACAGACGACGCGGGTGAGTGCAGGTAGTACCTTACCCGGATCTTCGAGGATCCCACGCGCCGCACGAAGGTGAGCTGCATCGCCTTGGGAAACCCGGAGCGCCCTTTCAGCACGGAGGCCTCCGCAAGCAGATCCCCCTCATGCCGGGTGCTGAGCAGATAACGGTTCCGCGCCGGACCCGTGCGATGCAGCGGCAGAGAAAGCGCGCCCACCACGAGTTGACCCGAGGCACCGATCGATATGCGAACCTGTTGGCCCTTGCGGTAGACCGGGACTCCCTGCGGAACCGAGGTGGGCTTGCCCTTGCGACCATCGTCGATCGTGCGCACCGACCGCCCGTCCACCTCGAAGGCAAGGGACTGACCGGAGGCAAAGCCACCGAAAAGTGCCCCAGCATCCGATGCCGTGCCGCCACCCGTGGGGGCGCCCGGGGCATCTCCGCCCGGCGGATCACCGCCCCCGTTGCCGCCAATGAAACCTGTCCCCCCGGGCGTGCTGCCGCTGCCGCCAGCCACCGCAACCGCAAGTTGCAGGGAGGTTGCGGTGAAGGATGGCGTGAAAGTGTACCCGAAGTTGCCGGTCAGACCTTCGGTTGCGGCGAAGTTGCCGACCACCGCACCGAATCGCACCACTTCAAACACCGAATCCTGTGGCTCTACGAAGGATGCCTCGTCCAGCGACACCGCAAGGGTTCCGCCGAGAGAGGCGGAACCGGTGATGGTAAGCGAGCGGTGCTCCAGAACAGCGTCGCGGGAACCGAGGGCCAACTCGATCCTGCCGGCGGTACCCTGGGTGAGATCGCCACTGATCCTGAGCCCGCCGGGAACAGGAT
Source organism: uncultured Luteolibacter sp. (assembly GCA_964569415.1). Classification (GTDB taxonomy): domain Bacteria; phylum Verrucomicrobiota; class Verrucomicrobiia; order Verrucomicrobiales; family Akkermansiaceae; genus Luteolibacter. The sequence goes on along the minus strand of CAZMUK010000103.1, from coordinate 1,595 downwards.
CCGGACGCAAGGTGCCGTTGTTGGTGAACGAGGAAATAACCGCGCCGCTTCCCTCGAGAGAGCCCGACTGCGAGAAACCGCCTGCCGGTTGGAACGCACCCGCCTCGATGCGCAGCGTGCCTCCCGTGAGGTTGTTGAATGGCACGCTGGTGAGCAAGGTCGTGCCCGCGCCGCGGCGGATCACGAGACCCGCGTTGTTGATCGCGTTGACGCCGCTGTTCCAATGGGCGATGTCGCCCTCACCATCGAAGATCAGGGAGCCGCCGGCGAGGTTCTCGAAGCGTCCGTTGTTTCCCGTGTTGATGTTAAAATACCAATCGCCTCCGTTGTAGATCACGATGCCACTGTTCTCGACCACCCGGTCGGTCCACTTCCTGCCGCCCGGGCCGAACACCGAGGTGCTTCCTGCCGCAAGGATCAGCTTGCCTCCCGGGAAAAGGGCACCGCTCGACCAAGTGAAGGCTCCGGTCACCGTGACATCGCCGGCTCCGTGCAGGTCGCAGTTCCCGATCAGCGTCAGGTTGGCGACCGTCCGGTCCTCGGGGAACGCGATCGATCCGTTCGTCACGGTGAAATCCTGACGATCAAACACCGCGCCGGCCGCAATGGTGTATCCGGCATTGCGAAGACCCAGTTCCCCGCCCTGTCGCTGCCATGTTCCCGCCAGCGTCGTGTTCACCGGCAGATCGAGCACGCCGGCCTCCATTTGCACCGTGCCTGTAGCAAGGTTGTTGAGCGGAACACTGCCGATGGTTGTCGTCCCTGCCCCTCGTCGGATCACGAGACCCGCGTTGTTGATCGCGTTGACGCCGCCGTTCCAATGGCCGATGTCCCCCTCGCCGTCGAGGATCAACGTGCCGCCGGCAAGGTTCTCGAAGCGCCCGTTGTTGCTTGTGTTGATGTTGAAATACCATTCGCCTCCGTTGTAGGTCACCGTGCCACTGTTCTCAACCACCCGGTCGGTCCACTTCCTGCCGCCCGGGCCGAACACCGAGGTGCTTCCCGCCGCAAGGATCAGCTTGCCTCCCGGGTAAAGGGCGCCGCTTGACCAGGTGAAGGCTCCGGTCACCGTGACATCGCCGGCCCCGTGCAGGTCGCAGTTCCCGATCATCGTCAGGTTGGCGACCGTGCGGTCCTCGGGGAAGGACAAGGATCCGTTGGTGATGGTGAAATCCTCGCGATCAAACACCGCGGCCGCGGGAATGGTGTATCCCGCATTGCGGAGAACCAGTTCCCCGCCCTGTCGCTGCCATGTTCCCGCCAGGGTCGTGGTCACGGGGATTTCCAGGGCCCCTTCCTCCATCCGCACCGTGCCGCCGGCGAGGTTGTTGAAGGGCACGTTGTTGACCGTCGTCGCACCCGTCCCACGGCGGATCACCAGACCCGCGTTGTTGATTGCGTTGACGCCGCCGTTCCAATGGCCAATGTCGCCGTCGCCCTCGAAGATCAGTGTGCCGCCGGCGAGGTTCTCGAAGCGTCCGTTGTTTCCCGTGTTGAGATTGAAGCTCCAATCACCTCCGTTGTAGGTAACCGTCCCTCCGTTCTCGACCACCCGGTCGGTCCACTTCCTGCCGCCCGGGCCGAACACCGAGGTG
>CAZMUK010000102.1:0-9129 GCA_964569415.1 uncultured Luteolibacter sp. | reverse complement strand
TGTCCGTACCAGGTCAAGTTGACTTGCCGGATGGTCCGCAATAGACCCAGAACCGGATCAATCCCGGGAAATGGAGAGGATGATGGCAAGTCTCCACTGAAGAACAGTGACCGTTCTGAGAAGTTCGGGAAACCACCCAAGGCGGTCCGGAGGGGCTCGACTGGCGGGGCGAAGCCGGTTGCCTGCTCGTTGGGCGCAAGGTAGGCGAACCTCACCGGGGTATTCGGAAGCCAACTGAGGAATACATTCGGGCTGGAAGCGATCCGGGTGAGGGAAAACTCCCCGATGGAGGCGGTGTAGCCCGCATAGAGTTTGTTTTCATCCGAGACCACATAGTTTTCGGGGTTGGCGTAATCCTCGAGCCGACCGGGGAACGGGCCATTGTAGCTGTAGGTCGCGAAAATCCGGAGCTTGCTCGGGTCGGTTTCGCCAGCAGGGTAACACCACCGACCCCAGACCTGCACCCGATCCGCGCTGAAGTAGCGCCAGAGACCCGTGATGAATTGTCCCCATCGCCCCGCTTGGTTGTCGGTACCGTCGCCGACTAATACCCGGACACGCAGTCCGGGGTCATTCGCGGGGATCTGCAGTGCCTTGCGCACTTCGCCGCTCACGAAGGCGAGGGTATCCGCCGCAAGCGCATCATCCGCAAATACGGGAGGGTTCCCCGGCACATCATAGAGGATATCAAGCGTTGAATCATCCACGCCGGTGCCATCGGGATCCGGATCCTGCAGGTTGGAGAGGCCGTCACCGTCCATATTCATGTCCAAACCGTTTGCCAAGCCGTCCCCGTCGATATCGGCCTCGTCACGGGCGCCATCCGAAAGACCGTCTCCGTCGATATCTGTCTCGCTGCCGGCATTGTCGGCACGACCGTCTCCATCGATATCCGTTTCATTCGGGGACTTGTCTGCCAAACCGTCCCCGTCGATATCCGTCTCGGTCAAGGATCCGTCGGCGAGGCCATCCGCATCCATATCCAGTTCGCCCGGGGAATCATTCGACAAGCGGTCGCCGATATACCTTCCGCGCGACGGGCCGGATCGGGCGATTCCGCCGTCTATGTTGCGGTCCGCGCGGTTGGGAATGCCGTCATTGTCTACATCACGGTCCGAGGCATTTGGAATTCCGTCGCGGTCCAGATCCCGAAGCAGTGTCTGGGACAACGCGGGCTCAAGGAAGCCGAGAGAGATGGTAAAGGCTGCAAGCAAGCCGAGCTTGGGAGCTGTCGTGCGAGACAGTAGGTTCATGACTTTTTGTGCTTTCCTCAGATCGTTGGAATTGGTAGCGGCCGTTTGAAGCGAAAATATTCATTTGAGAGATGAGTTCAAGCGTCAAATCTTCCCGCACTGGCGCTCGAAACTCAGGACGAGGCAACCGCGTCAGCCAGTGCCGAGGACGGAGTGGAGAGCGCCAGCGCGTTGGCCAGTTGCGGCAGGTCCTCCGCGTGGAGGATTCTGCGGAAACCCGCCTCCACCCACAGCAATCCCGAAGCCATTTAGAGCGGCACCACATCCTCCTTCTCGTTCCAGCGTTTGACATTCCCGGTGGGGCTTGCCGCCAGTTGCGAAGGACGCTTTCAATAACTTGATGAAGGGGTTGTCCCTCTATAAGAATTCGCGAGGCCGCGCTCTTGCTCAGCGCCTTGCCCACAGCTCGCTCAACTCCTCGCAGTGGCAACCCCTGCGCGAATGCCGCAACGATCTGATCAAAGAAGCTCTTTTTGGACTCGAAGCCGCCCCGTCGGTTGAGGGCCGGACCTCTTCCTCACCTCATGCCGTAACCGGGAGACCGGATCTCCTCCCTGACACCATCCAAATAAGCCACGCCCTTTTCCGATCCGGCCGATAGCGAGGCCCACAAAGAGCCTCCACCTCCTGCGCCATCGCTTGAAAAGTCCCCCTCGGACACTTTGTCGCAGCATCTGGCGAAATAAAATCGCTGCTTCCCGTTCTTCACCTTGCAGGAAGGCCTCTCTGAGTTTTTCGAGACTCAAAGTGGTTGTTTGGTTTTGATTTCAGTTCCTCCTCATGCTCGCGCATGAGACCAACGAACCACCACCAGATTTTAACGGTTCCGGGGACACTTTCGACTTTTTTGGGTGGTGGTTTTTGTGTTTAGTTTCGTCCGAATCCTCGTCACGGGGATTCGCGGCTAATGGCATTTCATTCGCAGCGGTTTAGAATCCAGATTCCAAAATTTCCTGATCCATCGGGTCGGGAAATGTTTCTGAAAGTTACCCTTGATTCCAGCGTCCCGGAATGCCGGAAACGGACGGAACCGGAAGGAAACACCATGGTTGTCTGAACAAGAATGCGATTCCGGTTCGGAGCCGTTGAAAAACGATGGCCTCACTCTGTAGAACGGGCATCAAGGACGCAGTATGACAGAAAAGTTGACTCGAGGAAATTCCCTTTGCGGGGGGCCGTGCGGGTAGCCAAGCACGAAACTTCAACTCGGAGCGGGAAATAGCGATCTTTCGCTAAGACTCCCCGTGTGGGCATGTCGGGCAGGGCAAAACGCCTCGGCCGGCATTCCCTCAGATAGTCGGCCCACGGGTTCTCCGAACAGCCGGGTGGCTGTCACGGCCTCCCTGCCTTGGCTCCAGACCGGTCGTGGTGGAAACGGGAAACGCCCGCAGAACACCGTCAGGGGGCGAGATAGCCGATCGGGTCGATTGGCCGCAGCGCCTGATCGACCGCTCCCTGAAGGTCGAGCCCTTCCTTGCTCTCCAAGGCCAAACCGCGCACCCCGGAACCGGGGGAGAAATCGATCTTCCCGAGGTCGAGCATCACCACATAGGGGCTGAGCGCGGACTCGAAGTAGTAGCGCTTGCGGCCGTGATCGAGGACCGATCTCCAATAGGTGGGCGCGATGTTGGGATGCTCGGGATCCGCGGCGCCCCAAGGCACCGACACATTGCGCATCACGCTGAACACGCCGGCGATCTGGCGGCGCGGGTCGGTGATGTCCTGCCCGAGACGCTCGAGATAATAAGAGGCCCGCACGAATCGATCTTCGCTCTGATGGGATCCGGGGAGAAACTTGGCGCCGTCCATTCTCGACCAGTAGGCGTTGAGCGCGAGCTGCTTTTCGTACACGGGGCTGTTGGTCATCACCTGATGCTTGCGGTCGTGGTGGATGACGAGTTTGCCGCCGAGGTATTCCATGATGGCCGAGTCGCCGGAGGCATCGGTGAGGGAAAGGTGCACCGAGGGATGCGCGGCACCCCCGGGTCCGAAGTTGCAAGGCACGAGACGTACGGGATCTTTTTTCATCCCTTCCACCGCCTCGCCGACGCTTGCGAAATTCGAGAGGATGTACTGCAGCCATGCCGCCCATGAAATCGCGGGCTTCGCGTCACCTGGATCCGGTTTGCCGAAATCGGTCTCGGCGAGATAGAGCATGTTGGCTCCCAAACCATTTTCGTTCATGCCGTCGAAGGCGCCGTTGAGCGGTCCGCCCGGGTTGAGGGCGCCGACGAGGACCACGCTGCCGTGCTTGCTGGTCCATTCATGCCCCCCGGGCAGCCCGCTATTCTTCGCTCCGCGCGGAATGACGAAAAAGTGGGTGTTGAAATCGTAAGGCCAGTCCATCGAGCGACCGGTGATCACCGACCCGTCCTTGCCCAACCAAGTCGCGCGGGAACAGGCATCGGCAGACTGCGGAACCCAAGCGAACCACAGGGCGGCGGTTCCCATCACGGCGGCTGTGCGGAAGAGGAAGTTCATGAGGGGGACCTACTGAAATGCGGAAAGGCTGAAAAGGGGAAAAGGGGAAAAGGGGAAATGGGAAATGGGAAATGGGAAATGGGAAGATGGCGAAATGAGAAAATGGGCAGACGGGAAGATGCTGGATACAATCTGCAAGAGGCGGAATATGGAACACGGAAATGCGGAGCGCGGAAATGAGGAGGGGCGGAGAGGCGGAGAGGCGGAGAGGCGGAAAAGCGGGAATAGGGGGGTGACGGGCAGGTGTGCGTTTGGCGGATTTTGGCCTCGTAGGGCAGGGTGGGGGTTTGTAGTCTTGAGGGCATGAAGCGATTGTTGCCGTTCGCTGTGGCCGCGTGTCTGGTCATCGGGTTCCGGGTTCTGGGGTCCTTGTTTCCGGAGGCACTTCCGAATTTCCAACCCTTGGCTGCGCTTTGGTTCTGCGGGGTGCTGCTGGCTCCGGGCTGGAGGGGCCTGCTTTTCCCGGCGCTCGTCTGGGCGCTTACCTTCCCGCTTGGATCCGGCCATCCCGGCGGCATCGGCCTGTTCGCCACTACTCTGGCGGCTTTCCTCGCAGTCTTCGCCCTCGGCCACCTGTGGAAACAACGGCCCGCCACCCGGTTTCTCGCCGGTTCGGTCGCGGCGGCCCTGCTGTTCCACCTGATCACCGGCACCGCTGCCTGGGTGGCCGATCCGCTCTACCCGAAGACCGCCGCGGGCCTGTGGCAGTCGCTCTGGACCGGCCGGGCCGGCAGTCCGCTGCCCTCGTGGGTGTTTCTGCGCAACCTCGCCGCCGCCCACTTGCTGTTTACGGGTTCCCTGCTCCTGGCGCGCCATGGATTGCGCTTTCCAGGTCCCGGAGTGGCGAAAAGCGCCGCAACCGCGGTGGTGAAGGGTTGACAGAGCGGGCCATCCGTCCCTTTCTCCCTGCGCACATGCCGCGCGCCTCCAAAGCCGTCACGGATTACGCCGCCTCCCCGGTCAACCAGGCGCTCACCGCCGACCGGAAAATCGCGATGCTCACGCAGATGATCCGCATCCGCCGCTTCGAGCAGGCGGCGCTGAAATACTACCAAGCGGGCAAAATCGGGGGCTTCCTCCACCTGTACATCGGCCAGGAGGCGGTGGCGGTGGGGACCATTTCGCTGGGCGGGCCCGACGACCATTTCATCACGGCCTACCGCGACCACGGTCACGCGCTGGCGGTGGGGATGGGCATGAACGAGTGCATGGCGGAAATGTTCGGCAAGCAAAGCGGCTGCTCGAAAGGGAAGGGCGGCTCGATGCACTTCTTCGCGCCCGACAAGAATTTCTGGGGAGGCCACGGTATCGTCGCCGGTCAGACGCCGCTCGGCCTCGGCTTGGCCTACGGACTCAAGTACCTCGGCAAGGAGGGTTGCTGCCTCTGCTACCTCGGCGACGGCGCGGTCAACCAGGGCGCCTTCCATGAGTCGCTCAACCTCGCCTCGCTGTTCGGCATCCCGGTGGTGTTCATCATCGAGAACAACGGCTACTCGATGGGAACCTCCCAACAACGCTCCTCCGCCTTCACCGACTGCCTCGCCCGCCGGGCCGAGGGCTACGGGATGGAATGGGATCTGATCGACGGTTCCGACATCTACGAGGTGCGCGCGCGCACCCATGCCGCGATGGAGCGTGCCCGCAAGGAACACCGGCCCTCGCTTCTCGAGATCGGCACCTACCGCTACTATGGTCATAGTATTGCGGACGCCAACCACAAGAAGTACCGCACCCCGGAGGAGATCGAAAACTACAAGCGCAACCACGATCCGATCGCGGTGTTCCAGCGCAAGCTGGTGGCCGAGGGGGTACTCACGGAGGACGATGCCGCGCGCATCGGCGACGAGGCCCGCGCCGAGGCGGCCGCGGCGGTGAAGTTCGCCGACGAGTCGCCCGCACCCGCCGTGGCGGACATCGGCACCGATGTCTACTGGGAGACCGACCACGCCACCCCGGCCTCGCGCATCGGCCGCCATTTCTTCAATCCCTGATCCGCCGCAGGCGCACCGGCAATCCCTTCCGTTTCGAACGATGTCCCGCATCCTCACCTACCGTGAAGCCCTCCGCGAGGGGCTCGACGAGGAACTCGCCCGCGATCCGAATGTGGTGCTCATGGGCGAGGAAGTCGCGCAGTACAACGGGGCCTACAAGGTCACCGAGGGCCTGTGGAAAAAATGGGGCGACAAACGCATCGTCGACACGCCGATCTCCGAGGCGGGCTTCATCGGCATGGGCATCGGCGCCTCGATGCTCGGGGTGCGGCCGGTGATGGAGCTGATGTTCTGGTCGTTCCACTCGGTGGCCTTCGACCAACTGGTCAACAACGCGGCCTGCGTGCGCTACATGTCGGGCGGGCTCTGCCATTGCCCGATCGTCGTGCGCGGCCCGGCCAACGGCGGGACGAATGTGGGCGCCACCCACTCGCACATCCCGGAGGGTCTGTTCGCGGCGTTCCCCGGCCTCAAGGTCTGCGCGCCGGCCACCCCGGCGGATGCCAAGGGACTGATCAAGGCGGCGATCCGCGACAACGATCCGGTCTATGTGATGGAGAACACTCTGCTCTATGGCCTTTCCGGCGAGGTGCCGGATCCCGCCGACGGCGACTTCGTGGTGCCGCTCGGGCTCGCGGAGGTAAAGCGCCAGGGCACGGACCTGTCGATCATCGCCCACGGCCGCTCGGTGATCCACTCGCTCGAGGCGGCCGAGCAGCTGCAGGCCGCGCACGGCATCAACGCCGAGGTGCTCGACCTGCGCTCGATCCGCCCGCTCGATGTCGATGCGATCCTGCGCACCGTGGCCAAGACCCACCGGGTGTTGCTGGTCGACGAATCGAAACCCTTCGGCGGCGTGTCGGCAATGGTGTCGACGATCCTGATGGAGGAGGCCTTCGACGAACTGGATGCGCCGGTGAAACGGGTCTGCTCGGTGGATGCGCCCGCGATCTACTCACCGCACATCGAGAACGAGCAACTTCCCAATCCGCGCCGCATCGTCGAGGCCGTGCTGGCGATGGGCTGAGCCCGCAAGCCGGGGTTCCGGTTCCGATGCCGGTCCGAATCCGTTGCGCGGGGAAATCCTCATGAACCGCGAAGTCCGCGAAGAGTGGCTCGATACCATGGATCCGGCCGCACCCGCGGCGCAGCGGAGCCGACGCGACTTGCGCCGGATCAATTCCGTGATGGGCAACGAGCGCTGGATCCGCAGCGTGCTGCATCGCCATCGGGATGCGGTAGGCGGCGGCATCGTCGAGTGGGGCGGCGGCGACGGCCGTCTCGCGGCCTTGCTTGCGCAAGAGCATCCGGCGCTGCGCCTGCGCGTGATCGACCGCGTTGCTCGCCCGGCGCATTTGGCCGGATTGGGGGAACGCCTGTCGTGGGAGAGTGTGGATGTGCTTGATTCGGCACCACCGGCGGGAGGGGCGGTGGTGGCGAATCTGTTTCTCCATCACTTCGAGGCGGATGCCTTGCGTCGGCTGGGCGGACTGCTGGCTTCGGCCCGGCTGCTGGTGGCGAGCGAACCGGACCGCAGCATGCGGGCGTACGCGCTCGGCTGGATGGCGCAGTGGTGTTGCGGCAAGGTCACGCGACACGACATGCTGGTGAGCATCCGTGCCGGGTTTGCGGTGCGGGAGTTGCCCGATCTCCTGGGCCTTGATGCGCGCGTCTGGAGGGTCCGCGAGCACGCCACCTGGGGTGGGGCGAGGCGCGTCGTCGCGCTGCGCCATTGAGTCGGTGCGGAAAGAGGTTCGTACCGCGAGGTTGCGCTGGCGGGTGACGGCGCGGCTGCTACCTTCCGAAGGTTGGCAAGGAGCGTCACCATCGCGGGCGGCGGACTCGGCGGGCTCTCGCTCGGCCTCGGGCTGCGTCGTCGCGGCATCGCGGTGGAGATCGTCGAGGCCGGCCACTACCCGCGCCACCGGGTATGCGGGGAATTCATTTCGGGCGTGAGGCTCGAAACGCTGCGTCAACTCGGAATGGAGGATGTGTTCGACGATGCCCTGCGGCACGCCGGCGTGTGCTGGAAACTCGGTGACCGCGTCGTGATGCGCGCGCGGATTCCGTGTCCGGCCATCGCGATCTCGCGACACCGGCTCGACGAACGCCTCGCTTCGCTCTTCTTGCGCGAGGGCGGCACGCTGCGGACAGGCGTGCGCCTGCAGCCCGATGCCCGCGAAGGCTTGGTTTGGGCGGCGGGGCGACGCCCGGTGGCGGGCGAATGGATCGGCCTCAAGGCCCATGCGCGCGGGCTGCCCCGCGAGGCCGACCTCGAAATGCACGGCGGCCTCGGCGGCTATGTCGGACTCACGGAAGTCGAGGAAGGATGGACCAATGTCTGCGGGCTCTTCCGCCTCGACCGCGGGCTGCGGGAGAAGGGTCCGCGGCTTCTTGCGTCCTATGCCGCGCGCTCGGGCATGACGAGCCTCGCACACGCGATGCGCGGTGCCGAGTGGCGTGACGATTCCTTTTGTGCCGTCGCCGGATTCGCACTCGGGCGTCAACGCGGCTCGGCGGGTCCCTTGGTCATCGGCGATGCCGAAAGCCTGATTCCCCCGTTCACGGGCAACGGGATGAGCATGGCCTTCGAGGCCGCCGAGGCTGCGGTCGATCCGCTCGTCGATTGGGCCGAGGGACGACTTGCCTGGCAAGGAGCCGTGGCACGGGTGCGCGCGCGGCTGCGCAAACGGTTCGCCCTGCGTTTGGCGGTGGCTGCTGCCGTGCATCCGTGGATTCTTTCCGAACGGGGGCAATGCTGCATCCGTTCCCTTGCGTCTGCATCGCTGCTGCCGTTCCGCACCCTTTGGACGCTTTCCCGCTGAACCTCCGCCATCCCGACCCATCATGTATCTCGATTCCCTCGCCACCGCCCTTCCCGCCCGATCCGTTTCCCAGCATGCTTGCTGGGAGGCGATGCAGGGCAGCCTCGCCTCCCGAATTCGTCCGCGTTCGATGTCCTTGCTCGAGCGCATCCTCACCGGCGGAGGCTCCGGCATCGAGGAGCGGCAGTTCGCGGTCGATGAGGTGAACGAGGTCTTCACCCTCGGCCCGCAAGCACTCAACGAACGCTTCGAACAAGCCGCACCCGCCCTTGGGCTCGATGCCTTGCAACAAGCCCTTTCCTCCGCAGGCCTCGCTGCCGGCCAACTCGATGCGCTCTTCGTCTGCACCTGCACCGGCTACCTCTGCCCGGGGGTGTCCAGCCACCTCGCGGAACAGGTGGGCCTGCGCGATGATGCCTACCTTGCGGATCTGGTCGGCCTCGGCTGCGGCGCCGCGATCCCGACGATGCGGGCGGCAAATGGCTTCCTGCATGCCCACCCCGGTGCGCGCGTGGCCACGGTGGCCGTCGAGGTCTGCACGGCGGCTTTCTATGCCGACGACGATCCGGGCGTGCTGGT
>CAZMUK010000101.1:0-9352 GCA_964569415.1 uncultured Luteolibacter sp. | reverse complement strand
TCGGGATTTGTCTGGGCATGCAGATCGCCACCATCGAGTTCGCGCGCCATGTTTGCGGGCTCGAGGGGGCCAACTCCACCGAGTTCGACAAGGCCACCAAGCATCCCGTCATTTGCCTGCAGGAGGAGCAGCACGGGGTGGAGGACATGGGTGCCACGATGCGCCTCGGATCGTGCGAGTCGATTCTGTTTGCCGGCACCCGGGCCGCCGAGTTGTACGGCAACCGCGAGCGCATTCACGAGCGGCACCGTCACCGTTACGAGTTCAATTCCGACTATCAGGAAATCTTCCAGGACGCCGGGTTGGTGGTTTCGTCGGTATCGGCCAAGGAGGGTTTGGTCGAGATCATCGAGTTGCCCGAGCATCCGTTTTACATCGGGGCGCAGTTCCATCCCGAGTTCCAGTCCAAGCCCAACCATCCCCATCCCCTGTTCGCCGGGTTCATCGCGGCGGCCTTGCGGCATGCCGGCATCACGCCTTGAGTCCTCCGGGTTGTTGAGCGCGGGTGAAGGTCAGGCCTTCGGCAGGAAATGGCCGCGCTGTTTTTCGGAAACCGGCATTTCCAGTTGTTCCATCACCGCGAGCATGTCTTCCCAGACCTCGCGTTTCACCTGCATGTTGGCGCCGGATTGGAGCAGGTAGCTCGGGTGGTAGGTGGCGCGGGCGGGGATGCCGTTGATTTCGTGCCAGGATCCGCGCATGCCCTTCACCGGTCCGGAGAGGCCGAGGAGGGCTTCCGACGCCGCTCCGCCGAGGGTGACGATGCATTGCGGGCGGACGATGGCGATTTCCTCCAGCAGGATCGGCAGGCAGGCCGCGGCTTCCGCGGGGCTGGGTTTGCGGTTGTTGGTCGTCTGGCCCGGGGTGGAGGGGCGGAACTTCACGAGGTTGGTCAGGTAGATCTCCGGGCGGTCCAGTCCCATGGCGCGGATGATGTCATCGAGCTTGCGTCCTGCGGGGCCGACGAATGGTTCGCCGCGTCGTTCCTCTTCGTGGCCGGGAGCTTCCCCGATCATCATGACGCGCGCGTCCGGATTGCCGGTGGAGAACACCATCGTGGGGCGGAGGGTTCCCAGCGAGGCGGCGGGTTCCCATGCCGTGGCGAGGGATTTCAACGCAGCAAGCCGCTCGGTTTTGGAACCGCTGCCGGTATCGATCCGCGTCGCCGGTGAAATGTTCGCGGGCTGCGGTTGCGCGGGAGAAGGATGGGAGGCTGCGGCGTGCGCGACTTCCCGGGTCGGGGTGGAAGACCGGGCGGCCGCCTGCGGGCGGTTCGAAAGCATCTGGCGGAGGACGAGGCGCGCCTCGTCATCGAGGGCCACATGGGTCACTCCGCGCCGTTGTTCCGACTTCAGGAACCCGATGAGTGTGGACACCGCGTCGTTCACTGCCGCAGGGTAGACCGGCAGCCGGGTGGTCCGCAATCCTCTGTTCCGTGCGGGGCGTTGGCCGTGGTTCAAGCCGCGTTGCGCAGCAGGGCCACCAGCACGCCTTGGATCACCAGTTCACGGGCCGGGATCAGGTCCGGGAAGCGTTCATTTTCCGCCCGGAGGAAGGGTTTGCCGTTCTGCACCAAGTATCGTTTCAGTGTCGTTTCCCCGTCAATCAGGGCGGCCACGATATCGCCCTTTTTCGGTTCGCGGAACTCGAGGATCACGAGGTCGCCGTCGCAGATATGGGCATCGATCATCGAGTCCCCGCGGACCCGGAGGGCGAAGGTTCGTGCGTTGCGGGGGATGCCGAGTGCCGAGACATCGACGGCGACGCAGCCTTCCCGTTCCGGGGTCACATCCTGGGCCATGCCGGCCGCGATATTTCCGTAGAGCGGCACATCCGAGATTTCCCCGCGGTCGAGGTCCTCCGGGAACACGACCGCGCGCGCCTTGCCGGGAAGGCGTTGGATCGCCCCCTTGCGTTCCAAGGCGCGGAGGTGGCTCATTGCAGCCGTCTGGCTCGCGAAGCCGAAAAAGTGCTGGATTTCGCGGGTGGAGGGCATGATCCCGGTCTTCCGCTGGGAGTTCCGGAGGTATTCGAGGATTTCCTGTTGGCGGCGGGTGAGGTCGGTTTGCATGGTTTTGAACAGCGTTCGGAAGAACACAACCACGGGCTTGTGCCTCGCGCAAGCGGAAATTCCGGGTGGGAACGCCGCTTGCCGGGAAGACCCATGTCGCCTAGGATTCGCATCGTTCCATGAAAACATCGGTCTCCCTGTTGGTTCTTTCGTTTCTTTTCTGCCCCGTGCTGCGGGGTCAGGAAACCGCGGCGCCGGGGGCGCCCAGTCCGGGCCGGTCGGAGGCCTCGTCGGCGGGCAGGACATCCTTTCTCAATCTTCCCGAGGAGCGGCGCAAGGAGTTCGCCAAGCTCATCATCGAGGCCTCCGCTCTGTTCCAGCAGAAGCGGGTCTTCGAGTGCCTTACCAGGCTCGATGCCGCTTCAGTCATCTTCCGGGAGAGTCCCGAGGTTCACAACCTGCGCGGAAGTTGTCTGGTGGAGTTGCGGTCCTTCGACAAGGCCTTGGCCGAGTTCCGGCGCGCGGCGGAGCTGACGGAGAGCGATTCCCCGAGCCTGCAGTTCAACATCGCCGAGGTACTGTTCGTCACCAAGCGGTGGAAGGAGGCCCACGAGGCTCTCGAGCAGGTGTTGCGGATGCTGCCGCCCGGCGACATCTCGTTGGGGCGTTTGGTCGAGTTCAAGCTTCTGTTGTGCAAGATGCGGATGGACCGCAAGCAGGATGCAGCGATCCTTGCGGAAAAATATGATTATCTTGACGACTCTCCGTATTATTATTTCTCCCGTGCGGCGCTCGCCTATGAGGAGAAGGCCGGGCTGGAGGCCGAGGAGTGGTTGGCGCGGGCCAACCGGGTCTTCCGCAATCCTGCCGTTCTCGCTCCGTGGCAGGACACTTTGGTCGAGTACGGGTATGTGAAAAGTTTCTACGGCGACGAGGAGGTGGCCTCCGAGTGAGGGTGGCGGGCCGGGTGCCGGATCTTTTGCCGGGAGTCGCATCGCATTTCGCGCGCCGATGAAGCCGGACCGGCAAGACGAGGCTCCGCTGCGGCGTGTGCGACGCTTTCCTTTGGTGCTGATCCTCGGCGTGGGTGCCTTGTTCCTGTGGGTGTTGTTCCGGATGTGGACGCCGCAGGAACCGTTGGCGGCGACAGGTTCCTCCCGAGACACCCGTGATTTGGGAGAGGTCCTGCGGAGATCGCTTGAGCAGGGGCATTCCCTGCGGATTGGCGAGGACGAGCTGAATGCCTGGTTGGCCGCCACGGTGGAGTTCCGGCAGGACTCCTCGTTCGGTGGCCTCGTCAGGGCGGAGGAGGTGCGGGTGCGCTGCCATGACGGATACGCCGAGATCATCATCGGCCGGCGTGTCGCGGGCCTGCGGCACACGGTTTCGCTGTTTGTCAGTGTCGGGCAACTGGCGGATGGCGGCAAGGAACTGCGCCTCGACGGCGGACGGTTCCATGCCGCGCTGTCGCGTCCCCTGCGCGGCGGGCGTTTCGGCAGTCTGGTGGTGCCGCAGGGGTTTTTGCATTTCACGGGACCGGTGTACGCCCGCCTGGCCGATGCCTGTTCCGCCGAGCTGCGTTCCGGTTTCGAGCGGATGGCCTTGATCCGCATCGAATCGGGAGCGTTTGTGCTCGAGCCGCCGCCGCCGATGGCGACCGGCGAGGAAATCGGTGAGTTTTGATGCGTTATGATGCGAAGGGTGTTTCTTTCCTTGCTGGCGGTGGCCGGAGTTGTTCCCTGCGTGGTGGCGCGGGCGGAAACCGATCCGGCGCGGGTTCCGCAGGTTCTGCGGCCGGGCAAGGTGGCGAGTCGGTCGGGCCAGTTCCGGATTTCCGGCGGGGATGCCGCGATGCGCGGGGTACTTGCGATGTTGGCCGATGACGCCAAGGACGAGTTGCACAAGCTCACGGGGGAAACCGACGGCTGGAAGATCCCGGTCTCGGTGAGGATGCATGGCGAACCGGGTGATGTGCCGCGGGAGCGGCCGGTGGTGATTTCGTTGGTGGAATTCGAGGGAGTGCCGGAGTTGCGGATTGATGTGCATCTTGCGCGCGGTGTGGACAGCGAGCGTTTCAAACGGGAGACCAGTGCCATCCTGCTTTACGAGCGCGCCTTGCGCGGGCGGCGTACCCGGGGTCAAGCGGAGGTGCCCGCGTGGTTGGTCGACGGCATATGCGAGGCCGTGGCGTGGGGTCAGGGCCGCAGTGACCGGCGGCTGTATCGCGCCCTGTTCCGGAGCGGGGGACTCTTCCGGCTTGCCGACCTTTTCGGGCAATCCGAGAACGACTGCGCCGCGATGGACGGAGCCACGCGTGCCGCGTTCCGGGTTTCCTCCGGCGCAATGGTCATGTCACTGCTGGGGCAGCCCGACGGCAAGGAGGCCTTTCGAGGGTTTCTCGACGAGGTCGCTTCCCACGGAGGGGAGATGGAGCCCTTGCTTGCGCGGCATTTTCCCGGACTGAGTCTCTCCGAGAACAGTCTTGCCAAGTGGTGGGCCTTGCAGATGGCGAACATGGGAGGGCTCAATGTCCTGGGCGACCTGATGGGCATCGAGGCAACCGAGCGCGCGCTGGAGGAGGCGCTTCATCTTGATTTCCGCGATGGCGAGGGTTTGGTCGTGCGCAAGCCCCTTGCCGAGTGGAGTGGCTTGGGTCATGTGCCGTCGGCCGACAAGGTGGCTGCGGTGCGCGGAGCCGAGGAGGCGTTGGTGCGCTTGAGTTACCGGAGTTTCCCGGCCTATCGGGAATTATTGCGCGGGTATCAGTCGGTACTGCTTTCCATCGCCACCGGGCGCGGCGGCGACATCGACAACCGCCTGAAGGATCTCGCGGACAGGCGTGCGGCATTGGTGGGGCGCTCCGCGCGGGGCAGGGATTTCCTCGACTGGTTTGAAATCACCCGTGCGCGCGAGGTCAGCGGGGAATTCGACGACTACATCCGTCTCAAGGAGCGACTTGCGGAGGGCCCGCGGCCGCGCAAGGACCGGGTGTCCGCCTATCTCGACCGCATGGACGGCATGTTCCGGCGGGATGATCCGCGCGACCGGCGAGAGTCGCGTTGAGGGATCGGATCCGGATTGACGGCTTGGCGGCGCGGGTCAAGGTGGGTGTTGATGATTGCGCGGCTGCGGGGCAGGGTGCTTGAGGCGTTTCCCAACCGTTTGGTGGTGGATGTGCACGGCGTGGGCTACGAGGTCTTCATCCCGCTTTCCACCTATGACCGGATCGGTGGTGCCGAGGGGGGGGAGATCGACCTGAGGACCCACCTTCATGTGAGGGAGAACTCCCAAACCCTGTACGGGTTTTCCGGCGAGGAAGAGCGCGACCTGTTTTTGATGCTCATCGACCGGGTGAGCGGGATCGGGCCGGTGATTGCGATGGCGGTGCTCAACGGCATGCCGGTGAGCCGGTTCAAGTCCTGCGTGGTGTCGGGCAACGCCGCCGAGTTGGCGCGCATCAAGGGGCTGGGCAAGAAAACCGCGGAGAGAATCGTGCTGGAGCTCAAGGACAAGGTCGGCGTTGCCGAAACCTGGCAGGATGCCGCCGCGGGGCAGATGTCTCCCGCGGCCGCGGATGCCGAGTTGGCCTTGATCGCGCTCGGGTACCGCCAGGTCGATGCGCGCAAGGCCCTGCGGTCCCTGCTTGCCGAAAAGCCCGCGGCGCCGGTTGAGGAACTGGTGCGTGGCGCCTTGCGGATCCTGCAGGCCTGACCGGCGGGGTGCGTTCAGATGCGGGTGGACGGCCTTGCGGGCGCGTGGGTAGGATCCGCCGCGTGACGGTACGCACCCGATTCGCTCCCTCGCCCACCGGATACCTGCATGTCGGAGGTGCGCGCACCGCCTTGTTCAACTGGTTGTTTGCGCGGCATCACGGGGGCGTGTTCGTATTGCGGATCGAGGACACCGACGAGGCGCGCAACAGCGGGGAGGCCGCGGCGGCGATCTTCGACGGGTTGCGCTGGCTGGGGATTGATTGGGACGAGGGCCCGGGGCCGGAGGGGCCGCACGCGCCGTATTTTCAAGGGAGGCGGCGCGCGATCTACGACGAGTGGTTTGACCGGCTCGCGGGATCAGGCCGGGTTTACGAGGACGGCGGGGCTTGGCGTTTCCGGTTTCAGAGAAGGCCGGTCACTGTGAACGACCTCGTCTGCGGCGAGGTCACCATCGACTATCGTGACGCCTCGAACACCCCGGACATGGTCGTGCGGAGATCCGATGGTTCGTATGTGTTTCATTTCGTCAATGTGGTCGATGATCTTGAGATGGGCATCACCCATGTGATCCGGGGAGAGGATCACTTGATGAACACACCCAAGCATCTTCAATTGGTCGAGGCCTTCGGGATGGAGCCGCCGAAGTACGCGCACATTCCGCTGATCCTCAATCCCGACGGATCCAAGATGTCCAAGCGCGATGCCGGTGCGTCGCTGGGCGAGTACGGCGGGCAGGGGTTTCTGCCGTCGGCGGTGGTGAACTTCCTTGCCTTGCTCGGGTGGTCGGCGAAGACCGATGAGGAGGTGTTCACGCCCGCCGAGTTGGTGCGGAGGTTTTCGCTCGAGCAGGTCAACCGCGCTCCGGCGCGGTTCGACATGGAGAAATGCCGGTGGATGAACCAGCGGCATCTGCAGATGCTCGACGGGGTGGCTTTCGCGGAGGCGGCTCGGCCGTTTGTGGAGGCGGCGGGTTTGCCGGTTCCCGGGGATTTCGCCGCTGCGGCGGCCTGCGTGCGCGACAAGGTCCGCCTCTTGTCCGAGGTTCCCCCCGCGCTTGCGTTTTTGGTATCGGACGATTTCGGGATCGATGCCGCTGTGTTGGAAAAGGTTCGCGGGTTGGCGGATGCGCCGCGGGTTCTGGTCAGCTTGGCGGAGGCATTTGACGCGCTTGCCGGTTGGTCGGCCGATTCCGCGCGCGCCGAATTGGCGCGGGTGGCGGGCGAATGCGGTCTCAAGGCCGGGCAGTTGATGTTTCCGTTGCGTGCGGCTCTTTCCGGCCGCATGCATGGTCCCGACATCGGAGACATGCTGGCCTATCTCGGTCGCGAGCGCAGTGTGGCGCGGTTGCGGCACCTGGCGGAGCTTGTTGCAGCGGCATGAAGGATGTTTACGAACTCTCCGATTTGCAGGGCCGGGATCTTCTCGATCACGGAGCGCACAAGCCCGCGCGTCTCGCGGTGCTGGGTCGGCCGATTTCCCATTCCGTTTCCCCGGGCATGCATCAGCGTGCGCTGGATGCCTTGGGTATGGATCTCAGGTACATCCGGCTTGATGTTGGTGCCGGTGAGTTGCCGGAGGTGATGGAAAGGATGGCGGCTCTCGGGTTCACGGGATGCAATGTCACCTTGCCGCACAAGGTTGCGGTGGCGGGACTTTGTTCGTGGCTGGATCCGGTCGCGAGTTTGGCCGGGGCGGTCAATACGGTTGCATTCGCCGATGGCGGGTTGCGCGGGTGGAACACCGATGTTCCCGGTTTCGCGTCTGCGGTGGGCGAATGTTTCGGGCGTGGTCTTGCGGGCCGGTCGGTACTGCTCGCAGGGGCCGGAGGCGGGGCAGGCCAGGCGGTGGCTGTGGCTTGCGCGGTTTCCGGTGCCGCGCGGCTGGTGTTGGTCAATCGCACGCTTTCCAAGGCAGGCGACCTGGCCGCGCGTCTTGGCGGCGTGGCTCCGGGGATGGAGATCGAGTTGCTCGGCTCCGGGGATCCCGGGCTCGGCGACCGGGCGCGCGAGTGCGATTTGTTGGTGAACGCCACTTCCCTCGGTTTGCGGCCGGAGGATCCGCCGGTGTTGCCCGACGCGTGTTTTCGCGGGGGGCAGGATGTGTATGATTTGGTCTATCGCAAGGGGGGCACCCGGTTTCTCGGCGATGCCGCGAGTCGGGGTTGTCGGGTGGCTGACGGTCTTCCGATGTTGTTGCATCAGGGAGCGCTTGCCTTCCGGATCTGGTTTCCGGGGAGCGAACCTCTGGAGCACATGCGCGGGTACTTCGCGTGAATCCTCAGGGCGGGTTGCCGCCAGGTTGGGTTTGCGGGGTGGCGGACTCGAATCCCGATTCATCCGAGGAGTACCAGTGGCAGGCCTTCAGGGCCACCAGTTTGAAGTGGGTTTCCCCGTCGCCATTCTCGCGCCGGATGACGACGCGCACGCGGATCATGTCGTCGGGATCCGCCGAGGGCAGGCGGATCCCGAAGGGTCGTTTTCCTTCCTTGGCGGCGCGGAACGCGCGGGTGAGGAGGATGCCTTCTTTCGACAAGCGCGGCACCAGAAATGCCGGGGAAGATGTTCCGTGGCCGCCGGGGCGGGTTGCGAGCGGCTCGTAAAGGGTGAGGCTCATCGTATCCTCTTGAGCCCGTTCGGCGGCGAGCCGTTCCCGGGCGAGCAGGCGGAACTCCGCTTCCGCGGGTCCGTCGCCCGCGAGAAACAGCGCCAGCGGGTGATCGCTGTAGCGGACGAAGTGGTTCCAATCGAGCAACCATTCCCCGTTTTCGGACCAGAAGACCGCTTCGCGGAGCGCGGCGCCGCCGATCGCGCTTTTCCCGGTGAACCACACGGTTTCGATGCCCGTACGGTCACCGATGCGCAAGATATCCCGATCGGCGATTTTCAATTTCCCGGGATCGATGTCGCCTCCCTCCCCGGTGTTGAGGAAGCGGGTGATGCGCGATACATTCGCAGCGGGATCGGCCACGAACTGCGCCTTGGCCTCCGGGGCGATCTCCTGCAGGTAATTCCTGAACTGCCGTGCGCAGATTGGCAGTGCATCGCGCATCAGGCGCAGGGCCGCCTCGTCGGGTGCGTCGCCCGTGTCCACAACCGGGGACTTTTCGTCGTTTCCGTCCCGCGACGGCCAGAGTTTCCGCGCGCAGAGAATGACGGCAGCCATGACGAGCACCCAGACCACGAGGATCCGCAGGGTTGCTTCCGCATTCGAGAGTTGGCGCGGGGGTTTCGCGCGTTTTCCGCGCGGGTTCGGGGGCGTTGCGGGCAGTGCATTCGCGGTTTGGTTCGCCGGGGCAAGCGTCACGGGGCGGAATCCGGCTTCGAGACCCGCCGGATTTCGTTTGCACATCGGGCAGGGGTCCGGTGCAGCCGCCCGTTTACGGAAGAACGAATCGCAGCGGACGCAGTGATGCCAGAGTACCGGGGAGGTGCGGTCGCTGTTCGCAGATTGTCCGAAATTTTTGGTTTCCGCCATTGCAGGGGCGAATGATTCCTATGCGAGGACTGGTGGATTGGCCATTCCATTTCTCCGGTTGCGCCGAGGATTGGGGCTGGCGGGCATGGCCGGAGCCTGCCAGTTTTCCGGGGATGGGTGCGGGCCGGATGGTGCTGGAGGTCGAGGGACTGGC
>CAZMUK010000100.1:2977-9790 GCA_964569415.1 uncultured Luteolibacter sp. | reverse complement strand
CTCGGAGGAGATCTACAACCGGATCATCGAGGACTACCGGGACTTCGCCTCCCGGCTCGACAACATCGTGGAGATCACCGACATCCCGATCTCGGCCCTCAACGGGGACAATGTGGTCGACAAATCCGAGCACATGCCCTGGTACCAAGGGCCTACGCTGCTCTACCACCTCGAACATGTGTATGTCGGCGGCGAGGAAAACCATGTCGACGCCCGCTTCCCGGTGCAGTGGGTGATCCGCCCGATGAGTGACGAATGGCACGATTTCCGCGGCTACGCGGGCAGGGTGGCCGGCGGGGTCTTCAAGCCCGGCGACGAAGTAACCGTGCTGCCCTCGGGCTTCCGCACCAGGGTGAAGGCGATCCACACGGATGGCGGGGAACTGGAAGAGACCTTCGCACCTCAGTCGGTGTGCCTCACGCTCACGGATGAAATCGACATCTCGCGCGGCGACATGCTGGTGAAGCCGAACAACCCGCCTCGCACCGGACAGGACATCGAGGCGATGATCTGCTGGTTCTCCCCGAAGCCCATGCCTCCCAAGGCCCGCCTGGTCCTCCGCCACACGACCCTCGAGACCAAGGCGGTGATCAACGAAGTGCGCTACCATGTGGACATCAACACACTCCACAAAATCGAAGGTGTGGACTCGTTCCAGATGAACGACATCGGCCGGATCTCGCTGCGCACCGCCGCGCCGCTGATCCACGATTCCTACCGGCGCAACCGCATCACCGGATCCTTTGTCCTCATCGATCCGGGCACCAACGAAACGGTGGCGGCCGGCATGATCATCTGAGCCGACAGCAGGCCAGCCTTCAGCCCTCCTGCCGCGGCGCAGTTCCCTTGGTCTTGCCTCCAAGAGCCGATCTGGCGAAGCGTACCCCCACAAATCCGGCGACCAGCAAACCGGCGCCGGCCACGAATGGCATCCAGCTCCCGGAGGCCATTCCGGCGCCTCCCAGGACCATCCCGGCCATCGGCAACGCCACACAGAAGAAGGATACCGGCAAAAACATCCGGAACGGCACACGCAGAAATCCAAGCGTGTAGTTCTGAATGAAAAAAGGCAGCCCCGGCGTCAGGCGCAACAAAACCACCAACTTGAGATCCTGCCCCGGCGGAACCACCGGCACCGAAACCTTCCAGCCCGCCAGAAATTTCTCGACAATCCCCCGCCCCGGACGGGCGGCAACCCAGTAGCCGAGAGCCATGTTGAGCGTCATCGCTCCCAAGGCAATCCCGCAGGCCATTACCGGCTGTTGCCTCCACACGACTCCTGCCAGGACCAACAACGCGGAAACCGGCACCGGAAAAAACGGAAGGACGACCAGCGCCCCCACCAGAACCCATGGCCGCACCTTGAGAAACTCCTCCGCCATGCCCCACCAACGCCCGAGATCCGCAGGACGAAACCCCATTCTCCAACCAATCAGCACCATTACGCACCCAACGACAAGTCCGCCCAAGGCCAAACGATGAACCCTGCGGTCGGAAAGGAGCTTGGAAACCGCACCCACAGGAAAATCCTGCCCGGGCGGAACGCTCCCGGCAAACCCGAACTGTCACCAAGCCCCACGCCGCGCGGACCGGCCGGAGGGGCCAAAACCTCCCGAAATGACGACGATTTTTTGTTCATTTTTTCTTGAACAAACAGGGCCCGGTTTTAGCCTCGAAACCATGCCAAGCCTCGCTTGGTTGCCGTCCCCTCACCCGCTTCCGGGTTCGCCGCTCGTCGGCCAACCAAGGGCGGCAGCGTGACCGGGAAAAATCGCTCTCTACTCCTGCCCAAACCGCTGCCAGCAGGAGGCCCCGACCCAACCTTCAGGATGATCGACATTTCAAAAATCCGGGAGAAATCAGCCACTGTCGGCGTGGTCGGGCTCGGCTATGTGGGCCTGCCCCTGGTCCTCGCCTACGCAAAGGGAGGCCTCAAGGCGCTTGGCTTCGATATCGACCCCCCGAAGATCGACGCGATCCGCCAAGGCCGCAGTTACATCAAGCACATTCCCGATGCTCCGATCGCCGCAGGAGTCTCAGCAGGACTGCTGGACGCCACATCGGATTTCAGCCGGATCGCGGAATGCGACGCGGTGATCCTCTGCGTCCCGACCCCTCTCGACGAGCACCTTGAACCGGACTTGAGCTATGTGACGGGAACCCTCGACGCAGTGGTGCCGCACTTGCGGAAAGGGCAGATCCTCAGCCTCGAGAGCACGACCTATCCGGGAACCACCGAGGAGGAAGTGGTGTCCCGGGTGGAAAAAGCGGGCTTCGTTGTCGGATCGGACGTGTCCGTGGTGTATTCACCGGAACGCGAGGACCCGGGCAACGCGAAGTTCGCCGCAACCAACATCCCTAAGGTGGTCGGAGGACACACCCCGCGTTGCCTCGAGGCCGGAACAGCCCTCTACGGAGCCGCCTTCGAGCAAGTGGTCCCCGTTTCCTCCACGAAGGTCGCCGAACTCACCAAGCTCTTGGAAAACATCTACCGCGCGGTGAACATCGGCTTGGTCAACGAGCTGAAAACCGCCGCCGACAAGATGGGCATCGACATCTGGGAGGTGATTCGCGCGGCATCGACCAAACCCTTCGGCTTCACCCCGTTCTACCCGGGTCCGGGCCTGGGAGGGCACTGCATCCCGATCGATCCCTTCTACCTTACTTGGAAAGCCCGGGAATTCGGGGTCCACACGCGCTTCATCGAACTTGCGGGCGAAATCAACCGGGCGATGCCGGACTATGTGGTGCGGCGCACGATGGATGCCCTGAACTCACGCGGCAAGGCAGTCAACGGCAGCCGCATCCTGCTGATGGGCCTGGCCTACAAGGCGGATGTCGACGACATGCGCGAGTCTCCCACCTTCGTGCTGATGGACAAACTCCGCGAGCTGGGAGCAGAGGTGTCGTATCACGACCCCCATGTCCCCGTGATCGGCCCCACCCGGGAACACATGAAATGGGCCGGAACCGCCTCCGTACCCTGCGACAGGGAGACACTCGCCGCACAGGACGCCGTGCTTATCGCCACCCACCACAAGGCTTTCGATCTCGGCCTCGTCGCAGCGCACGCCGATCTCATCATCGACACCCGAAACGCCTTCCAGTCCACTCCGACCCAACCGGGTCAGTTGGTGAAGGCGTGACGACCGCCGGACGACGGGACGTGAGAAGGATCTGCTCGACCTCCGGATGCTCCATAAACCCCACCGCATCTTCCGGTCTTTAGCTTCTCATCTCTGGCATCTTCCCCCTTTGTGTTCTTTGTGCTCTCTGTGATTTTCTGATTGAAAATCGAGTCCTCTCAAGAATACACGAAGCAAAAAAGCACAGATTGAAAAGTTAACCCCAAAATTCATCAGATTCCACGGATAATCAAAAATTGCCGCGGGCACCACAAAATGGCAACCCTCGCCCAGAAAATCAAAACCAGCACTCCGGTCTCACTGCTTTTGCACAAAGCGCGCAGACTGGGGATTCATAGCGTTCAAGACATGATCGGCCTCTCAATCACGCGTGGATGCACTCACTACCGGGATGCAGCTTCATTGCCGTCAAATCCCATACCACGCTCCCTGCTCGGCGATGACGAACTCACGATACTTCTTTTGATTGGAGCGAATGAATATTCCCCTGCCGCCGTCCGGTGCGCGGCCCAACTAGCCCGATCAACGGAGATTCGGCCTGCTCGCCTCGCACGCCTCGCGAGGATGGAGAAAACGGAACGGGTCCTCTCTCACATTGCCCGGGCCGGATTGGCCCACGACCCCGATGGCCAGTCATTTTGGAGAGAGTTTCTTGCACTTCTTCCCAACTCGCCGGACCAACCGGAGCCCCATCTGCCCCACTGGAACCGATTCGTCTCAATGGCCGGCATCCAACGCAACGGGCCGGTAGAACCCAAATGGCTTGTTCCTTCCCGGTGAATCAGCCGGAACACATTCTCCGTACACTGGACAGTCAGCTTGTCCGGGCCACCCGGCTTATTCTCTACGGCCGCGCGGCTCTTGCTCTAGGATTTCCGCATCCGCGGCCTGCATTTTTCGCCACCATGGATGTGGATGGCATCCTGCCCGATTCGGAATTGCCCGAGATTGAAGCTGATGAAGGCTTCTGGGATGCGCTCGAAAGAACAAACCGTATTCTCGAGCCAAGCGGGCTCTACCTCACCCACCTTTTCGCCGAATCCCAAATCATTCTCCGCTCCGATTGGCTTCTGCACCTTGTGCCAATCCCAGTTGCCAATCTTCATTTCCTGCGGCTATTCCGCCCATCGATTGAAGACCTGATCCTCACAAAAATGATGCGCGTCGATCCCGAGGACCGCTCGGACATCATGTTCCTCATCTCCGAGTCCTCACTCGACTTGCCAAGTCTCGAACGATTATGGGCCATGGCAAAAGTACCCCCCATTCCGGAAATAAGCGAGGCCTTTTGGTCGAACTGCGTTTGGATCCGTCAAGAGCTTTCGACTATGCAAGGCTGATGCTTCAAGCATTGTCTCTTCCTGGTTTGGCATAAATTCCTCCGCCCCACCGCATCTTCCGGTCTTTAGCATCCCATCTCTGGCATCTTCCCCCTTTGTGTTCTTTGTGGTAATTCCTTCTTCCTCTTCCTAACTCGCACCCGGCCTCATGCTCGCCTTCGTGCACATCCCGAAAACAGCGGGAACCACACTGCACAAAATCCTCACCCACCAATATCAAAAGGCACTCATCCACCACGACTCGGATGCGGTATCTCAAACAGATCTAGCCGCAAGGATCACCGCCGAAGGGCCGGATCTAATCATCGGCCATTTCAGCACGGGACTCCACAAACAGATTCCGAACCTGCGCTACATCACCTGCCTGAGGGATCCCGTTTCCCGCATCATTTCCCATTACAATCACGCGAAGCACGACCCATCTCATTACCTACACCAGCCGATCAAGGAGAAGCAACTCAGCCTTGCAGATTACGCTCTATCAGGCCTCTCCGGAGAGCTTTCAAACGGCATGACCCGGATGCTTGCGGGCCTAGATGATTTCCACCACGGCGAGGTCACGCAAACAACCTTGAATCAAGCGCTGTCGAATCTTGAAAACCATTTCGCTGGCATTGTTCTCAGTGAACGCTTCGATGAAGGCATCCTGCTCCTTGCCCAAGATCTGGACTGGAAGACACCTTTCTACCTCCGCCGCAAGGTAGGGCGCCAGGACTCCTCCTCCGCGAGTACCGGCAAAGCTGCAGTGGCCGCTATTGAAAGGCGCAACACCTTCGATCGGAAACTTTACGAAATCTGTGCAGGCCGCTTCGCAGCCCGGGCATCTCAAGAGCAGGATCTTTCCCAAAAGCTTGCCGGGTTCCGCAAGAAGAACGCCTCCATCGGTAAGTTTGTCTTTGTTGCCCGGGAACTGAAGTCCCGACTGTTTTGAGCCCCATCCGCAATGAAAGCTCTGGTTCTCTGCGTGATCCGTGCCGCCGGGCGAGCGTGGTGTCGCCTCCAGGGTGCGGAAGTCCACTCATCGGCGTTCATCCACGGGTTCCCGCGAATCATTAAAAAGACTGGTGCCACCATCCGCATCGGCCCCGGTGTCACGATTAACGCTGCGGGATGGTCGAACTTCCATAACGACGGCAGGCGGACGGTTCTCCACGCAGCACCCTCTGCCCTCATCGATCTGCATGCAAATTGCGGCATCTCTTCCTCGCGTATCATTGCGCACAAATCCGTCACCATCGGCGAGTCTTCCCTCGTCGGTGCGAATTGCCTGATCTGCGATTCGGATATGCACGAGATTCCGCTCGGATCCTTCAACCCTGTCCGCAAGGAGTCCATCCAGATCGGCAGGAATGTCTTCATCGGAGTCTCTGCCACGATACTAAAAGGAACTAAGATTGGCGATGGCGCGGTGATCGGCGCCTGCTCCGTGGTCTGCGGAGAGATCCCAAAGGCGGTCATGGCCGCAGGAAATCCTGCCCGGCAAATCCGCGATCTCAGTCCAGTTTGAAGCACACCCGCATGCGGATTGTTCTGGCCACGGATTTCCCGGTTCACTGCCTGCCCGGCATGAAAACCGGTCCCCCGGGGCACCATGCCACATGGCTGGCAGTACTTGCCAAGGCCCTTGACAAGCACACCGACGAGTTCGATCTTCATTGGGTCACCTGCTCCAAGGATATTGCGAAAGAAACAACGCTCCGAGCATGGAACCAATGCTTCCATTTGCTTCCCCGGTGGAAGCTCTCCTTTGAGATCCTCACGTCCTTCCGCCGGGAACGCTCTCTCATCGCAAACAAGGTCGCTGAATTAAGACCGGATCTCTTTCACGCCTGGGGAACGGAACAGGGGTATGCCTTGGCGGCGACCGACTTCGCCGGACCAGCAGTCCTCTCAATGCAAGGAGTCCTGAGTGCCTGCTGCAGTGCCGCACCGATGCCGCTTCTCACACGCATCCAAGCGTGGCGCGAACGCCAAACCCTGCCCCGCCTGAAGCGGATCACAATCGAATCCCAATGGGGCTGCGAACAAATCCAAGGTCTTGCGCCAGATGCGTATATCCATCTGATCGAATACGGTGTCGATCCAGCCTGCTTTACCATGAGCCGCAGGCCAGACGAAGCGCCCCTTGCGCTCGCTGTGGGTTTCCTCTCGCCGCTAAAAGGAAGCGATACCCTCCTTGCAGCCTTCTCCGATCAAAGACTGGCCGGCATCCGTCTCGTCGTCCTTGGATCGATCCCGACGGGGTTTCGAGGGGATCTTCCACCAAATATCAAGCTTCTCGGACACCGCCCAGTCGCGGAAGTCAGGGAATGGATGGCCAGGGCCTG
>CAZMUK010000100.1:0-2967 GCA_964569415.1 uncultured Luteolibacter sp. | reverse complement strand
TCACCCCACCCGCGCCGACACCTCCCCGAATAGCGTCAAGGAAGCCCGCGTCATCGGCCTGCCCGTCGTCACCACTCCCAATGGGGGGCAAACTAAGTATGTGAATCATGGAAAATCCGGCTTCATCCATGCAGCGGGAGACATCGAAGGACTGATCGAAGGAGTGCTCTCTATCACCCGCGATTCACAGACCAGCCTGCGGATGGGCGCTTTTGGCCAGACCGAATGCCGTACTGCTCTTGATCCGTCCCGCGCTGCCAGTAATCTGATCGAGAGATACCGAGACTAGTCTCGATCCCTGCTTCAAATGGAACTGAAAAGACTGGTCAACTACCAAGCCCATCGTGAGATTGACCCTGTACTCATTTGCTGCCCGTCCGTCGATCCCCGGGGGGGCGGAACTTTTTCGAGAGTTACTGCGGGAGGTCGTCTGTAGACAGCGCCTATCGCCGTCATGAACGCCCATCATGATCCTACAGTTCTCTGGACGGCCTTCCTAAAGCCGATCCATATCATGGCCACAACTGGAACCTACTGGCACACTACCAGCCAAGAACCTTCAGCCGATAAGTCTCCCCTTCCCCTGCACCAATCTATTTGTCCTCTACCCCTATCGTTTCTCTTTTTCAGCATTTCAGCACTCTAAGATTACAGCATTTACAAAAGTGGACTCCTCCAAGATCAAAATCATCCTTTTCCTGACGGCTGCCGCCTTCTTCGCCGTCTATCTCGGCGTTGCCGCGGCAACCGCCCAGTTTGAGGCAATCGCATGGGTAGTCGGGATTGGCGGCCTCACCAGTATTCTGGCACTTGGCAAACACATATGGATCCTAATCCCTATTGCCCTTGCCATGGGTGGCGGAATAAACGCTCTGCCTGGGTCTCCCAGGGTGGTCTGGGTCGCCACGGCTTGCACCTCTGGCCTATTCCTGCTTCGCTTCGCTTTGCGTCGTCAGCACGAGTTCACCTTCCGCTGGAACTGGCTGGACTTTGCGATTCTTTTACAGGCATTTGCGGTGGGTCAGGCCTATCTAAGGAACCCCAGCGGGATCGCCCTGTTGGGGGGGGATACGGTCGGTGGCAAGGCCTATTTTGTGTATGCGTTTGCGATCCTTGCCTATTTACTCCTCGCGGTTGTGCCCACGAATATACGTATGGTTCGCCTTGTAGTGATCCTGATGATCGTGATCGGAGTGTTGGACAGTATGCTGGGTCTCGCCTCCGAATTCCTACCTGGATTGGCAGCGCTGATCCTGCCTATCTATTCGGGAATTTCGTTTACAAGTGCGACAAATGAAATTGGGGCGGATGCCAAGACCGACCGGGTGAATGCCGGTAAATCCGTGGGAGAAGTACTGGGACGCGCCGTATTCACTCTGTTTCCTCCTGCTAGTACTTTGAATCCCCTTCACATGTTGCGTTTTCTAATGATGGCCACCGCCGTAGGCACCACTGTGATCAGCGGATTCCGTTCTTCGATGGGCTTGTTGTTGATATTTTTTGTGGTCGGATCCTTGGTTCGAGGCCGGGTAATCGACCTTGTGGTGGCGGGTGCGATCGGCTTTCTAGGACTGGCCGGGATTATGGTCATCGGCGTGGATAAGCTCCCCTTCGGTGCTCAGCGCATTCTCTCGGTATTGCCAGTCGGGGTGGATGAACAGATCAAGGAGAGCGCGCAAGAAAGCTCTCAGTGGCGTTTCGATATGTGGCGGCTTGCCTTAACCACAGATCGTTACATCAAAAGTAAGATGCTGGGTGATGGTTTCAGCTTCCGGGCTGACGAACTGGCGGCCGCCCAGGATGCCGTGTTCGGCGACAAAAGACGCACGGCCGGCATGAAGATCGAGGACATCATGTTGGAACGCGGTAGCTATCACGGATTCCATGTCGAGGCGATCCGGATGACCGGGGTTCTCGGCCTGGTCTGCGCCATAGTCGCCTTGGGGATCTTCTTCCGCTCCGCGTGGAAGCACATCCGCTATTTCAAGGGACGGCCGGAATGGGGTTACGTGTTATTCATCTGCGTGCCTTTCCTGATCCATCCGTTTTACCTGATGTTGGTCTTCGGGGATTATCGGTTCGGATTTCCAGACATCATGATCATGGCGGGCATGTTGAAAATATTGGACAATATCCGCCGTGCGGAAAGCTCGGAACCTTCCAGGCAAAGCCCTGCCGTGATTGAGGCTGTCTCGCTGCCAGCCAGGGAAAACCATGCCAGAGGTTTGCCCGCTATGCACACCCGGTAGGGCTGAGGCGCCGTCCTCCGCCCACTTTACCTTCTTCCGCCGGGGGCTGAATCTTCCTCTTTTCCAAGGGCTTTTTCGTCCCACGGTCAGCCCTTGCCGCCATTTGGCGGGAATCATGGACGACCACGGCGGGATCGTCCCTACCAGGGATCACTCCTACCATTCTATCTACTTCCCGTGCCATCCATCTTACATAAAATCTCCCGGATAACGGGTAGTCGGGCGGCAAGGAACGCAGGAGCTTCTTATATCGCCTTTATTTCCACCTCGCTCTACAGCTTGGTCTCGATCCCTCTCGCGGTCAGCTTTCTCGGCAAAGAGGAGATCGGTCTTTGGCTCATCGTCAATGGCATTGTCGGTTACCTGATGTGGATGGATGTCGGAATTGGCGACGCCACCGGTCGGAAAATCGCTGATGCCGTGGCCGCAGGAGATCACGTCGAAACCAATCGCTGGTGGACAACCTCGATGGCCGTTTTGATCCTCCTCGGTGGGCTCACCGCATTGGCCACTTTGCTCATCGCGCCATTCCTGCCCCGCTTGCTCAACCTTGCGGAAGCCCAGAGGGAGGACGCCAACTGGCTCTTCATCGGCGGAGGATTGTTTGCCGCCTTGGGGACACCGATCCGCGCCTACCCCGGCCTGCTGCTAGCGCAGCACCGCTTTCACTGGGTGTCCTTGGTTCAGGCCATCATTCCGTGGATCCAACTGGTCTGCT
>CAZMUK010000099.1:7506-9850 GCA_964569415.1 uncultured Luteolibacter sp. | reverse complement strand
GAACTCCCTGCGACCGCCCGCGCCGCTCTCCTGAATGATGTCGGTGCCGGTGATGTCGGCCGGCATGAGGTCGGGCGTGAACTGGATCCGGTTGAACTTGAGATCCAAGGTCTCGGCCACCGAGGAAACGAGAAGGGTCTTGGCCAAGCCCGGCACCCCCATCAGCAGGGCGTGGCCCCGGGCAAAGAGACAGATGGCGAGTTTCTCGACCACATCATCCTGGCCGACGATGATTTTTCCCAGTTCCGCCCGCAAGGCCCGGTAGGTCCTGCCGAGTTCGTCGATGGCGGCCACATCGTCGGCTGGTAGTTCTCCGCTCGGATTGCTGGGGGTCGTCTCCATGATGTTCTGTGACAACGATGCCGTCGCCGGGGTTTGTCTGGCGATGCCGCATTCTTTTGTCGAGCGCCGACAAGGGGGCGGCCGGATTTTCCCGCCCTGCCGCCCCTCGGGGAAATTCCCACCGATTTTCGATTTCCGGCTTGCCAGAACCCGCGGGACTGCTAAACCACCCGCCCCCCGGGCCCTCCCGGGCCGCCGTTTCCGCTTTTACCGACCTCCCGCAACCTGTCTCCCATCACCCGATCATGGCCCGCATCCTAGGCATTGAAATCCCCAACGAGAAACGCATCGAGGCGTCGCTGCCGTACATGTTTGGCATCGGCCGCCCCACCGCGTCGCGCATCCTTGAACACGCCGGAATCGATCCGGACATCCGCACCGGCCAACTCAGCGAGGACCAATTGGTCCGCATCGCCCAAGTGATCCAGTCGGAAGGGATCCTCGTCGAAGGCGACCTCCGCCGCGAACGCCAGGCCCAACTCAAACGCCTCACCTCGATCAACTGCTACCGCGGCATCCGCCACAAACGCGGACTTCCGGTTCGCGGCCAACGCACCCGTACCAACGCCCGCACCCGCAAGGGCAAGAAGAAAACGGTCGGCGTGAAGAAGTAATCCCGCACTCCACCACCCATGCCCGAAGAAGATACCGTCAAGGAAACCCCGCAGGCCCCCGCAGCCGCCGCGGAAAGCACCCCGCAAGCGGAAGCGCCCAAGAAAGAGGCGAAACGCGACATCTTCGCCGAGATCGGCGGAGGCGAGGAGGAAATCAAGATCCACAAGGCCAAGGGCTCGAAGAACATCACCCGCGGCGTGGTTCATGTGACCGCCACTTTCAACAACACTTTGGTCAGCGTCACGGACGCGAACGGCAATGCGATCGGTTGGTCGAGCGCCGGCAAGATGGGCTTCAAGGGCTCGCGCAAGAGCACGGCCTACGCGGCCCAAGTGGTCTCGCAGGACGCCTGCCGCCAAGCCATGGGCCACGGTCTCAAGGAAGTGGAGGTCCGCGTCAAAGGCCCGGGCTCCGGCAGGGAATCGGCGGTCCGCGCCGTCCAGTCCCTCGGTCTCGACATCGTCGCGATCCGCGATGTGACCCCCATCCCGCACAACGGCTGCCGCCCGAAGAAGGCCCGCCGCGTCTGAGACCCCGCCACCGTCACCCTTTCTTTTTCCAACCACCATGGCCAGATACACAGGTCCCCGCGCGAAAGTCAGCCGCCGCTTCGGCGTCTCGATCTTCGGTCCCTCGAAGGCAGTCGAACGCCGCAACTTCCCCCCGGGCCAACACGGCGTGCGCGCCGGCCGCAAGAAGAAGAGCGAATACTCGGTCGCCCTCGGCGAGAAACAGAAACTCCGCTTCCAGTACGGTATCCTCGAACGCCAGTTCCGCGGCTACTACGAGGAGGCGGCCCGCCGCCGCGGCGTGACGGGCGAAATCCTGCTCCAATTGCTGGAGACCCGCCTCGACAATGTCTGCTACCGCGCCGGCTTCGGCAATACCCGCCAGGCATCGCGCCAATTGGTCAACCACGGCCACGTGCTTGTGAACGGCCGCTGCGTGGACATCCCGTCCTACCAAGTGAAACCGGGGGACGTGGTGAAGGTCGGTGCCAAACCATCTTCGCAACAACTCGCGATCCGCATGTCGGACCTCACCCAGGCAATGCCGAAGGTGGAATGGCTCACGACCGACAAGGACAAGCTTGAAACGACTGTGAACCGCGTGCCGGATCGCGCGGATATCGACCCGATCGTCAACGAGCAGTTGATCGTCGAGCTCTACTCGCGCTGATCCGCGCGAATCCGCCCCTCCCCCCCAAGGAGCCCCGCCGCACCGCAAGACCGGTTCGGCGGCTCGTCTTGGCCGCCAAAGGGACTGCGCCGGGTGTTCGCACCCGGCTCCGTGCCGCCGCCGGGTGCTCAGGCGTTTTCCTCGCGGAATGGTTCCGCCTGCCGGTTCTCGATGCCGGTCTGCACCAGCCGACCGAGGTCGTCGACGG
>CAZMUK010000099.1:0-7496 GCA_964569415.1 uncultured Luteolibacter sp. | reverse complement strand
CCAGTCGAGCACACGACCCACCTCCGGCGACTCGCCTCGCAGCGACCCAAGCTCGCTCCAGTCGAGCTGGGGACGCACCCGCGGCGCAGCGATCCGCTGGATCTCGACACGGGACATGACTGCATCGATCTCCCGCAAGTTGGCGTTGAGAATGTGCGCAGGCCGCGGCAGATCATCCAAGGCATCGGGCGTGAGACCGAAGGAGGTCACCCCCACGCCGTGACGGGCGCTCAAACGCCGCAAGCTGTCGGCAAGGGCCTCGTCCAGCACGGGCGCTGCATACACCAACTCCCCGGCATGCGCCCATTGGGAGACGGCCAAGGTCTGGAAAAAATCCTCCCGGTAGGTCTGATGCGACGGTTGCACCCGCAAACGGGCGGCATGCATCCGGAACGGCGCCACCCCGAGCCTCTGCTTGAGGTCAAGCATCGCGCCATCCAGCACCATCTCGCCATCAGGCAAGTCGCCGGTCTCCCAATCCACCAACACGATCTCCGGATACTTCCACAAGTTGCCCAAAGGGGAGTCCTTGCCGAAGGCCTCGCGGAACGCAAAAGGAAACCGCGCGTTGATCTCGTGATACCGGGTCACAACCGCACGGAACTTGCGGATCCGCAGCAAGGCGTTGTCGACCAGATCCTGATCGACGCGGTGAAGGTCCTCGAGCCGCCCCTGCGTGAGGGCCACCAACTCCTGCGCACCCGACAACGCGGGCAGCGGAGCGCTGCGCCGGTAATACCCCTGACCCTTCTCCACCTTGGCGATCGGTGAAGCCGGATCGCACGACATGATGGAAAAATGATACCGCAATGAGGCATCCGAATAATTTCCCGACAACTGCATCCGCGTGAGCCGAATCAACTCGGTGCCCTTGATGGCATCGGCCGGATTCGCGGGAAGCAAACCGGTCAGGATCTCGGACAACTGCTTGCGGAGACTCATCGGCGTGGGGAGAAAACCATGACCGCCCCCGATCCAACGGGTCACCGCCCCGCCCTTCAAGCATCAATCCGCCCCGAAGAAGCTTTTCCCGCAGGAATCCCCGGAACGGAACCTCCGCGACCCGCATCCGTCGGCCGCGGACTTGTCAAACGGCCCGATCGGGGCTTGGTTGCGGCATGCCACTGCGGAACATCCTCGCTTGCCTGGCCCTGCTCGCGGCCGATGCCTGCGCGCGCAGCGCCGAAGAAATCATCCAAGGCGCCCGGCTGTCTGCCGCCCTCGCCCACGTCGACGAAGGGCTGAACGGAAACCTGCGCAAAGGCTCGTCGAAAGTGCCGGTGATGCTCCACCTCAAGCAGGGACTGGTGCAGTTCCAGTTCTCGGAAAACAAGGGCCCATGGCAGGTGTTCCTGATGCGCATCGAGGAGAACAAATGCAAAATGGAGGACCTCACGGGAGGAAAACGCCGACCCTTCCCGCCCGGAAAACTCGACGCCGCAGTCGCAGGAACGGATCTGGCGTTCGAGGATCTTTCCATGGGGTTCCTCTACTGGCCCAAACCGGTGATCGAGGGCGCCGAGGCGGTCGGCGGCCAACCGTGCACGAAAATCCGCATCAACAAGCCCGCAGGCACCCCGGGCCGCTACGAGGTGGTCTATGTCTGGGTCCACGAAAAATTCGGAGCCCTGATGCGCATCCGCGGCCACGACCGCGCGGGAGCCCTCATCAAGGAATTCCAAGTGGAGGATGTGATGCAAGTGGGCGGCAACGTCTGGACCCTGCGCAAAATGCAGGTGGCGTCCTACGACCCCGCGAAAGGCCGCCGCACTTCGATCACCGACCTCACCTTCGATGTCCCGAACCGCAAGGCCGGCCCGCGCGGACTGCGCTGAGGACGGGCCCGCACCCATGAGCGGTTGGACCGACGCCCACAACCACCTCCACGATCCACGACTCGGAGGGGACCCGCGCACAACACTCGCACAAATGCAGGCGGCCGGGGTCCGGCGCTGCGTGGTCAATGCCACCCGCGAAGAGGACTGGCACCCGGTGGCGGAACTCGCCCGGGATTTCCCGGACACGGTGATCCCCGCCTTCGGCATCCATCCGTGGCAGGCTCACACGGCCGAATCCGGCTGGGAAACCCGGCTTGAATCCCTGCTGCGGAAATTCCCCCACTCCACGATCGGCGAATGCGGACTCGACCGCTGGGTCACGCACCCCGCCATGGAAATCCAGATGCCGGTCTTGCTCGCACAGCTGCGGATCGCACGCTCCCTCGACAGGCCACTGACGATCCACTGCCTCCGCGCATGGGACGCGCTGTTCCACGCCCTCGAAATCGAGGCAGCCCCGCCCCGCTTCCTCCTCCACTCGTTCGGAGGTTCAGCGGAAACCGCCCAACGCCTCGCAAAACTCGGCGCCTTCTTCTCGATCTCGGGACACTTCCTCCTTCCGCGCAAAGCCGCTGCTTGGAGCACGCTGCGCCAACTGCCCGCCGACCGGATCCTGATCGAAACCGACGCCCCGGATATGGCTCCCCCGCCGGATCTTCAATCCCACCCGCTCGCAAACGGCGCCAACCACCCGGCCAACCTGCCCCTTGTCGCCGCCGAAACCGCCAGACGCCTCGGCATGAGCACCATGGACTTCGCGAGAACCACCTCCGCGAACACCAACCGCTGGCTGGGAACCTAAACCTCCGGCACCGCGGATGCTTTTGCCGTTGCAAGCTCCCCGCGCCCGCCCTTTCCTTGCCCGCCACCCTCACCGCTCCATGCCCCGGCCCGCCGACCCCAGACCCTTCAAACGCGCCATCCTGAAACTCAGCGGCGAAGCCCTCCGCGGCCATGAGTCGCGCGACAACATCACCCCGGAGATCGTCGACCGCATCGCGCTGGAAATTCGCGAGGCGGTGAACACCGGCCTCCAACTCGGCGTCGTCGTGGGCGGTGGCAACTTCTGGCGCGGCGCAAGCGCCTCGGCCCGCGGCATGGACAGAGCCACCGCGGACTATGTGGGCATGCTCGCCACCGTCATGAACGCTCTCGCACTCGAAGGCGCCCTCTCCCACCACGGCGTTCCCTGCGTGGTGCAGTCGGCCATCGAAATGAAAAATGTCGCGGAACCCTTCATCCGCCGCCGCGCGGAACACATGCTGTCCTGCGGCAAGGTGGTGATCTTCGCCGCAGGCACCGGCAGCCCCTTCTTTTCCACCGACACCACCGCCGCCCTCCGCGCCAGCGAAATGGGCGCCGAAGTGATCCTCAAGGCCACCCAGGTCGATGGTGTCTACGACGCGGACCCGCGCCGCAAACCGGAT
The DNA here is from genome assembly GCA_964569415.1 of uncultured Luteolibacter sp. GTDB lineage: Bacteria > Verrucomicrobiota > Verrucomicrobiia > Verrucomicrobiales > Akkermansiaceae > Luteolibacter. The sequence continues at coordinate 4,231 of CAZMUK010000099.1, read as the reverse complement.
GCGAAACGCTTCGACTCGATCACCTTCCACGAGTGCATCACCAGCAGGCTCAATGTGATGGACACCACCGCCTTCAGCCTCTGCATGGACAACCAGATCCCGATCATCGTGTTCGATCTGGCCCCGCCCGGAAACCTGTCCCACGCACTGCGCGGACAACCGATCGGAACCCTCGTCCACGGAGACCCGGCCTGATCCGGCCACCCGCAACCAATTCCACAACCGGAACCCACCATGGACCCCGAACTCGCGATCCTGGAAACCGAAGATGCCATGACGAAATGCGTGGACTACCTCCACCACGAATTCGCCACCGTCCGCACCGGCAAGGCCAGCCCGGCTCTCATCGAAAACCTCGATGTGCATGTCCACGCCTACGGCACCACCAGCAAACTCAAGGGCCTCGCCGTGATCAGCTCGCCGGAACCACGCATGCTCGTGGTCCAACCCTTCGACCCCTCCACCACCCGCGACATCGAACGCGCGATCCGCGAATCCAAACTCGGCCTCAACCCCGCCGCCGCGGAACGCTCGCTGCGTGTGCCCATCCCGGAACTGTCCGAGGAACGCCGCCGCGATATGGCCAAGCTGGTCCGCCAACTCGCCGAAGAGGCAAAGGTCCGCCTCCGCGCCGCCCGCAAGGACGGCATGGACGCCGCCAAACGGATGCAAGCGGAAAACACGATCACCGAGGACGGCCGCAAGGACTTCGAACAACAGGTCCAGAAACTCACGGACAAGTTTACGAAAAAGGTCGATGAACTCGCCGCGGCGAAGGAAGCCGACCTCATGAAGGTCTGACCCGGCCCGCAGGCCGACGATGGCGGCCGCCGGATCCCCGCTTCCCGCTTGCCCCCGGCGCAGGGCGCTCTACCCTGCCACCCATGTCGTCAACCTTCGGGCACGCCCTGCGCATCCACACCTTCGGCGAATCCCACGGCAGCGGGATCGGCGTGGTGATCGACGGTTGCCCGCCCCGAATCCCGGTCTCCCCGGAGATGATCCAACGGGAACTCGACCGCCGCCGCCCCGGCCAGTCGGACCTCGTCACGCCGCGCAAGGAACCGGACACCGCCGAAATCCTCTCCGGTGTCCACGAAGGCCTCTCCCTCGGCACTCCGATCGCCATCCTCGTGCGCAATGCCGACCAACGCCCCTCGGCCTACGATGAAATGGCAACGACCTACCGCCCGAGCCATGCCGACTTCACCTACGACGCGAAATTCGGCATCCGCGCCCCCTCCGGCGGAGGCCGGGCCTCGGCACGCGAAACAATCGGCCGCGTCGCCGCGGCCGCCGTGGCAACGGAAATCCTCCGCTCGCTCCACCCGCAACTCGAAATCGTCGCCTGGGTGGAGTCCGTCAAGGACCTGCGCGCCACGACCGACCCAGACACCGTCACGCGCGAACAAGTGGAGTCCAACCCGGTGCGCACCCCGGATGCCGCCGCCGCGGAATCCATGGCGGCCCTGATCAAATCCGTGCGCGCCGACGGCAATTCGGTGGGCGGCACCATCTCCTGCGTGATCCGCAACTGCCCGCCGGGTCTTGGCGAACCGGTCTTCGACAAGCTCGAGGCCGACCTCGCCAAGGCAATGCTCTCGATTCCCGCCACCAAGGGATTTGAGATCGGTTCGGGCTTTGCCGGAACCCTCCTCACCGGCCGCGAACACAACGACCCGTTCCGCATGGTCGACGGCCGCGTGCGCACGACCTCGAACCGCTCCGGCGGCGTCCAGGGCGGCATCTCCAACGGGGAACCGATCCTCTTCCGCGTGGCCTTCAAACCCACCGCCACAATCATGACCCCGCAGGAAACCGTCACCGCCTCGGGCGAAGACGCCGTCCTCAGCGGAAAAGGCCGCCACGATGCCTGCGTGCTGCCGCGCGCCGTTCCGATTGTGGAGGCAATGGCCGCCCTCGTCCTCGCCGACCACCTGCTGCGCCACCGCGCCCTCACCGGTGCCTGATCCACCCCGCCACCCGCGATGAACCTGCCGCTCGCCGACACCCTCTCCTCCTTCAGCCTCAGCCTCGCGGCCACCGCCGTGTTCATGGTCTTCGCCGCCTACGCGATGTTCCGCAGCTTCACCCGCCTGGTGATCAACACCCTCGCGCTGGCGGTCTGCTCGGCCGCGGCATGGTACGCGTGGCGGCAGGCACCGGGCCTCTCCGCCGCATGGCTCGGCAAACCGGTGCCCTACCTGCCCGTCACCCTCGCCACCGCGGCATTTGTGATATCATGGGTTGCTATTAAAAAAATCATCCACCTCGTCTTCGTCCGCGATTGCGAACAGGAACGGTTCTCGTTCTCGCCCCTCAAACTGGTCTTCGCCGCGATTCCCTCGCTGCTGGTGTGGCTGCTCGCCGCCTCGTTCATCCTCAACCACGGCGCCACCGAGGAAGTCCGCTCGTTCTCGCGCAACTTCGGCAAGGAACGCAAACCGAAACCGGAGTTCGGCGTGCGCCTCAAGGATACCCTCCAGGACTGGCTTCCCGCATCCTGGTCACGCCGCATCGCCCCCGTGGCCGACCCCGCCCGCGTCAACCTCGCCAAACTGGTCGCGGCGCAGTCGAAGGATCCCTACGAACCGGTGACCGACCCCGCCACCGGCGAACCCATCCCCCGCGCGATCCCGGTGGATGACCCGGAACTGACCGGACTGGCGGGAAAAGGACGCTTTGCAGCCCTGCTGCGCCACCCGTCGCTCTCCGCGATTCTTGCGGAACCCGAGGTGCGTGAGTTCCTGCGAAAACTCAGACTCTGACCCGCACGCCGCCCATGCCCTGCATCGCCACGATCGGCCTCGAGATCCACTGCCAGGTCGGCACCCGCACGAAAATGTTCTGCGCGTGCCGCACTTCGTTCGGCGAGGAACCCAACACGCTGACCTGCCCGGTCTGCCTCGGCCTGCCCGGCGCACTACCGGTGCTCAATCGCGAGGCGATTTCCAAAACACTCGTCGCAGGACTGATGCTTCGCTGCTCGTCGCCGGAGGTCTCGAGTTGGGACCGGAAGAACTATTTCTACCCGGACATGCCGAAAAACTACCAAACCACCCAACTCGGCAGCCCGCTCTGCATCGGCGGCGGCATCCCCCTCTACGAACACTGCTACCCCACCGACCACCGCCGCCTCATCGCCAACCCCGGCAAGGTTGTGCGCCTCAACCGCATCCACCTCGAAGAGGATGTCGCCAAATCATCCCACGCGGGAAACAACTCGCTCATCGACTTCAACCGCGCCGGTACCCCGCTGATGGAAATCGTCACGGAACCGGATGTGGACTCGCCCGAGGAAGCCTTCGCCTGCCTGCGCTCGCTGCAAATGATCCTCCAACAGGGCGGGGTCTCGGACGCGGACATGGAAAAGGGCCAGCTGCGCTGTGATGTGAATGTGTCGGTGCGCCGCAACCACACCGACCCGCTCGGGCCGAAAGTGGAACTCAAGAACCTCAACTCGATCTCCGCCGTGCGGCGCGCGCTGCATTACGAAATCGCCCGCCAGTCGCAAGACCTCGAACAAGGCGTGATCCAGATCCAGTCGACCCGCCGCTGGGACGACGACCGCGGGGAGTCGCAACTGATGCGCACCAAGGAGGACGCGCACGATTACCGCTACTTCGCCTGCCCCGACCTGTTGCCGGTACGCACCGCGCCGATCCTCGAGACGCTGCGCCCACACATCCCGGAACTCCCCCACGAGGCGGCGGCACGCTTCAGCCGGGACTTCGGAGTGACCGCCTACGATGCCTCCGTGCTCTCATCGGACCGCGCACTCTCCGTCTATTTCGAGGCCATCGTCGCCGCCGGTGCCCCGCCGAAACCCTCCGCGAATTTCCTCCTCAACACCCTGCTCGGCTCGCTCAACGAACGGGGCACAAGCATCGAAAACTGCCCGCTGCCCGCCACCGCCACCGCGACCTTGCTTGGCTTGGTCGACGACGGAACCCTCGCCCCCAACCAAGCCAGGGAGGTGCTCGACTCGCTGCTGGCCCATCCTGCACAGGACCCGCTGGCGGCCGCCACCGCACTCGGATTCGGGAAATCATCGGCCGGAGAACTCGAGGCACTGGTCGGGGAAACCATCGCCAACCACCCCGCCGTGGCCGTGCCGGTCCGCGCGGGCAATGCCAAACTGCTGAACTTCCTCACCGGAAAGGTGATGCAGGCCGCGGCCACGAAACCGAACCCGAAGTCGGTCACCGAACTGCTCCGCCATCGCCTGCTG
>CAZMUK010000098.1:2911-10150 GCA_964569415.1 uncultured Luteolibacter sp. | reverse complement strand
CGCATTGATCCCCCCCTGCGCCGCGATCGAGTGGGCCCGCCGCGGGCTGTCTTGGTAGCAGAAGCACTTCACCTTGTAGCCAAGTTCCGAGAGCGATGCCGCGGCCGCCCCGCCGGCGAGACCGGAGCCGACCACGATGATCGAGTACTTCCGCTTGTTGGCCGGGTTGATCAGCTTCGAGTCCATCTTGTGCCGGGACCACTTCTGTTCGAGGGGGCCCGACGGGATTTTGCTGTCGAGAGTGATGGACATGGCGTTTCTGGGTTGGCGGGAACGGATTCGTCAGTGGCCGGGTGCTGCGGCAAGTGCCGCGAAATAGCCTGGGAAAATCAGGATTGCCACCGGGATCGACACGAAGCCCGCCCAGATCACCAGCGCGTAGCCCAGCGAAAGCTGCCGGATGAGTCCCGCCGACTTGCGCGTGCGCAAACCGAGCGTCTGGAACACCGAGGCGAAGCCGTGGACAAGGTGGAAGGCCAGCAGCGTCATCGCCACCGCGTAAAAGGCCGACACATACCAGACCGAGAAGCCGTCGACCACCATCTTCCAGGCGTTGTGCACCTCCTGGCCGTCGAGCAGGTAGGAGTAGAGATGCGGGTTGTCGTATTCATTTCCGGCACGGACCGTGAAGTGCAGGATGTGATAGACGAAGAACGCTAGGATGGTGAGTCCCGAAAGGATCATCGTGCGCGAGGAGCGCGAGGCTTGGATGGTCGAGGGGTGCTCGTAGGACCGGCGTGCCGAACGGTTCTGTTTCGTGAGCAGGATGGTCGCCACGATGTGGGATCCCAGCATCACCAGCATCAGGATGCGGAAGACCCAGATCCCGGCGCCGTGGAGCATGGTGTGGAGGAGGTGTGCGTAGGCGTTGAAGGCCTCGGGCCCGAGGAACACCACCAGGTTGCCGGCGAGGTGGCCGGCGAGGAACAGGATCAGGAACAGACCGGTGACGGCGACGACGAGCTTTTTGCCGATCGATGAGTTCCAGTAGGCCAGGGCGGCGCGGGAAAGGGCGTTCATGGGCTGTGGAGGGGCCCGCAGGGGCCCGGCGCCGGGGGGAATAGCCCCGCGAAGGTCGCTTTTCAAGGGAAAGTGGCACCCGGTTCCGGTACCCCGGGCAGACCACTCCGATGGCGCAAGGCTCCCGGCGCGGAAAAGGGGGCTCGGCGGTTGGCCCGGAGTCTGCTTTACCCGATTCGCTCCTGCCTCGCGAGGCGCGCCCATCCGCCCATGGAGATCTTCAAAGACTACGACCCCGGATCCTTTTACGACGAAATGTTCCGCCCCGACGGGATGGTGCGGGAGGATTGTGCCGCGGTCCTTCGCAACATCCGCTCGCACGACGAGGCCGATTTCCTCTCCCGCAAGGCCAATGCCGAGCTTTATTTCCTGCGGCAGGGCATCACCTTCAATGTCTACCACGACGACCGGGGGGCCGAGCGGATCTTTCCTTTCGATCCGGTGCCGCGGGTGATTCCCGCCGACGAGTGGGAGCATCTCGAGGCAGGCCTCACGCAGCGCATCCTCGCACTCAATTTGTTCTTGCACGACATCTACCACGACCAGCGCATTCTGCGCGACGGGGTGATTCCGCGACACTACGTGGAAAATGCCCGACACTACCGGCCCGAGTTCCGCGGGGTGGATGTGCCCTCGGACATCTACATCCACATTTGCGGCAGCGACCTCATCCGCGGGGCCGACGGGGTGTACCGGGTGCTGGAGGACAACGGGCGGTGTCCATCCGGCGCCTCCTACCTGCTCGAAAACCGCAACGCCCTCAAGCGCGCCTTCCCGGGGATGTTCGATGGCGCGGCGGTGCGTCCGGTGGACTCGTACCCACGCGACCTGCTGGCCATGCTGCGCCATATCTCGCCGCGCCGCGATGGAGAACCGGTCTGCGTCCTGCTCACGCCCGGTTGCCACAACAGCGCCTACTTCGAGCATTGCTACCTCGCCCGGGAAATGGGCATCGACATCGTCGAGGGCCGCGACTTGGTGGTGGTGGACCAGTTCGTCTACATGCGCACCACCCGCGGACTGAGGAGAGTGGATGTGATCTACCGCAGGATCGACGACGACTTCCTCGATCCGGTGGTGTTCCGCCCCGATTCGGTGCTCGGGGTTCCGGGACTGATGAACGCGTACCGGGCGGGAAATGTGGCGCTTGCCAATGCGGTGGGCACGGGCGTGGCCGACGACAAGGTGATGTACTACTTCGTGCCGCGGATGATCGAGTACTACCTCGGTCAGGAACCGATCCTGCCCAATGTGCCGACCTATCTCGCCTCCGAGGAGGAGGATCTGAAGTTCATTCTCGGCCACTTGCCGGAACTGGTGGTCAAGTCCGCGAATGAATCGGGCGGCTACGGCATGTTGATGGGACCATCGGCCACCCAGAACGAGATCGACGCGTTCCGCGCGCGGATCGTGGCCGATCCCCGCAATTTCATCGCCCAGCCGGTGGTGTCGCTGTCGCGTTCGCCGACCTGGTGCGACGGATCGATGGAGGGCCGCCATGTCGATCTGCGTCCCTACATCATCTACGGGTCCGATGTCCGGATCGTGCCCGGCGGGCTCACGCGTGTGGCCTTGACCAGGGGATCGTTGGTGGTCAACTCCTCGCAAGGCGGCGGGAGCAAGGACACTTGGGTGCTGCGCCGTTAGAAATTCCATGCTGTCACGGGTAGCCAACACCTTCTACTGGATGGTCCGCTATGTGGAGCGGGCCGACAACCTCGCGCGCTTGATCGATGTCACCCAGCAGTTGTTGCCGGACAGCGAGCGGCTCGACAGCGGCCGGCTCAGCGGCTTCTGGCGGCCGATCATCCTGAGCACGGGCGACGACGAGGTGTTTTCGGCGCTGCATGGCGGCGCGGGCGGGCCCGAGGTGATCCGGTTTCTCACCGATGATCCGCGCAATCCGAACAGCATTGTCTCCTGTGTGGCCACCGCCCGGGAAAACGCCCGCACCGTGCGCGACCAGTTGTCGGACGAGTTGTGGGAGGAACTCAATGCCCTGCACTTGTTCACCCGTTCCGACGAGGCAGGATGGTTGGTCGAGACCGATCCGCCGCGCTACTACGCGAGGATCCGCCGCGCGGCAGCCAGTTTTCTCGGCACCGCCGCCTCCACCGTGCCGCGCAACGAGGGATGGGACTTCATGGAACTCGGTCGCTTTCTCGAGCGGGCGGACAAGACCACGCGTTTCCTCGATGTGGCGAGCTATCTGCCCGGAGGGGTGGAGGGCGTGGAGTCCAATCCGGGCGGGCTTCTCCATTGGTCGGCCATTCTCCGTTCCTGCGGTGCGCACGGCGCGTATCGGAGCACCGGGCGGCCCGTGGATGCTCGGGGACTGGTCGATTTCCTCGTCTACTCGCGCGAGTTCCCGCGTTCGGTCCGCTTCTGCATCGAGCGGGTGGATGCCTGTCTGCACCGGATTTCCGGGGCACCGCGCGGGGAGTTTTCCAATGCCGCGGAGCAGGAGGCCGGGCGGCTTTTGGCGGACTTGAATTTCGGGACGGTGGATGAGGCTTTCGCCGACGGGCTGCACGGGTATCTTGACCGCATGCAGGATCGTTTCAACCGGATCGGTGACGGGGTGTTCGAGACCTATGTGTTGATGCCCGACCGCATTCAGGTGGGTGCGGTGGCGGAGGGGCGTCCTCTCTCGGCGGTGGCGGCATGGCAGATGCAGCAGCAACAGCAGTGAACAGGTCGGAGCCCGCTCCGGACGGGGCGAGGCTTTCGGTGACCCATCGCACGGTGTTCCACTACGGGACTCCGGTGACGGAGAGCGTCAACACGGTGCGTCTGGAGCCGCGGACCTTCCCGTATCAGAAAACGCTTTCCGCCTTCATCAAGGTGCTTCCTGCCACCCGGTTGCGGAAGTTCAGCGACCTGTTTCAAAACATCACCCATCAGTTCGAACTGCCCGAACCGCACCAGCGGCTCGAGGTGGAAAGCCGGATCCGCGTCCACAATCTCCCGCTCGATATCGGCGCTTTCGCGCGGTCGGCGACGACCGACGAGTACCGCGATTCCGCGATCCGCGAGCGGGTCTGGCCCTACCTGCAGGCCAGCAGCCGCGTGGCGAAATCGGCCGCCTTGTGGAGGCAGGCGCTGGATGTCGTGTGGCAGCACACCGCAGTCTACGAGAAGGCTCTTGCGATTATGGGCTGGATCCACGCGGAGTTCCGATACGAACCCGGTGCGACCCAGGTGGGAACCTCGCTGGAGGAGGCCTTGGAGTTGCGCAAGGGGGTCTGCCAGGACTTCACCCATGTGATGCTGGGCATGTGCCGCAGCATCGGTCTGGCGGCTCGCTATGCGTCCGGCTACTTGTACAACGGACCACGGGACACCCTGATCGGGGCCCAAGCCTCGCACGCGTGGTGCGAGGTGTTTTTGCCGGGGGCGGGATGGATTGGCTTTGATCCCACCAACAACACCCTTGCCGACGAGCGATATGTGAAGGTCGCCGTCGGCAGGGATTATGATGATGTGGCCCCGGTCTCCGGCAGCTACCTCGGGACCGGCCATTGCCGGTTGGAGGTGTCGGTACTTGTGGAAAAGCTGTGAGCGCCGGGGCCGATTCGGAGGAACCGGGTGGTTCAGCCGATGTTGAATTTCTCGAGCAGCGAGGGCATCAGGTCGCTGATTCCTTGCTGCGCGTCGGCGGCGCCTCCCGCGTTGCCGGAAGGCGTCAACTTGTCGATGATCTTCGGGAGGTAGTCGGCCAGGAAGCCCGAGGCCTTCGATGGGTCGATCCCGAGGCTGGCGGCCAGTCCCTGGATTTGCTCGGAGCCGAGCAAGTTGCTGATCTGGTCGGCCGAGATTCCTTGGTTCGGTCCCATGCCGACCCAGGACGAGAAGACATCGCCGAGGCCGCCTTGGGTGAATTTTTCCATGAGGCCTTGGACGCCGCCGTTTTGTTGGAGCAGGCCGCTGAGGGCTGCTTGGAGGGGGTGGCCGGCTGCGTCGCCGGATTGGCCGCCGAGGGCTCCGAGGATGTTGTCGAGGATGGACATGACGGGTATGGGGATGGTGGTTTGGCTACCTGCACGGCCGGATGCCGGCGGGGAAGCGGATTCCACCTATCGATTCCCCGCGTGCCCGGGCAACAGGAATCGCGCGAAATTTCGTCAGGCGGGTGAAGGGGGGTGGCAGGCGGGATGGCATCCCGGCATTGACGCCGGGCGGGTGGCGGGGGCAGATTCCGCATCCGTCCGCCGAGCCCGACCATGGACTATTCCCCGAAGATCGCCCGCAACATCGCCTCGATTCCCCGTTCGGGAATCCGCGATTTCTTCGAACTCGTGCAAGGCCGGGACGATGTGATTTCCCTCGGGGTGGGGGAGCCGGATTTCGTGACCCCCTGGCACATCCGCGAGGCGGCGATTTACTCTCTGGAGAAGGGACAGACCACCTACACCTCCAATCTGGGCATGCTTCCGCTCCGCAAGGCGATTGCGCGCTATGTCGGTTCTTTTTTCGGTGTCCCCTACGATCCCGCCCGCGAGGTGCTCGTGACGGTGGGCGTATCCGAGGCGATTGACATCGCGTTGCGTGCATTGGTCAATCCCGGGGACGAGGTCATCTATCACGAGCCCTGCTATGTTTCCTATAGTCCGAGCATCGTGATGGCACACGGTGTGGCAGTGCCGGTGATTACCACCAAGGAAGACGGCTTCTCGCTGCGTCCGGAAAAGCTCGCCCAGGTCATCACGCCCCGTTCGCGGGTGCTGATGCTCAATTTCCCGACCAATCCCACCGGGGCCTGCGCCACGCGGGAGGATCTCGAGGGGATCGCCCGTCTCGCGGTGGAGCACGACCTTATGGTGCTCACCGACGAAATTTACAGCGAGCTGAGATACGACGGGGAGACCCATGTCTCGATCGCCTCGCTTCCCGGCATGCGCGAGCGGACGGTGTTGTTGCACGGGTTTTCCAAGGCGTTCGCCATGACCGGTTTCCGCCTCGGTTACGCCTGTGCGCCCGAACCCGTGATCGAGGCGATGATGAAAATCCACCAGTATGCGATGCTCTGCGCGCCGATCATGAGCCAGAATGCGGCGATCGAGGCTCTTGAGCACGGGGCCGCCTCGATGGGTGAAATGCGCAAGAGCTATCACCAGCGCCGTGATTTCCTCGTGCGAAGGCTCAACGAGGCGGGGCTCGACTGCCACCTGCCCGGCGGTGCGTTTTATGTCTTTCCGGACATCCGCGGCACGGGCATCTCGAGCAAGGATTTTGCCCTCCGCTTGCTGCGCGAGGAATCGGTTGCGTGCGTCCCGGGCAGCGCCTTCGGTGCGTCGGGGGAGGGTTTCTTGCGTTGCTGCTACGCCACCGCCTTCGACGACATCCGCACCGCCACCGAGCGGATCGCGGCGTTCGTGGGCCGCCTGCGCGGGTCATGAGCGGATCGGGGAACGATGCGGACTCCGCACGGTTGACCCGTGCGCATGTCCTGCCGTTGGCGGTGTTTCTCGCCTTTCTTCCCCTCGGGCAATTGGTGTCTGCAGCGATCGGTTGGGATCATCCCGATGCTCCGTGGTGGAGGCGTGATCCCTCGCATTGGATCTATCCGCTGCAATCGGCGGTCTGCCTCACGATTCTGTTTCGGCATTGGCGCGATTACCGCTTTGATTGGTCGTGGAAATGGGCGTCCGTCGGAGTCGCGATGGGCGCCGTGGGGATCGGTCTCTGGTTGCTGCCCACGACGCTGTACGATCGTCTGGGCATGCAGGGGGAGAGCGGCGGCTTGCCCGAGTGGCTGGGTTTCGCCGCGCGGACCGAGGGATTCGATCCGCGCATATTCGAGCATCCGGCCGCCGTTGCCTGCACCGTGTTTCTCCGCTTCGTGCGGGCGGTGGTGGTGGTGGCGCTGGTCGAGGAAATTTTCTGGCGGGGATTCCTCATGCGATGGTTGTGCGATACCGAGGGTGATTGGTGGAAACAACCCTTTGGCAAAGGTTCGTGGAGATCCTGCCTGATCGTCACCGGTCTGTTCACGATCGCGCATGCTCCGGTGGACTACGCCGGCGCGCTCGCCTACGGACTGCTCACCTGGGTGTTCTGCGTGTGGTCGAAGAACCTCGGCGCCTGCGTGATCATGCACGCCACCGCCAACCTCCTGATGGGCGTGTACATCCTCGCTTATGGCAAGTACGGCTTGTGGTAGCGGCAAACGCCTGCTGGGAATCCTTCACGGATTCTCCTCCTCTTCGTCGTCCTCCT
>CAZMUK010000098.1:0-2811 GCA_964569415.1 uncultured Luteolibacter sp. | reverse complement strand
CTTCGTCGTCGTCCTCTTCGTCGTCGTCCTCTTCGTCGTCGTCCTCTTCGTCGTCGTCCTCTTCGTCGTCCTCATCCCATTCTTCCTCTTCCGCGGCGGCGGAGATGTAGGCATCGTACTCATCGAAGGCGTGGGCCTCGGCATCATCCATGGAGGTAAAGTAGCCGACATCGTCAAGCTCGTTGGCGTGGATCCAGAAGACCGGACCGTAGTTCATGATCTGCACCTCGAAAGCGTTTTCCGGACCGCCGGAGGCCGGGATCGATCGTTCGACCAATCCTTGCGACTGGATGCGGTCGGCAAGTTCGCCGGACTCGATGAGGTCGGCGACGGTTTCACCGGATTCCCGATAGAGGAGATCCGCGATCTCCGGATGGTTTTCGAGGATTTCCGACAGTTCTTCGAGGGATTGTGGGGATGACATGGTGGCAGGGTCTTGAGTGTGGAGGGACTCTGCGGATCTTCCGCAGCGGATCCAGTGCCGATGCTGTCATAAGGCCGCGGGCGGGGTGAGAAATTTCGCGCGGAAGCCGGACCGTATTCGCGTGAGGTCCGCTCAGGGGGCTGATTCCAATTGCTGCGGGGTGAGACGCAGGAAGCGTTTGATTTTCGCCATCGACAGAGGTCGGGGTCCGCCAGGTTCGGGCGGGGCGGTGACGAAAACATAGTAGTGCCTGAACTTCGTTCCCTCGCGGAACGCATAACCCACCCCGTATCGTGTCTGGCTTTTGAAAAAGCCCTCTCCCCTCAAGTGGGAGCGGTGTGCGGAAGATTTGATCCAAGCGTCATAGGCATCTTGTGCGGTTTCCTGCCCGGCCGCCACCGACTCGATGTTGTTGGCGTCGCGCTTTTTCGAGTAAAAGTACGGGAGTCGGTACCCGGCCAACCGTGCCACCTTGTTGGGGCCGATCCCGTCGGGATCGGTGTGGCTGAAGTAATCCCGTTTCGCCATGTCGAGCGCGCGCCTGCGGGCGACGAGGTGGAGGCGCTCGTCGTGGACCATTTTTTTGCGCGCTTGGAGCGGATCGTCCTTCACCAGTTTTCCGATGGCGGACTCACGCTGGTTGCGCGGCAATCCGCCTGCTTCCGCGGGGAGCGCGGGCAGCATCAGGACCGCGCAGAGCGCGGTGGGGGCGAGGACTCGTGCGAAACTTGGCATCCGAGACGGGGCTTGGTGCGTCCTATCAAACCCGGCGCGCTGCCGATGGCAAGCAAAAGCCGCCGGCTCAGGGAAGGTTGGTGACTCCCATCAGGAAGCGGTCGCATTCCCGGGCGGCGGCACGGCCCTCGTTGATGGCCCAGACCACGAGCGACTGGCCGCGGCGTATGTCGCCGGCGGCAAACACCCCGGGGACATTGGTCACGAAGGTTCCGTAGTCTGCTTTCGCGTTCGAGCGCGCATCGGTCTCGACGCCGAAGCCTTCGATCACCCTGTTTTCCGGGCCGAGGAAGCCCATCGCCAGCAACGCCAGTTGGGCAGGGATCACCCGCGCGCTCCCGGGCTTTTCCTTCGGGAAAAAGCGGCCGTTTTCGTGGACCCACTCGATGTCGCAGACCTCGATGCCGGAGAGTTGGCCCGCATCATCCTTGAGGAAGCGCTTCGACTGCACCAGGTAACGGCGGGGGTCTTCGCCTTGGACGGCGGCCGCCTCCTCCTGGCCGTAGTCCATCTTGTAAACCTTCGGCCATTCCGGCCAGGGATTGTCCGGTGCCCGCTCGAGCGGGGGTTTTGGCATGATTTCGAGTTGCACCACGCTGCGGCAGCCATGGCGGAGGCTGGTGCCCACGCAGTCCGTCCCGGTATCGCCGCCACCGATCACCACCACATCCTTGCCCGCGGCATTGAGGGCCGGATTGGAACCGTCGAAGCCGTGGTCGAGCTGGTGACGGGTATTGGCGGTGAGGAACTCCATCGCGAGGTGGATTCCCTTTGCATCCCGTCCCTCGATCGGGAGGTCGCGGCCGTGGGTGGCTCCGCAGCAGAGCACCACCGCGTCGAACTCATTGCGCAGACGTTGCGGCGTCCACTCCGCGTCGGCGCCGATTTCCACACCGGTCACGAAGGAGATTCCTTCCGCGGCAAGCAAGTCCACCCGGCGCTGCACCACCTGCTCCTTGTCGAGCTTCATGTTCGGGATCCCGTACATAAGCAGGCCCCCGACGCGGTCGGCCCGCTCGAACACAGTCACCGCATGGCCCGCTTGATTAAGTTGGTCGGCACAGGCCAATCCCGCCGGGCCGGAGCCCACGACGGCTACTTTCTTTCCCGTGCGTGTTTCCGGAATGCGCGGGACCACCCAGCCCTCTTCCCATCCCTTGTCGATGATTGCGCACTCGTTGTTCTTGATGGTCACCGGCGGCTCGATCACGCCGAGCACGCACGAGCCCTCGCAGGGGGCGGGGCAGACCCGGCCGGTGAACTCCGGGAAATTGTTTGTCTTGTGAAGGCGGTCGAGCGCTTCGCGCCAGCGCCCGCGGAAGATCAAGTCGTTCCATTCCGGGATCAGGTTGTTCACCGGGCAGCCGCTGGCCATGCCGGAGACAATGTGTCCGGTGTGGCAGAAGGGCGTGCCGCAGTCCATGCAGCGCGCGCCTTGGGCGCGGCGTTCCATGTCGTCGCCGTGGATCTTGAACTCGCGCCAGTGGCGGAGCCGTTCGAGCGGGGCGGTCTCCGCGTCGGTTTTGCGTTCGATCTCGAGAAATCCGGTTGGTTTGCCCATGATGGTGCGTGGTCGGGTTGCGTATCAGTTTCCTCCGGTGCGGGCGAGGTCCGTGAGGTTTTCCTCGAACGCGGCCATCGCCGCCTCGTCG
>CAZMUK010000097.1:0-10319 GCA_964569415.1 uncultured Luteolibacter sp. | reverse complement strand
CATGCTCTCGGACAAAAACCTCCACTCGCAACTGGAGGGCCTGCTCGCCGTTCTCGACGAGCGCGAGCGCAAGATCATCGATGAGCGCTTCGGCCTCAGCGGACGCCGTGCCCTCACGCTCGAGGAGGTGGGACGCGAATTCGGCGTCACGCGAGAGCGGATCCGCCAACTCCAGAACTCGGCCCTCACCAAGATGCGGCGCGCCCTGAGCAAAAAGGAAAAACCCGCCCCGAAACCGCTCGGCCCGGAACTCGCTGCCCAAGCCTGACCCTTCCCCTCCCGCTATCCCGGAAAACCCCCGGACGGCGTGCCCTCTTCCTCGCGAGGGGGGCACGCCTTTGCATTTCCGCGCAAGAACCCCGCGATGCGAAATCCTCAGTGCGCCGCATGGTGGATCGCCACCAACCGCACCAGCAGGTCCTCAATGAATTCCAACGGAATCTGATTGGGACCATCCGAGAGGGCCTTGGCGGGATCGGAATGGACCTCCATGAAAAGGCCGTCCACACCGGCGGCCACCGCGGCACGCGCCAACACCGGAGCCAGTTCGCCGTCTCCCCCGGTGGTCGCTCCCAACCCCCCCGGCCGCTGCACGGAATGGGTGGCATCAAACACCACCGGCAACCCTTCCTTGCGCATCCAGTGCAAACCGCGCATGTCGGCCACCAGATTGTTGTACCCGAAGGTAGTGCCACGCTCGGTGATCAAAAACCGCTCGCACCCGAAGGACCGCATCTTGTCGGCAATGTGCACCGCGTCCCAGGGCGCAAGAAACTGGCCCTTCTTGATGTTGACCGCGCGACCGGTGCGCGCCGCAGCCTCCAGCATGTCGGTCTGCCGACATAGGAAGGCGGGGATCTGCAACAGATCGATGTGCTCCGCGGCGATCTCGGCCTGCTCGGCGGTATGGATGTCGGTGGTCACCGGAACCTGCAACTCGCGGCCGATTTCACCAAGAATGCGACATCCCTCGTGAATGCCCGGACCGCGGAAGGAGGATGCCGCCGTGCGGTTGGCTTTGTCGTAAGAGGCCTTGAACAGGAAGGGAACGCCGGTGCGCTCCGCTACCTCCTTGAGGGAACGCGCCATCTCCCAGGCGAAATCCTCGGACTCGAGGGCACAGGGACCGAGGATGAAGAAGGGAACGGTGCCGCCCACGGGCACATGTCCGATGTTGAAAGGTTCGAAGTGCATGGTGAAAATGGAACGGCAAGGATCATTTCCCGGCACCACCCGATGCCTCGGCATAGAGCGGACGCAGATTGCGCAAGGCGGCATCGAGCAACTTCTCCTCGGCGGGTACGAGATTGCCGCGCGTCTTGACGGAAAGCATTTCGAGGGAATCGAGGACCGACTTGGCTGCACGGAGGTTCACCGTCGTCCTGCCGGTGCCCGGGTGCGGGATGCGCCCGAGAAACAAGCCGGCGTTCTGCGCCTGCAACAGCACAAACTCGCTGAATCGGGAATCGGCCTCCGGCGGGTCGGACATGGCCCGACACTACGCGTTCCGCGGCCGCCGCGAAAAGGGCAAAGAACCCTCACTACGCCATTCCGTTGGCAAAAGGCCTGCGATGCCCCCTCCTGGGACTCAACGGCGACGAAGCAGGAGTCCGGCGATACCGAACACACCAGCTAACCCAAAAACCGATGGCTCGGGAACCGCCACCGCCGTGAAGCGCGCGGCAGACAATCCAGTGTCGCCCCCCTCCAAAACCGTCTGATTGAAATTCGTCTCAATGAAGTTCACATTCACCGAAAGTCCGTCACCCGGAATGACCGTGCCTTCATCTCCGCCCGATTCTATATTCGCAGTCGACTGGGCGAAACCACCCACCTCGAAGTTTCCGCTCAGCGTGGCTCCGGCGGAGACCCCAGGAAACCAGTAGAGACCCCACAAGGTTCCGGCGTCGAAGCCGGGATTAGGCGAGGAGGCAATGTCGAAGTTGATCGTTGCCAGCACGGCTCCATCTTCCCCGGAATCAAAGATACCCAACTGATGAATCGTGTAGGTACCCTGGGACCCAACCGTGAGGGTAAGCCCGTCAAAATCGGCCGCAATCTGGGAGGCTTGGGCAGCGGTAAGGCTGCTGCCATCGGTCAGACCGCCGGGCAGGGTGCCTGAGACCGCTGGAAGGCCCTCGACGCCTGCGACGATGATGGCCCAAGTCCCCGGCGCAGCGTCCGGAATGACCGTGCCCGATGCATCGCGCAATTGGGCGACAGTCAGATTCACGGATGATGCGGCATGAGCTAGGGAGGCTATGCCGAAGAACGCGGAGAGGAATCGGATTTTCAAAATTCTGGACGGTGAGATGTGTGGTGGTGAGAAGGGAATGGATCAGTAGTTCGGCGGATTATCCCACTCAACGGTGGCTCCGTCGGCGGTGTTGTACTTACGGATGATAAATCCAGAACCTGCGGGAATTGTTGATGTATCGTGATTCGCCGAACCGGCCCCGAACATCCTCCATCCCGCCGAAAGACGGAAGTAGGTGGCAATCGGAGGCTTGTTCTTTCCGGCCGCAGCATTGTTGAAGACCAAGAGCTCATCGCGCCTGCTCAAGGTGCTAGGACTGTTGACAAACGCCGTGGTATCAAGCCCGAGATCGATCAACCGAACCGGAACAGGACGCGGCAGTGCAAGGTGGTTGTCCTGCCTGCCGTTGGACCGGGTTGTAAGAGGAATTACGATGCTGCCCGAATCCACATCCCCCACCGAGCGGAAAAAGGTATTTTGAGAGACTGTCGAGTTGTGGCGAATGCTAAGGCTGCTGTCGGGATAGATCACGTAGGATCCCGCATTCGGATTGTTCACACCAAACTGCCTCCAAGAACCGCCTGTTATGTAAAACACCCCAGCCGGCGGGCGATTGATGCCCTGGCCGGTAAGATTCGGAAGAAGAACCTCAGTGCGCCGGGACAAGGCAGAAGCGGACGCCACGATCGCATGACCATTGGGAATCCACTGACCATTCGTCTGTGTCCACGAGGTGGTGGCCCCCGCAGGTGGAAACAAGGTGTCGAGCGTCCAGTAGCGAGCGAGTACCAAAGAGTCGCCGGCGACGGCCGACAGACTGCCGCCATTCAAATCCACTGTAAGGGAATCGACAGCGTTTGCCGTGACCGTGAAAAATGCGCCGTTCGACGATCCCGAGGTGAGCCTGGCGTAGTACCGCGGATAGCCGTTGAGGAGACCCAAGGTTCCCTGCTCGAGAACCGACGAAGTGAGCGACAAAGTCGCGGAATCAATATCGATTACCGGCTGCGCGGCCAGTTGATGGACGGAACTCCCCTCAGCAAGAAATGGCACTCCGACAATGGTATCCGAGTTGCGGAGACAGGTGATGCGATTAAACCCCACCGCCCCGGATACAACGGTCGTCTGACCATGCAAGGCCGATGAGGCCGCGAGCCCAAAGACAAATCCGACGAGTGGACAGCGGAAAATTTTCATTTGCTGGACTGATTCTTTAGAATAGTCCGCCTTCGGAAGGCAACAAAATTTATGTGTTTTGAAAAAATGTAAAATACGTCTTGCGAGTCTACACGAAGGCCGACGGTCCATCGTATCTGAATTCTGGGGGCGGAACCAGTCCGCGAGCGCCGCAAACTCTCCTTGATCGGCGCGGCAAGCGGGGCTAGCGCTCCCGCCTCCCGATGCCCGCCAGCCAGCACGCCAGCCCATCCCCCGAACTGCAACGCGAAGTCGCGCGGCGGCGCTCCTTCGCAATCATTTCCCACCCCGACGCCGGCAAAACCACCCTCACCGAAAAATTCCTGCTCTACGGCGGCGCCCTCCAACTGGCCGGCAGCGTCACCGCCCGGAAAAACCAACGGGCCACCACCTCGGACTGGATGGAACTGGAACGGCAGCGCGGCATCTCGGTGTCCTCCACCGTCCTGCAGTTCGAATACGCGGACCACGTGGTCAACATCCTCGATACCCCCGGCCACAAGGACTTTTCCGAGGACACCTACCGCGTGCTCACCGCGGTCGACGCCGCAGTGATGGTGGTGGATGCGGGCAAAGGCATCGAAAGCCAAACCCGCAAACTCTTCGAGGTCTGCCGCAAACGCGGCGTGCCGATCTTCACCTTCATGAACAAGCTCGACCGGCCTTCGCGCCCGCCGCTCGATCTGCTCGACGAACTGGAAAGCGTGCTGGGCATCCATGCCTGCCCTCTCAACTGGCCGCTCGGCGACGGACCGCGCTTCCGCGGTGTCTACGACCGCCACCGGCAACTGGTCCACCTGTTCGAACGCACCGCACACGGCGCACGCCGCGCCCCGGTTTCGGTGACCGGCATCGACGACGAAGCGGTGCTCCGCGAACTGGACCCGGACACCTGCCGCCAGGTGCGCGAGGAACTGGAACTGCTCGAGGGCGCCGGCGCGGACTTCGATCCGCAACGGGTCCTCGCCGGAGAACTCACGCCGGTGTTCTTCGGCAGTGCGGCAAACAACTTCGGCGTGCAATTGCTGCTCGACCGCTTCCTCGAACTGGCTCCGCCCCCGCTACCGCGCCGAAATGGTTCGTGCGAGGTGCACCCGGCCTCCCCGGAGTTCTCGGCCTTCGTGTTCAAGATCCAGGCAAACATGAACCCGAAACACCGCGACCGCGTGGCCTTCCTGCGCATCGTATCCGGGAAATTCGAACGCGATATGTCGGTGCTCAACTCCCGCAGCGGCGAACGCATCCGCCTCGGCAATTCCCAACGGCTCTTCGCCCGCGAACGGGAAACGGTCGACGACGCCTTCGCCGGTGATGTGGTGGGAGTCGTGGGAAACCACGACCTGCTCATCGGGGACACACTCACCGGTTCAGGCGGAGTGGTGTTCGATGAAATCCCGCGCTTCGGCCCGGAATGCTTTTCGTTCCTCCACAACAAGAGCACCGCGAAATACAAAAGGTTCCGCGACGGCCTCCAACAACTGCTCAAGGAAGGAGTGGCCACCGAATTCCGTTTGCTCGACGCCGGACCCTCGCAGGTGCCGCTGCTCGGCGCGGTGGGTCCGCTGCAATTCGAGGTGCTCCAATACCGGCTCGAACAGGAATACGGCGCGGAAACCCGGATGGAACCGGCCGACTGGTCGCTCGCACGCTGGCTGAAACCCGCGGAAGGCGATCCCGCCGCACCGGAGGCACGGCCGCTGCTGTCGCTCGGCGCGTCCCTCGCGCGCGATGCCAACGGCTGGCTCGTCGCGCTGCTCCCCAGCGAATGGGCGCTCAAAACCTTCACCGATAAAAACGAGGGATGGACGATCTCCGCCGACCCCTTCCCGCCGCCCGCAGCGGCATGACGCTCACTCGTCGAGGCGCAAGCGGGCGAAATCACCCACCTGCGGAACCTCCCTCATCCAGTCGAGATGCGTGGTGGTGATCCACTTCTGTGCGGCTCCCGGCAATGATGCCATCAGGGCGTTGCGCCGCGCCGGATCGAGCTCGCCGAAGACATCATCGATCAAATACAAGGGCATCCGACCGCACGCGTCCGCAAGCAAGGCGCCCTGCGCCAGCTTGAGCGCGATCGCCAGGGTCCGCTGCTGACCCTCGCTCGCAAACTCTCCCGCCGGCAATCCCTGCAGGCGCAGCTCGAGATCATCGCGGTGCGGACCCACCACCGACTGCCGCACCCGGACCTCACGCACCCGGGCCTGACGCATCGCCTCGGCAAGGTCGGTGCCCGCCGATGCCAGATACCGCAGGGTGAGAACCTCGTCGCGACCGCTGATCGTTCGCTGCGCCGCGGCAGACAGCGGATGGAGCCCTTCCACCACCCGCGCGCGGATTTGCATCAACACCGCGCCATGCTCGGCCATCACCTCCTCGTACGCGCGCAACTCGCGCTCGCGACCGGCCCCGTCACGCAACAAAAGATTCTTCGCATGGAGCGCCCGCCGATACCGCGCCAAGGAACGACGGTATGCGGGATCCAGCTGCGCCCCGATGAAATCCAGATACCGCCTCCGCAATTCCCCCGGGCCGCGCACGAGTTCGAGATCCTCGTTTCCCATCCATACCACCAACCCGCCCTCCTCAAGATAGGCACCACGCCCAGCCACCGCATCCCCGCCAACCTCCAGCGACAACCCCTCGCGCGAGAACCGCACCCTGCGCTCGACGCCCCACGGCGACCCGGCAATGCCGAATCCTCCCGAAGCTCCCATCCGCGCCATCGAACCCATCCGGTGGGTGCGCGGCGAATGCAAACGCACCAACACGCAAATCGCCTCCAAGACCGAGGTCTTGCCGCGCGCGTTCGATCCGGTCAGGAGAAGCCCCGCGGCCGGAGCCTCGAAGCCCCGCTCAGGGAAACACCGGAAATCCACCAAACGCAAGGCAGGCAGCACAAACCCTTCCTACCCGCTGCACGCCGGACTGCAACCGGATCCTGCCCGCCAACGACACGAACCCTCGCATTCCGGGGAGAAAGGGCCCCTCGGATCTAACAGAAATTCGGCCGCGGCCTCTCCGCGACGACGGATTGGACAGCCGCCGCCCCGGGCCGTAGGCTGCGTCCCATGAGCGGCAGATGTTGCGGATCGGAGGATCGGGAACCCCCGCGCGCCCCACCATGCTGCGGATCAAAGGCCCCTGAGCCAGCGGCCGCAAAAACAGGGGCCGACTCCTGCTGCGGGAGCGGCCCCTCGGGCGCAGGCGCTCCCTCCGGTGGATCCGCCCGCGCCAAACCGGATTTTCTGCTCTGGGGGTCGCTGATGCTGTTCCTTGCCGGGTCTCTGCTGCACTTCGTCTGGCCGGCGGCACCGGCAAGAATCCATATTTTCGGGCACGCCTGCGCCGAATTGTTCTCGAAGGCCTGGTGGGGGGTTGCCTTCGGCATTCTTGCCGCCGCTGTGATCGGCAGAATCCCCCGCGAACTGGTTGCCGCAACACTCGGCCGCGGCGGCAGCATCACCGGCCTCCTGCGCGCCATCGGCGCCGGAGTCCTGCTCGACCTCTGCAGCCACGGCATCCTGCTTGTCGCCATGGGCCTCTACCGCCGCGGCGCCTCGCTGGGGCAAACCCTCGCCTTCCTCATCGCGAGCCCCTGGAACTCGCTCTCTCTCACCCTCATCCTCGCCGCCCTGATCGGTTGGAAATGGATGCTGGTCTTCATCGCCTGCTCCATGGTGGTGGCACTCGTCACCGGATGGCTGGCAGACCGCTGGGTGCGCACCGGTCGCCTGCCGGCCAACCCGAACGCGATCGACCTCCCGAAAGACTTCCGCAGTGGGCCAGCTCTGCAAGGTGTGCTCACCTCCCTGCGCCCGACACCGCGCAATGTCCTTTCCTTGCTGCGCGAGGGCCTCAGCGGATCGCGAATGGTACTGCGCTGGCTGCTCTTCGGCTTCGTAGTCGCCGCGGCAATCCGCGCGCTGGTCCCGGCAGAGGCCTTTGCCCATTGGTTCGGCCCCAGTGCGGCAGGACTCCTCCTCACCCTCGCCGCCGCCACCGTCATCGAGGTCTGCTCCGAGGGATCCTCGCCGATCGCCGCCGACCTCATCACCCGCGCCCAGGCCCCGGGAAACGCGTTCGTCTTCCTGATGGCCGGCGCCGCAACCGACTACACCGAGATCCTCAGCCTCCGCGAAACCACCCGCTCGTGGAAAACCGCACTCTTCCTTCCCCTCGTCACTGCCCCACAGGTGGTCTTCATCGGCTGGTTGCTGCAACGCTGATCCATCACCAACGGAGCGGCATCGCAGCGGCGATCCCAACGAACCGAGGAATGATGCGTGTTCCCGGAAAGGAAGAACCCCTCGCGCCATCCATCATCTTGTGCAGTGATGGTATTGCCCTGAAAGTGTGATGTCTCCGAAGTACACATCGGCCATGTCGTTTTGGCAAGGGTTCCTTACCAGGGAAACCAAACCAAATGCACGAACATGTCCGCTGAAAAGAAAGTCGCCCGCCGCAAGCTCCGCTTGCTTGAGCCCGCCTCAAACCTCAACCATGTTTCCAAAGCCCGCGAAGTGATGGGGTGCTCCCGCCAGCAATTCCACGAATAAAAAGATGATCAAAGCAGGCAGGGGGATAGGCTCCCCCCGGGACAGGCAACCCGCTCTTTGTGCAGAACCCCTTGAAATGTCCAATGGAAGCCGGATTGTCGAAGTAACCCAAAGCTTCTCTCTCCGGGAGAAGGACCCTGGAGAGTGTCCGGATCATCCGTGTTGAGATCGCCACCAATCATGATCGAGTGTACCTGAATCGCCCGATCCGATTTACCTTCAATGTGTCGGAGCAGTTGTTCGACGGCATCCTCTCTCTTTGAAGTATTCTCTCCCGCATCTCCAAGATTCGGCTTCAGGTGTAGGTTATAAACAGCAATCCGGCGTTTGCCGACCTCGAAAGCCGAGTAAGCGTCAACCCCCTTTTCCCGCCCTCCGGTACAACCCAAACGCTGTTTTAATGGATGCCCGCCAAAAGCAAATTCCTGCGATGAGGTTGGTCAAGGTTTGATGTGGGAATAGTGTATATCTTCAGGTTTTAGCTGACTGGCTTAGTCCGGCTGGATTTGTGGGTGGATCGTGGATTGAAGATTTGGCGATGCGGCTTGATGTGGGTTGTGGTTCCTTATCGTCCGCAGAATACGGCTCTACCGGAGGGCAACCGGAGCGGCGGACGATGCCAAAGGGGCTTTTGACTCCGTGCCGTGCCGTCGGTTGTGCTTGCGGCGCGGCACGTCTCTTGGAGGCGTTTGCCCATTGGCCCATTGCGAAAAACTCCGAGACATGGGGGCAGAGCCCCCATGACGGTCCCGGGAATGGATCTGGTCCACCTCGCGGGATTGAGAATTGGTGGAGTCGCTCATGGCGGATACGAATGTCTTTCCTTCCTGGGTGGCTTCGTCGGGGTTCCGGCGAACGCAGCCTGCTATCCGCGCGTTTGCTTGATCGCAAAGCGCCAGGTGACTGATTCGGGTCGGGGAAGGGAAAAGCGGTCTCATCTAGCAGTCGGACGTGGTTGACACGTTCATGGAATTTCTCAGACGCGCGACATCCGTTGCGGCGGTGGCCGGTCGGAAAATGTTAGTGACTCATGGTTGGCAATGAATGGATTTGGGGTTGGGATGGATCCGCGTCATCCGGCATCAGGCAGGTAAACGAGGCCGAGGTTCTCCGCGTTGGTTTGCCCGGTGAACACGCGCCACAGGTCCACGGCGAGTTGCCGGGCGATGGCAACCACCGCCTTCTTGCGTGCCGCACCGCCGCACGCCGGATCGGCGAGCACCGGCAGCCACTTCTGCAATCCGTGGCAGCCAGGTTGCCAGCGTGTCATGCGCCAGACCATTTCCACCAGCATTGCGCGCACCCTCGGGTTGCCGCTCTTGCTGACGCTGCCGGATCTTCGTTTCCCGCCGCTGCTGTGCTCGCGCGGGCACAGTCCGGTGTAACTCGAAACCTGCCGCCGGTTGGTGAAGCGCGACCAGTCGCCGACCTCACGGCGCAAAAACTCGAAGGTCAACGGCCGACTCCTTTGGGGATCTTCTGGTCCGCCGCCCCCGCCTTGATCGGTGAGGTGAGCTTCGCTGACTCGGCTTCCAACGGCGCGATGAGACGGCTGAAAACCTCCAGGCGCTCGATCACCCACTCCGGTGCCTCGCTGCGGATTTTGCTCCAGGTTTTGCCCTGCCACCACTTGCCGCTCACATGGATGCCGTGCATGGCCAGCAGGCTGCGGCCCATCGCCTGCAGTCGCTGCCGCTCGCGCACCAGTTGCTGGCGCTGGCGGCTGATGGCCCGCTCTCGTTCCTCCTCTGCAGTGGGCACCCGCACCACGCAGAACGGCCTGCGGCTGCACGACGCAATTGGTCACCCCCAAGGCGGTGAGTCGGCGGTGCAGGTGGCAACCGAAGGCTCCCGCCCCGTAACAGTTGTGGACTTCGCGAGCCATTCCCTTCTGCCTGGCCCCGAAATGCAGCAGGCCCTCTAAGTCCATTTTCTGCACCGGTTGCGGGGTCGCCCCGTCGGGTTGCCGGGCTACGTAATACCACTTCGCGTGGGCGTCGATTCCGAGCTTGATCGATTCGTAGGGCTCGGTATTGGTGGTTTTGTAATGTTTCATAGCCGTTGTCAGGTTGGCGGTTTCCACCTCCGCCTGACAACTCCATGTCATCTAGCACCGACCCAAGTGAATGACGACCGCATTCTGGTCATCGAATCTTCCTCATGCGTCTCAGCAGGCCGAAAAATCAACCGCTGCCCGAAAATTTCTTGGCAAAGCGGGCCGGAAAGCTATGCTCATTTCGGATGAGCACCATAGCGGAGATTGCCGATCCGGCCAGATTTTGGCTTTCTGCGCAGCGTTCTTCTTTTCG
>CAZMUK010000096.1:0-10319 GCA_964569415.1 uncultured Luteolibacter sp. | reverse complement strand
TCCCGCAATCGGGCACCCGCAACGACGACCGGCTCTACCACCCCGACGAATTCCGCAAGGGGGTGGAAATCCGGCGCCAACTCGCACAGCTTCCGGTGGGCGACGCCCTCGAGACCCTGATGAGCAATCTCAAGGCAACCAAGTCGAACACGGAACTGCTGCTGCGCGGCTTGCGTTGACCCGCGTCGAACGCGCGAAGCGAAAGCCGGGAAACCGCCGGGGTCCCGTCAGCGTTCGATCATTCCCACCTCGACCCAGCGGATCGCGTGGCGCGTGAGTTCGCCTCCGTCGCCGAGGCCGAGCTTCTCGCGGATGTGCGCGCGATGGGCATCGAGGGTCCGCGGGCTGATCCCGAGACAGGTGGCGATCTCCTGATTGCTCTTCGCACGACCGATCAGTTCGAACACCTCCATTTCGCGGTCGGTGAGCCGCTCCAGCGGGTAGCTCGGTTTCTGCACGCCCTTGCGGTTGGAAATCGAACGCAGCAGATGATTGGTCACCTGCCTGCTGGCGAAAACACCGCCGCCCAGCACGACGCGAACCGCCTCGACCAGTTTTGCGGGAGCGCTGTCCTTCATCAGGTACCCGCGGCCGCCCGCGCGAAAGACCCGCTCGGCATAGAGCAATTCGTCATGCACCGACAGCACAACCACCGGCAGGCCGGGACGCAACACAGCGAGATCCTTGATCAACTCCAAGCCATTGCGACCCGGCAGGGTGAGATCGGTGATGACGAGATCCGGCTCCGCCGCCTCCACCATGGAGAGGGCCTCCTTGGCGTCGGCCGCGGTCCCGCACACCTCCCAGCCCGACTGTGCGGCGATCAGTTTTGCAAGGCCCTCGCGCAAAAGAGGATGGTCGTCGACAAGCAGGATCCGTTTCTTCATCTGCCCGCGAGTATCGGCGCGCACTTGCCTTTCCCGACATTACGCCATGGCGTGCCCGCAACACTCAGGGCTCCTTGAACAAATCGAGGAAGCGATCCTCGAACTCGGCGAAGATCCCCAGACGATCGAGCTCCTGCTTGAGTTCGTAGGCTCTCGACCGGTCCTGTCGCGCACGCTCAAAGAGATTCTCGATGCGCTTGCGGTCCTGCGGTGAGCCGTGGCGGGGCGGTGCTTCCTCGGCGGCGCCTTCCTCGCGCGGCGCACCGCCGGTGCTCTCCACGGCCTGCTCCATGCGGGCAAGGAAGTCCTCGAGGGTGCGCTCCACGGTCGCCGCATGTCCGCGCAGTTCGGACAGGTCGAGATCAATACCGGCCATCACGGCGAAGAACTCGAGAACCGAAAGCGATGCCTTGGGAAACGGGATCTGCGCGAATACCCGCGGGATCTCGCCCAGCAGGCAGCCACCCGGCAGTCCCGCGGTGGCGGCGAGCCCGAGCAACACGCCGTTGAGCCCGCTGATCGAACCGTTCTCCAGCGGATGCACATCAAGCTGCCGGAACTCGTCGAGCGTGTCCCTGTCGGCAGCCGCGCCAAAGACGCGCGATCCATCCACGGGCCGCATCTCGGTGGCCATCGCGGCGAAAGTGAAGACGCGCCGGACGCCCAGCGTCTGAGCGCGCGCGATCAGGCGTCGGCAAAAATCGCCGCCGCGCAGCGTCGGCTGTGCCTCGCCGATGAAAAGGATGAGGTCGTGGCGCTGATGCGGATCATTCCAAAGGAACAACCGGCTGCGCGGCAGGCGCTTGCGCAAAATAAGCCCGTCGCGCACCTCGACATGGTCGGGCTCGAAGAACTCCGCCGCCGGAAACTCTACGAGCAAGTGCATTCCGAGCTTGGCCATCAGGTAGTAGCCGCTGCTGATGGCCACGCCGCCCATGCCGGGCCACACGGCAAGCAGCCAAGGATCCTTGAGCGCTTCGTGCGGGTTCATGATGACGGAGTCCGCGTCCCGGAGCTTCAGCGAAACCGCTCCTCCATGTCGGCGGTGGTACAACGGGTGAGATCGGCAGCGAGCGAGCGGTCGAGCATGGCAATGGCCCGACGCGAGAGATTCTGCTGGAGTGCGCGCAGAATGGCGGGCGGGGCGGCGAGAATCCATTCGGGATAGCCGTCGCGTCCGAGTGCATCCTCGATGTGGCCCGCAGCGCGGGCGATGTCGCGTTTCTCCATTTCGCCGAGCAGGTGGTGTTCCTCTCCGTGGGACATGCCGGTGCGAAACGGAATGCCCTCGCCCTTTTCAAAGCGACCGGCCTTGTCGGTGACCGTCTCCAGCAGGGTGCGAACATGGTCATGCGATCGGTCGGCCTCGATTTCATCCAGATGCCACTGCTCGAGCGGATGCGGTCCGGCCTCGCGCACCTTCCATACCCGTACCCGTCCGAGATCCGCAGCGAT
Source organism: uncultured Luteolibacter sp. (assembly GCA_964569415.1). Classification (GTDB taxonomy): domain Bacteria; phylum Verrucomicrobiota; class Verrucomicrobiia; order Verrucomicrobiales; family Akkermansiaceae; genus Luteolibacter. The sequence continues at coordinate 7,977 of CAZMUK010000096.1, read as the reverse complement.
GATGAGCTTTTTCATGAAATGATTCCTGTCCGCCGGAAACATCGCCCGGAGCGAAGGTCGGCGCATCCGGCAAAACCAGCGCCGACCACGCTGCCGATGCACGCAATCGCGGCATCGCCGCATGATGCCGCCCGCGCATGGCACCCGCGTCATCCCGCCGATCGCGGCTTGCCTCGAGGGCGGGGCCGTTCTACTTTCCGCCACATCCAGCCCGCTCCGATCCCGTGCCGCCCAAGACCAAAATCATCTGTACCCTCGGTCCGGCGACGGAAAGCGCGGAGGCCATTGCCTCACTGATCAGGGCCGGCGCGGATGTGTTCCGCCTGAACATGAGCCATGCCTCGCACGAATGGGCGGCGGACATGGTGCGCAAGGTCCGCGCACAAGCAGCGGCCCACGGCACGCACACCGCGGTGTTGTTCGATCTCGCCGGCCCCTCGATCCGCACCGGGGATGTGCCTGAGCCGATCCGGCTTGCGCAGGGCGACACGGTCGAGTTCCGCAAAGCCGCCGCCCAACCTTCCGTCGCAAAGTCGGTGACCGTGAACTACGAGGGCTTGATGGACGATGTCACTGCGGGAAACACGCTCGTAGTGGACAACGGAACGCTGCTGATGCGCATCGACGAGGTGCGCGAGGACCGCATCCTTTGCACGGTTTCCACGCCCGGGACGATGGGGTCGCGCCGCCACATCAACCTCCCCGGCGTGCGGCTCAATCTGCCGGCGCTCACTCCAAAGGACCACAAGGACCTCGCACTGGCGGTGGAATGCGGCGCGGATTTCATCGCCGGATCGTTCGTGCGCGACGCTGCCCATGTCCGGGAATTGCGTGATGCAATCAGGGCGCTCGAGGGCGAGGCCAGCGTCATCGCCAAGATCGAGGACCAGGAGGCGGTACGCAACATCGGCGCGATCATCGCCGAGGCCGACAAGATCATGATCGCCCGCGGCGATCTGGGCACCGAGGTGGAGTTCGAGGAACTCCCGCTCCTGCAGCGGCGCATCGTCCGGCGTTGCCACGAACTCGGCAAAGGAGTGATCGTGGCCACCCAGTTGCTCGAGTCGATGATCCGCCAGCCCACGCCCACCCGCGCGGAGGTGACCGATGTGATGAACGCTGCCTACGAGGAGGCCGATGCGCTGATGCTTTCCGGGGAGACCTCGGTGGGAATGTATCCGGTGCGCTGTGTGGAGGCCTTGACGCGCATTTCCTCCCGCATCGAGCGATCGGGCGGGCTTGGCTACGGTCAGGCGGTGCTGCTGCGTGACGAGCGAAGCCGCACTGCGCGCGCGGCGGTGACCCTCGCCGATTCGCTGCCCGATGCCGGACTGGTGGTGCTGACCCGCCGCGGCGTGCTCGCCAACCAGACGGCGATGCTCCGGCCGCGCACCACGGCGCTGTTTGCGATCACTCCGAAGGATGAGGTGTGCCGGCAACTCGCGCTCTGCCGCGGATTGCATCCGGTGAAGCTTTCCTTTTCCGCGAACATCGAGGATACCGTGCGCCGCGCCACCGACGAACTCCTGGGGAGGCAACTCGTGCGCCCGGGCATGCCGCTGGTGATCGTGTCCGACATCCTTTCGGACCATTTCGCCGCGAATTCCATCCTGCTGCACCACGCCTGAAGCCGGGGAACGGCGTGCTCCGATTCAGTCGCGGAACACCACCGCGCGGCTGCCGTGCACCAGCACGCGGTCCTCGACATGGTAGCGCACGCCGCGCGCCAGCGCCAGCCGCTCGCAATCGCGACCGAGGCGGATGAGGTCGCCCGGCTCGTGGTAATGCTCCACCCGCGAAACCTCCTGCTCGATGATCGGGCCTTGGTCGAGATCGGAAGTGGCATAGTGACAGGTGGCGCCGATGAGTTTGACGCCACGCTCGAAGGCCCGTCGGTACGGATCCGCGCCGACGAAGGCAGGGAGAAACGAGTGGTGGATGTTGATCACGCGCCCCGCGAATTCAGCGCAGAGCGCGTCGGGCAGGATCTGCATGAAGCGTGCGAGAATGACCAGTTCCGCACCCGACTCCCGCAGCTTCCCGCCCAAGGCCGCGAATGCCTCCTCCTTGTCCCCGGAAAAGTCGATGTGCTTGAAGGCGATTCCCTCGCGCTCGACGATCCGGCGCGCGTCGTGGTGGTTGGAGATGACGCAGGGAATGTCGATCCGCAACTCCCCCGAACGCCAGCGCCACAGCAGGTCGGCGAGACAATGGTCCTGCCTGCTCACGAGGACCACGGTACGGAAGGGTTTCTCCGCCGGGCGCAGGGTCCACTCGCCATCCATCGCGGCTGCATGGGCGGCGAGTTCCTCGCGGAACTCATCAGGCGCCGCATCGGCCCGCCCGCCGGTGAACGCGATCCGCGTGAAGAACCACCGCGAGAGCGGGTCGGTGTACTGACTCACATCCAGCAAGTTGCCTCCGGATGCGGCAATGAACCCGGTGATGCGCGCCAGCAGGCCGACCGCGTCCGGGCAGTTCAGCTTGAGAATGTGCGGGCTCATCGGAAGTGGTGGAGCTTCCTCCGGAGGAAAGTGCACCGGGTCACTTCTCCTTCATCCACAACGGAGCGGTGGCGAACCACGCCGCACACGAGAGGAGCATGAGCAGCTTCATCGGCTCCGGACCGAGTTGACCGCAGGCAACGAGAACCGGAGGCAGGATCGTGCCGACGAGCGAAAAAATCCCGATGCAAAGGGCGGTGGTTTTCATAGGCGCGAGATCTTGGGACCGATGGTTTTGGAAAAAAGGATGTAGAGCAGACCCGCGCCGATCCACACCGGCAGGGTGGCGTAGGTCGGGAGCGGCATGGAGAAATGCTTCACCGCCCAGAAACCGGCTGCCGCCGGCAGCACCCACGCAAGCAGCGCCGCGAGGTTGAACGGAGAGCGGGCCGCCTCCGCCGGATCCTGCGGGATCCCAAGCCTGCGTGCGAGAAACACATCCACCACGATGAAGGCCCCCACCGGTGCGAGCACCATGCCGTAAATGCCCACGAAATCGAGGAGCTTCATCGCCAGCGCGGGGAAAAGTCCTGCGATGGTGCACACCGTGCCGGCGAGAACGGTCGCGGTAGTCCGGGTGATCGCGGGAACCACCCCCTGGAACGCGAGACCCGCACGGTAGATGGTGGGGTTTGCCGTCGTCCATCCGGAGATGACCACGCAGACCAGCCCGGTCCAACCCACGGCGTCGAAAACGATCGGGCCGGGCGCGACGCTGGCCCCTTCGCCATGCTTCTGGAGCTGGTAGGCGAACAGCAGTGAGGCACAGATCCAGGCGATGCAGTGGCCGAGATACATTCCGGCCGCGGGCGCCCAGCCGCAGGAGGCCTTTTTCGCATAACGCAGGACGCTCATGTCGCTCATGCCCAGATGCATAGCGGCGTTGCAGAACCACGCGAAGAAAAACACCCCCCAGAAACCGATCTTGGGGTTTCCTTGCTGCGGGACGCCGGTCCAGATGTCCGAAAGCTGCCTGGAATCCAACTTGGGAAGGGTCGCCAGGGCGCAGGCGATGAATACGAGGAACATCCATGGGGCCGCGTAATTGGCGACCCGCGCCACGGTTGCGTAGCCACCCACCGCCACCGCCGTCATCAGGACGCCCAGAACCACCACAACCGCACTCCACGCAATGCCGGTGGGCATCATGTCGGAGAATCCCGGCATTTTCACATCGGGAAACGGAACGCCCACCGCCGTGGCCGATACCGTGACCATCGCGCCGGCGAGGAAACAAAAGAGCAGGCCGTTGGCGAGATTGTAGAAGGTCACGAGTTTGCGGCCGCAGATCTTCTCAAGCTTGTGGTAGAGGGTGTGCCGCAGGCGCATCGAAACCGGCGTGGTGAGATAGCGCCAAGTGAGCACCGCAGCGAGATTGCCGAGCAAGAGCCCGAGGATGAGGTCACCCGCGCCCACTCCGTAGGCGACGAACAGGGGCCCGATCATGAATTCGGTGCCTGCGGTGTGTTCTCCCGCATACATGCCCCAAAAGGAGCCCGGGCCCTTGAGAGCATGGTCGGGAACACGCTCGTTCTCGTACTCGTTGACCGCCGCGTCATCGGCACCTGCAGAATGGGATGGTTCGCTCATGGATAGGGAATGAAATCTTGGCTCGTGTCTGTCGTGCGATGAAACACACGATCACCGCTTTTGCAGCACCGCCGTCTCGTAGGCCTTCACCTCGGCAAGCCACGCGCTGCCGGGAGGCACGCCCTGCCGCACGCAGTACTCGTCCCAAACCGCGCCCCACGGAAGGGCCTTCGCCTCCTCCATCAGGGCCAGCCGGGCGGTGAGGTCGCCCGCCCTTTCGGCCTCCCGCAGGACCGGCGGCTCGAGCAGGGCGGCAAGCAAGGCCTTGAGTGTGTTGCGGGTGCCAATGACCCACGCGGCGATGCGGTTGATCGAGGCGTCGAAGAAATCCAGGCCGATATGGGTGCGGGAGAGGAATTTGTTTCTCACCAACTCGCAACAGGTTGCCTGCAGGGCGTCGTCAAAGGCGACCACATGGTCCGAATCCCAACGCACGCCGCGGCTGACATGCAGCAGGATCTCCGGAACAAACATGAGCACCGACGAAAGCTTGTCGGCAATCCCCTCGGTGGGATGGAAGTGGCCGGAATCGAGGCAAAGCAGCTTGCGGCGGGTGATGGCGTAGCCGAGGTAAAACTCGTGCGAGCCGACCACATAGCTTTCGCTGCCGATTCCGAAAAGTTTGCTCTCCACCGCATCGAGGTTGTGCTTGGGGTTGAGCGGCTTGGCGAAGACCTTGTCGAGCGACTCCTCGAGGCGCTTGCGCGGCGCGAGACGGTCGAAGGGCGTGTCCTTGAAACCATCCGGAATCCAGACATTGGTCACGGCCGGAGTTCCGAGTTTTTTTCCGATATGGGCGCCGATCTCCCGCGCACGCGCGCAGTGCTCGATCCAGAAATCACGGATGCCTTTTTTCGGGTGGGAAAGGGTGAAACCATCGGCCGCCTTCGGATGGGAGAAACAGGTGGGATTGAAGTCGATGCCCGTGCCCCGGGCCTTTGCCCAATCGATCCATCCCCGGAAATGCGCCGGCTCGATCGCATCGCGGTCGATCTTCCTGCCGCCGAACTCGCCGTAGGAGGCATGAAGGTTGAGCCGGTGCCTGCCGGGAATCAGCGACAAGGCCTTGTCGAGGTCGGCCTTGAGTTCGTCGGGGTCGCGCGCTTTGCCCGGGAAATTCCCGGTAACGGCAATCCCGCCGCCCGGGCCCTCGCCAGAGGCCTCGAACCCACCCACATCATCCCCCTGCCAGCAATGCAGCGAGATCGGTATGCCCGCCAGCATCCTCATCGCCGCCTCGGTATCGACTCCGGCGTCGCGGTAGACCGACTGAGCTACGGCGTAGGTCGGGCGGGGATCCTTGGCGGCGGTCGGCATCTCGAAACCGATCACAAGCCCGAAGCACCCTCTGAGGCGAGTCATTTTTCGGGAGCAGTGGATCCCGGGCCGGATCCGGCTGCGTCGAGGTGTGCCCTTGGAAACGGCGGAAGGCGCCGTCCTCGCGGATCGGCGCCTTCCATTGGTTGCGGGAGTAGGATTTGAACCTACGACCTTCAGGTTATGAGCCTGACGAGCTACCTGGCTGCTCCATCCCGCGATTGATTGCCCCGGCGTGCGGGGGACGAATGTGTAGACGGGGCTTGGAGCCGGCGCAAGGGAAATGTTTTCCGCGACCAACGGACTCGGCATTATCCGGCCGGAGGCCACAGCCCCTCCGTCATGCGCGTCAGCCCCGCGGCTTGCCGACGGCGACCCGCGAGGCCACTGATCCGGAACCGCCGGAGCCTCCGAACTGAAGCGGACCGCGGATCACGAACACATCGGCTCCGTAGCCGACCCGGTTGTACAGATCTGCCACATCGCGGCTCGACATCCGGATGCAGCCATAGGAGGCCGGCGTGCCGAGACGGCGTTCCTCCGGGGTGCCGTGGATGTAAATGGTGCGGCGGAACGTATTGCGGTTCCGTGATTCGGTGCCGCGCAACCAGAGAATGCGGGTGACGATCGGATCGCGCCCGGGGGCGTTGGGTCGCAACACCTCGCCGGTGGGTCGACGACTTTTGAATACCGCACCCATGGGGGCGTTGTGCCCGATCTTGCGGGCCACCTGCATGCGACCCAGCGGAGTATGGTTGCTGCCCGGACGGTCGCCGAGACCGAACTTGGAGGTCGATACGCGATAGAACTTCACCGGCTTGCCGTCGCGCACGAGCACCATTTTCTGGTCCCGCACACTCACGATCATCTTGTTGCGGTTGTCCCGGCGGGAGAGTTCGGAAACCGAACAACTCGGAAGGGCGAGAAGCGCAAGAAGCCCGGCGGCGGCGGCAGTGAGCAATCGCGGCGCGGTCATCGGGGAGGAGAGGGGCTCGGGGTCAGGGGCGCCGCCCGGAGCGTTCGAAACGCAGGAACGGGCGCGGAATCATGCGGGAAATCGACGAGATCGACGTGTACAGGAAACCGACCGGGAAGGGAAGCAGAAGAATCGTGGACATGAAGTTCCCCTTGAGTGCGGCCTCGATGACGATGAAGAGAAAAAACAGGCCGAACAGCAACTCAACGAAGGGCGTGAGGGTCTTGATGGCCTTGTAGCTGCTCGCGCGCCACTCGGTGCGCTCGCCTCCCGCAATGCCGTACTTCGGAGTGCGCACGAAGGCAGTCTGGTGGTTGAAGACCGCCTCGAGCACCGCCTTGGCGTTGCTGATCGACATCCCGATGCCGAGCGCCAGCAGCAAGGGAAGGTAGGGGATTTCCCGCCACCAGATCCCGGGGCGCAGGGCCCTTTGGGCGACCAGATAAAACATCACGACCGAAACAGAGGAGAAGAAAAAGATCGGGATGTTGACGATGTAATGGCCGTAAGGCCCGAAGTCGGGCTGCCATTGCTGATTGGGATAGATCAGGAAACAAAGGCAGATGAGAAGCAAATAGGCGAAATTCGAGGTGAGGTGCATGGTCGCCTCGAGCTTGATCGGCAGAGGCACCTTCGCCCGCCAGATCGCGGGTAGCACCTTGCGGCAAACCTGGATCGAGCCCTTGGTCCAGCGGTGCTGCTGGCTCTTGAACCCGTCCATGTCCACCGGCAGTTCGGCCGGGGTCTCGACATCGTTGAGGAACACGAAGCGCCAGCCCTTGAGCTGCGCCCGGTAGCTGAGGTCCATGTCCTCGGTGAGGGTGTCGTGCTCCCAGCCGCCCGCATCGGAAATGCATGATTTCCTCCAAATGCCGCCGGTGCCATTGAAGGTGAAAAAGCGCCCCGAACGGTTGCGAGCGGTCTGCTCGAGCTCGAGATGGCCGTCCAGAAACATCGCCTGAATCCGGGTCAGGAGATTGAAGGTGCGGTTGAGATGCCCCCAACGGGTCTGCAACATGCCCACCTGCGGGTCGGAAAAGAAATGGATGGTCTTCTGCAGGAGATCGGGATTGGGCACGAAATCCGCATCGAGGATCAGCAAAAACTCGCCCTTTGCCCGACGGGTCCCGTTTTCCAAGGCCCCGGCCTTGAACCCGGTGCGGTCGGTCCGGTGGATGTGCTCGGCGTCAAACCCACGCTCTTTGAGACCCTCGATTCCCCGGCGACAGATGTCGACCGTCTCATCGGTGGAGTCGTCCAAGAGCTGGATCTGGAGCCGGTCCCGCGGGTAGTCGAGCGCCGCCACGGAATCAAGCAGCCGCTCGACGACATGCTTCTCGTTGAATACCGGTAGCTGGACCGTAACGACCGGAAGCTCGGCAAATTCCCGCAGGGGCTTGGGGTGCTTGCGGGCGTGTCTCAGGTAGAGGTAAATGATCGCCAGCCGGTGGGATCCGAAGCCAGCCAGGCCGAGCAGGACAAGGATGTAGCAGGCGTACCAAACGGGAGAGGACCATTCCATGGCGGACAGGCCGGGCTTTCAGCGGGCTTCAATGCAACCACTTCGCACCGGGAGGCCGTAGGCAAGCC
>CAZMUK010000095.1:0-10668 GCA_964569415.1 uncultured Luteolibacter sp. | reverse complement strand
TCACCTGCCCTGCCTGCGGATGCTCCATTTCCACCAGGGATCGCAGATCCCGAACATCGCCGCCATCCGCGAGGGTGCCACCGAGGCGGTGCGGATGTACTGCGACCTCGTGAAAGAGGGCGCTCCCATGGGCGTGCTCGACATCGGCGGAGGCATGGCCGTGGACTACGACGGCTCGCACACCAACTTCCATTCCTCCTGCAACTACTCGGTGGCGGAGTACTGCACCGACATCGTCGAGGTGGTTTCCCAAATCTGCGACAGGGCCGGCGTGCCGCACCCGACGCTCATCTCCGAAAGCGGACGGGCCGTGGTGGCCTACTACTCCGCCCTCGTGTTCAACATCCTCGATGTCACCAGCGCCCAAACCAGCGCCACCGAGCCGGCCGTGCCGGAAAAACCGCCGCAGAACCTCGGCAACCTCATCGATGTCAACCGCACCCTGACCAAAAAGAACCTGCAGGAATGCTTCAACGACGCCGTCTACTACCGCGACCAGATGCGCGCGCAGTTCTTTTACGGCAACGCCACCCTGCGCGAACGGGGCCTCGCCGAGGCATGGTTCTGGCACATCCTCACCCGAATCTCGAACCTCATTTCCGGACTCGATGAGATCCCGGAGGAACTCCGCGAGCTTTCGTCCACCCTTGTCGATTTCTACTACGGGAATTTCTCGCTTTTCCAGTCGCTGCCGGACTCCTGGGCGATCGACCAGCTGTTCCCGGTGCTGCCGATCCACCGTCTCGACGAGAAACCCCGCCACCGCGCAGTGCTGGCCGACATCACCTGCGATTGCGACGGGAAGATCGACCGCTTCATCGACCGCGAGGATGTCGCCAAGATCCTTCCTCTCCACGAACTCAAGGCCGACGAGCCGTACTATGTGGCGGTGTTTCTCGTTGGTGCGTATCAGGAGACTCTCGGCGACCTCCACAACCTCCTCGGCGACACCAATGTGGTGGGCGTTCATCTGGAGAAGGGGAAGCCAGTCTACACCCACGAGGTCGAGGGCGACACGGTGGCCGATGTGCTCAGCTATGTGGAGTACGACCCGAAGGAGCTCGTGAGCCGCTTCCGCGGTTTTGCGGAAAAGGCGGTGAACGACGGCCGGATCTCCCCCTCGGAGCGCCGGGTGATCCTCGATCTGTACCGGGAGGGACTTTCCGGATACACGTATTTCGAGAGCTGAGCCGCTCCGCGGAAATTTCCGTATTGCCCGCGACCGACGGATCCCCTGCACTGGCGACGTGCGCTTCCCACCGGTCTGCAGCAGTCTTTTTTCCACCAACCGCGACCGCCTGCGCGCGCTCATGGAACCGGGATCCCTCGCGGTGATCCATTCCAATGATGTGATGCCGACCAATGCCGACGGCGTGATGGGCTTCCGCCAGAACACAGACTTGCTCTACTTGAGCGGCATCGACCAGGAGGAGACGGTGCTGCTGTTGTTTCCGGACGCGGCCGATCCCGCCGACCGCGAGATTCTCTTCGTGCGCGAGACGAGCGCCCACATCGCGGTCTGGGAGGGTCCGCGGCTCGACAAGGACGGCGCACGCGCCGCTTCGGGAATTTCCCGCGTGGAATGGAGTTCCGCGTTTGATGCCGCCCTCCAACGGCTCGCGCCCCGGGCGGAACGCCTTTTGCTCGCCACCAACGAACACCCGCGCGCCAGCTCCGAGGTGGAGTCGCGCAACGACCGCTTCGTGCGCAAGTGCCGGGAACAATTCCCGCTCCACCGCCTCGGACGACTCGCCCCGCTGATGCACCGGCTCCGCGCGATCAAACAACCGGGCGAAATCGACCTGCTGCGCAAGGCATGCGACCTCACCGGATCGGCCTTCCGCCGCGTGCTTGGTTTCATCCGCCCGGGAGTCGGCGAATGGGAGATCGAGGCGGAGTGGTTGCATGAGTTCGTGCGCTCGGGAGCCCGCGGGTTCTCCTTTCCGCCGATCATCGGATCCGGCGCCAACGCCTGCGTGCTCCACTATGTGGAAAACCGCGACCGCTGTCGTGACGGCGATCTGGTTCTGATGGATGTGGGCACCGAATGCCGCGGCTGGAATTCGGACATGACCCGCACCGTGCCGGTCAACGGCCGTTTCTCGAAACGCCAGCGCGAGGTGTACGACGCGGTGCTCAGGGTGATGCGCGGGGCCGATGCGTTGCTGCGCCCGGGAAACACTCCGGCGGCTTATCAAAAACAGGTGCTGGCACTCATGGAGGAGGAGCTGGTGCGGCTCAGGCTGTTCAGCGCCGCCGATGCCCGCGCCCAAGGACCGGAGAAACCCCTTGTGCGGAAGTATTTCATGCACGGTGCCTCCCACCATCTCGGACTGGATGTCCACGATGTGTCTCCACCCGACGAGGCGTTCGCGGAGGGAATGGTGCTCACGATCGAACCCGGCATTTACCTCCCCGACGAAAACATCGGAGTGAGGATCGAGACGGATGTGCTCATCGGACGCGACGGAAACACCGATCTGCTCGCAGGCACACCGATCGAGGCAGGGGAAATCGAGGAACTGATGGCGCGCTGAGAGGCGAACTGCGCCGACCCGCCCGCTGCCGACCCGCGCGCAAAACGGTCACGGGGAAAGCCGCTCGATCCGCCAATTTTCCCCGTCGCGCTGGTACAGGAAGCGGTCGTGCAGGCGCGCCGGGCCTCCCTGCCAGAACTCGACCGAGGCAGGAACCACCCGATAGCCGCCCCAAAAGGAAGGCAAGGGAACCTCTCCTTCCCGGAACTTGCGCTTCACTTCCTCGAGCTTGCGCATCAGAACCCCGCGTGAACCGATCACCTCGCTCTGGTTGGAAACCCAAGCGCCGATCTGCGAGTCGCGCGGCCGCGATGCGAAGTACTTGAGCGACTCCGCCGCGCTGATCCGCTCGGCGCGGCCCTGCACCGCCACCTGCCGCTCCAGCGCGATCCACGGAAACAACAAGGATACCTGCGGATTGGCTGCGATCTGCACGGCCTTGCGGCTGCCGTAATTGGTGAAGAATACAAAACCACCCGCATCGAAGTATTTCAACAACACGACCCGCTGGAAGGGCATGCCGTCCGCTCCGAGGGTGGAAAGGCTCATCGCGTTGGGCTCGGCAATGCCGGACTCGTTGGCCTGCCGAAACCATTCGGCGAACTGGTCGACCGGATCCGGCATCAACTCCGCACGCCGCAGGCCGCGGTCGGAATACTCCTTGCGCCACTGTCCCAGATCCATGGTTCCGGTGTAACGCCGCCACCGGCCCGTGGCAAGACCCGCGTCCGCACCTGCCGACTCCGGAGGCCCCCGAACCTCAGACCGCGTGCTCCTCACCGGGTTGAGGCACCACCACCCGGATCCCGGGTAGGTTCGCGGTCAACTCGCCGCGGAACCATTCCACCGCATCGTCATCGCCGTGGACGAGAAACACCTGCGCCGGGCGGACCTGTGCGATGTAGGCGACGATCGCCTCCCGCGTGGCATGCCCGCTGAAATCAAAGACCCTCGTCTCGCACTCGAGCCTCACCGCGGGCCCTCCGGGATCCAATGCCACCTCGCCGCGGTCCATCGCCGCGCGAATCCGCCCGCCCGGGGTCTCCGGATCGGCATAGCCCACGAAAAACAACCCGTGACGCGGATCGGACAACAGCCCGCGCTTCGCAAACTCGTAGGATACCGTGTTGGCGCTCATCATCCCGCTCGACAACGCGTAGATGCAACCGGCGTGGAACGGGATCTCGCCGCTGCGGCGACGCCCGCCACCCTCGATGTCCATGTCCTTGAGAAAACGGAAGCCCGGCAACTTCCTCCGCGAAACATCGCTGAAGCGGTCGTAAATATGGGTCATCTTGGTCCCCAAACCGCCGATGTACACCGGCGTGCGCCCCGGCACCAACCCCTCGCGCTTGAAGCGGTGGATCATCGCCAGCACTTCCTGGGTCTTGCCGATCGCGAAAACCGGGATCAGCACCGAACCCCTTCTGTCCAACACTCCGCGAATCGCCGCAGCCAACGACTCCTCCTCATGCGAGCGCAAGTAGCCGGCGGCGCGCGCCTGCGCCCCGCGCGTGGTCTCGACAATCATCGCGTCCACCGGTCCGGCGGGAAAGGAAGCGCCCTTCTGCACGGTGCTGTCCTCGAAATTGACATCCCCGGTGTAAAAAACCCGCTTGCCTCCGCCCTCGATGGTGACCCCCACCGACCCGAGGATGTGCCCGGCATCGTGAAACATCCCCCGCAGCGTGCCCGCCCCGTCGAGATCAAACCACTTTTCCAATCCGCGACACTCGAAGGACTCCGCGATTTCATCGATCTCCTCGTGCCCGAAAAGCGGGTACTCGGTGATGCCGAGTTCAAGCCGCTTGGCCTGCATCACATTGACCGAGTTGTGCAGCAAGGCCGCGCCGAGACCTGCGGTCTCCTGAGTCAGGAATACCCGCGCCTGACGCTGGTCGGCCATCAGCACCGGCAGGGTGCCGATATGGTCGAGATGCGCGTGGGAAACCACCACCGCGTCGATGCCCCCATCGGCGAGAAACTCGAAATGGGGCGTCGCCTCGAAGCCCTCGTGCTTGGGATGCATCCCGGAATCCAGCACCACCCGCGCGTCGGAGGTCTCAAGCAGGTAGGAATTGGCGCCGATTCCGGCGTGACGGCAGAGGCTTTTGAAGATCATGTTTCCGAGTGAGGGGCGCACCCTGCGCACCGGATCCCGGCATGTCAACCCATGGTCTCGCCACCTCCCGGTGCGGGCACCGACGCAATCCCGGACTTCCCCGATCCGTCCGCGGCAGACATCATCACCGCAGATGAAGCAGGCGCTGCTCTACGAATCACACTGCCACACTCCTCTCTGCAAACACGCCACAGGGGAACCCGCGGACTATGCCGCGGCGGCAATCGCCCGCGGACTGCGCGGCATCACTTTCACCTGCCACGCGCCGCTGCCCGGGGGATTCTCGTCATCGGTGCGCATGAACCCGGATCAGTTCCCGGAATATGTGGCGATGATCCTCGATACCCGCGAACGCTTCCTCGGCAGGCTCGATGTGAGACTGGGAATCGAAAGCGACTTTTATCCGGGAGTGAGTCCATGGTTGGAACAGCTCCACGCATCGGCCCCGTTCAGCCATGTGCTGGGATCGGTTCATTACCAGATCCCGGAATACCGCGCGCTTATGCACCCGGGATCGGCCGCTGGTTACCGCGAGGTGTACTTCGAGCAACTCGCGCTTTCGGCCGAAAGCGGCCTGTTCGACACTCTCGCCCACCCGGACCTGATCAAGAACGACTCGCCCGCGGACTGGCGTTTCGAAGAGACGCGGCACGCCGTCGCCCGCGCCCTCGACCGGATCGCGGCCACGGGAGTCGCGATGGAACTCAATACCAGCGGACGACTCAAATCCGTTCCGGAGATGAACCCGTCCCCGGCAATGCTTGAAATGATGCGCGAACGCGACATCCCGGTGGTGCTCGGCGCCGATGCGCATACGCCGCAACGGGTGGGAGACGCCTTCCCGGAGGCCCTCGCTCTGCTCGCGAAGGCCGGCTACCGCCATGTGAGCCATTTCATCGACCGCAAGCGCATCGATGTTCCGATCGACGCCGCCCTCGGCTCGCTGCCGGCTCAGGACCCGGTCACCGGCCTCACCGGCACGCCGCGCCCGGCGAAATAGGCCTTGGCCTCGGCAATGCTGTGCTTGCCGAAATGGAAAATGCTCGCGGCCAAGACCGCATCGGCCCGACCCTCATCCAGCACCTCGACCATGTGCTCCAGATCCCCCGCCCCACCGCTTGCAATCACCGGAATCCCCACGGCATCCGACACCGCGGCAGTCAACGCGATGTCGTAACCGGCCTGGGTGCCGTCCGCATCCATGCTGGTGAGCAAAATCTCGCCCGCGCCGCGCCGCCACACCTCGCGCGCCCACTCGACCGCATCCTTTCCGGTCGGCCTGCGACCGCCGTGGGTGTACACCTCCCACGAGCATCCTGCGCGCCGCTTGGCGTCGATCGCGACGACGATGCATTGGCTGCCGAATGCGCGCGCTCCCTCGTCCACAAGCTCCGGCCTCGCCACAGCTGCGGTGTTGATCCCGGTTTTGTCCGCCCCGGCCAACAACATCGCCCGCATGTCCTCGACCGTACGAATCCCGCCTCCCACGGTCAGCGGAATGAAACAATGCTCCGCAGTGCGACGCACGACATCAACCATCGTCGGCCGATGGTCCGAGGACGCGGTGATATCGAGAAACACCAATTCGTCCGCCTGCTGCGCGTTGTAGGCCATCGCCGCCTCCACCGGATCTCCGGCATCGACCAGTCCGGTGAAATTGACACCTTTGACCACCCGGCCTCCGGTGACATCAAGGCAGGGAATGATCCGCTTTGCGAGCACGCGGCAACCTGACGGCGTCTGCCGCCGGTTTCAACCCCGGAGAGAAATCGCGCTCGTGTCATCCGGCCTGATCGGCGCATTGGTTGGTTTCCGGGTGATCCCGGCTGGCTGCGGGACCCTCGTTTGACGCGTTTCCGGCTCCCTGACGGCGATGCGGCGGCATTTTCCCGCCCTGACAACCCCTGCCCCAGATTGGGCTTGCAGGAAACGGATTCCCGGGCTACCCCTCCTCCGCACGGCTTCTGACGAAAGAAAGGAGTGGGTCTCGCACCCACTCTTTTGCGTCTCCGGACATCAGCAAAGTCGAGCGGATCCCATACGCCATGACCAACGACATCGTCGCCCTCATCGAATATTACGAAAAGGAAAAAGGAATCGACCGCGACAAGGTCGTTGCCGCCCTTGAATTCGCCTTTATTTCCGCCTACCGCAAGATGGTTCCCGGCGCTGATGCCATTGAAGTCCTGCGCGCCGAGGTCAACACCCGCAAGGGGGAAACCCGAATTTTCGGTTCACTCACCGTGGTGCCGGACGAGGATTACAAGGACAAGTTCAACCAGGTTCCGCTCTCGACCGCGCTCAAGAAAAACCCGGCGGCCCAACCGGGTGACATCCAGGAGTTCAACATCACTCCGAAGGATTTCGGCCGGATCGCCGTGCAGACCGCCAAGCAGACGATGATGCAGCGGCTGCGCCAGGCGGAGAAGGAGATGATTTACGAGGAGTTCAAGGACCGCGCCGGTGATGTGGTCTCAGGAACGGTGCGCCGCTTCGAACGCAATGATGTGATGATCGACCTTGGCAAGTTCGAGGGCATCATGCCCAACCGCGAGCGGGTCCAGGGCGAGGACTACAACATCGGCGACCGCATCCGTTGCTATGTGCTCGCCGTCGAGAACGAGGGCCGCGGCCCGGAAATCATCCTTTCGCGCAGCAATCCGAACTTCGTCCGCCGCCTGTTCGAGGCGGAGGTCAATGAAATCTCCGACCGCACGGTGGAAATCCGCGGAATCGCCCGCGAAGCGGGAGCCCGCACGAAAGTTGCAGTCTGGAGCAACGACCCGAAAGTGGACCCGGTCGGCGCCTGCGTCGGCATGCGCGGCGCGCGCGTGAAGAACATCGTCCGCGAACTCAACAACGAGAAGGTCGACATCATCCGCTGGAGCACCGACCCCCGGGAATTCGTCCGCGAAGCCCTCAAACCCGCGGAACTCCGCTCGATCACGGTCGATGAGGAGACCAAAACGGTCCATGTGACGGTCGATGAGGCCGACCTCAGCAAGGCCATCGGCCGCAAGGGGCAGAACGCACGACTCTCCTCCAAGCTCATGGGCTGGGATGTCCAGGTCCGCAAGGATGAGTCGAAGGAGGAGCAGTTCAAGGAGAAGATCGGCGGTGCCGCCCACACGCTCGGCGCGCAACTGGGAATTTCCGACGAACTCGCGGGCAAGCTCACGCTCGCCGGCGGCATCGCCCCGGAATATATCGTGGGCATGTCCGCCGAAGATATCGCGGAAGCGCTCGAGATCCCTCTCGAGGAAGCCGCCCCGATCCTCACCCGCGCCCAGGAATTGGTCGAGGGAGCCGCCACCACCCCCGGCGAATAACCAGATACCCTCCACGACCCCAACAAAACAACGGATGCCCAAGAAAAGCGACAGCCCTGCCGAACCGGAGAAGGAAGTGCTCGACCTCCTCAGCGGAGATCGCAAGCCCTCCCGCCGGGAACGGCAACGCCTCGAAGCGGAGGCCGCCGCGAACCCGGGCCCGAGCAAACTGGAAAAGGCCAAGAGCGAGGCCCTGGACCTCTTCTCGGAGGAAAAAAAACCAAGGGTTCGCAAGGCCGCCGTGCCACCCAAGGCTGTGCTGGGCTCGATTTCCAAAATCCTCGAGAAAGACGATTCCCCTGCGGCGCAACCCGCATCGACAACAAGCGACGCCCCGGTCCCGACCACTCCGGCCCCCGCCCCGGTGGCGGATGCCCCGGATGCCCAAACCGAATCCGCCGATGAGGATGATCCGAAGCTGATCGTCATCAAGCCGCCCATCATGGTGCCCGAACTCGCGGCGCGACTCGGCCTGAAACCATTCAACATCATGGCCGATCTCATCAAGATCGGCGTGTTCCCGGCACCCAACCAACCGATCGAGCCGGAAACCGCGGCGAAGATCTGCGAACTCCACGGCTTCCAATTCGAAAGGGAAAAACGCGCCAAGGAAAAGGGCTTCCACGGTGTCGACACCTCCGTCAAGGAACCCGAGAAGCCCGCACAGGAACCCAAGGAACTGCTTCGCAACCGCCCGCCGATCGTGACGATCATGGGTCATGTTGACCACGGCAAGACCTCGATCCTCGACTTCTTCCGCAAGTCCAAGGTGGTCTCGGGCGAGGCCGGCGGCATCACCCAGCACATCGGTGCCTACCAGGTGATCCACAGCGGCCACGAAATCACCTTCCTCGACACCCCGGGCCACGCGATTTTCTCGGACATGCGGGCCCGCGGGGCTGATATCACCGATATCGTGGTCATCGTGGTGGCCGCCAACGACGGCATCATGCCCCAGACGATCGAGGCGATCGAACACGCCAAGCGCGCGGGCAAGACCATCATCGCAGCGATCAACAAGTGCGACCTCCCCGGCGCGAATGTCGAACGGGTGAAATCGCAACTCGCTGAACAAGGACTGCAAACCACGGACTACGGGGGAGATACCGAGTTCGCCGCGGTTTCCGCCCTCACCGGAGAGGGAATGGAGACCTTGCTCGACCTCATCGCGCTGCAGGCCGAGGTGCTGGAACTCAAGGCCAACCCCGCCACGACCGCGCGCGCCGCGGTGATCGAGGCCCGGATCGTTCCCGGCCGCGGCACCACCGCCACGGTGATCGTGGAATCCGGCACCCTGCGCACCGGTACACCTTTCATCTGCGGACCCTACGCAGGCAAGGTGCGCTCGATGATCAACGACCGCGGCGAGGCGGTAAAACAAGCCCATCCGGGCATGCCGGTGGAGGTGGTGGGCTTTGAGGAAATCCCGAATGTGGGCGACCACCTCACGGAAATGAAATCGGAACGCGAGGCGAAGACCCTTGCCGCCGAGCGCCAGGAACAACTCCGCATCGACCGCCTCAAGCCGCAACACCGCAACCGTCTCGAGGACCTGTACTCGATGGTGAAGGAAGGCGGCGGCAAGGCGGTGCTCAAACTGATCCTGAAATGCGATGTGCAGGGTTCGGTGGAGGCCATCCGCAAGGCGGTGCTCGCCATCGAGTCGGAAAAGGTGGAATGCCAGTTCATCACCGCCGCGGCCGGCCCGATCTCGGAGTCGGATATCTCCTTCGCCGACTCGGCGGACGCAGTGGTCATGGGATTCAATGTCAAGGTCGAGGCAAAGGCGGTGAAGGCCGCCAAAGCCGCCGGGGTGGAGGTGAAGCTTTACTCGGTGGTCTACGAGCTCATCGACCAGGTCCGGGAAGCGATGCTCGGACTGCTCGAGCCGCTCACCCGCGAAAGCGTCCTCGGCCATGCGGAAGTTCGCAAGGTCTTCAAACTGTCCCGCGGCAGGGCTGCCGGCAGCTTCGTCACCGACGGCCGCATCCACCGCAAGGGCCATGCCCGCGTGATCCGCGAGGGCATCCCGGTGTTCGACGGGAGAATGTCGACCCTCCGCCGCTTCCAGGAAGAGGTGGAGGAGGTGCGCCAGAACTTCGAGTGCGGGATCCGCCTCGGCGAGTTCAACGAGTACCTCGAAGGCGACATCATCGAGTGCTACCGCCTCGAGAAGGTTCCCCAGACCCTGTGAACCGGTGCACCACGCCCGGCTGGTTCCGGTCTGCGCCCGCACATCGCCAGTCCGTTTCCCCGATCCCGTTTCCCCATGTCCCACCGTCTCGACCGCATCAATGAACTGCTCCGCAGGGAAATCGGCGGCGTGGTGCAGCGCGACTACGAATGGCACGGGAAACTGGTGACGGTGAGCGCCGTGGAAGTGACCCAGGACCTGAAGGAGGGAAAGGTATGGGTCAGCGTCCTGGGCGGAGATCCCGCTCCGGTGCTTGCGAAACTGAACCGCGATCATGGTTCGCTCCAAGCCCGGGTGATGAAGCGGGTGGTGCTCAAATCCACTCCGGTACTGCGCTTCGTGCTCGATGCCTCCGCCGAGCGGGGCGTGGGCCTTGTCAACCTGCTCGACGAGGTGGACAAGCTGCCGAAGGCGGACCCGGAGGAACCGCAGTCCTGAGAAGCGTTTGAAAAAGGGGCATCGTCCCGCACCCTCACCCCAGGGCAC
>CAZMUK010000094.1:0-10743 GCA_964569415.1 uncultured Luteolibacter sp. | reverse complement strand
CGAATGCGCGGCGGCACCGCTCCGCCGCTATGCGCCGTCGACGGTCGAGAAGTTCACCCAGGAGGTCTGCTGGCGGCGGTATTGGAAAAGCTGGCTGTCCCTTCGTCCGCAGGTATGGACCGAGTATCTCGAGGACCTCAAGGCCCTGCGCGAGGACCCACGCAACGGGCCGGTGCTTCTCCGCGCCGAACGCTGTGCCGCGGGAGAAGGCCCCGTGGCGATCATGAATCATTTCGCCCGCGAGTTGCTCGAGACCGGCTATCTGCACAATCACGCGCGGATGTGGTTCGCCGGTTGGTGGATCCATGTGGAACGCCTGCCTTGGCAGCTCGGAGCCGATCTGTTTTTCAGGCACCTCCTCGATGCCGATCCTGCTTCGAACACTCTTTCGTGGCGTTGGGTCGCCGGCCTCCAGACGCCGGGGAAAACCTACCTTCCCCGCCGGAGCAATTTGGAAAAGTACCTGCCGCCGGGAATTCTCGCGACCCATCGCGAGGGTCTCGAACGGCTCGAGCATCCACAGGCTCTTTCCTCCGCCGTCGGGGAGCGGCCCGCCATCACCCGTCCCTCCTTGCCTGAAACGCCTCCGCCGGCGGAGGGTCCCACCGGCATCTGGATCCATGAGGAGGATCTCTTGATCGAGCGAGGTCCGCTCGAGGGCATGGTGCCCGATGCCATTCTCGCTTGTGCCGATCCCGGCGCGGGAAAGGATTCCGGCCGGTCACCGCTGAGGACCGCATGGCTGCGCAGCGCGCTCGACGATGCGGCCCGGCGCGCTGAAACGGCGTACGGGGTGCCGGTCGACCGCGGGAACGGTTCCTCCGTCCTCGAGGCCATGCTTGAATGGGTGGGCCGGCGCCAACTTCGGCAGGTGGTCGCGATGCGTCCGGAGGTGGGTCCGCTCGACGATCAAATCGAAGCAGTGCGCATCGCGCTGTCGACGGCGGGGGTCCGTCTCGTTCTCCATGATCGTCCCGAGGATCTCGCCCTGCGTCCGCTTGCCACCGGCGGGTTTTTCGGGTTCTGGGAGAAGCTGCCGACTCGCTTCCGATCCCCCGCTTGAGCTTGAGGCATCCTGCTGCCGGTTCCTGTGTGGGGTGCGTCTTATGGAACCCGGAAGATCTTCCCGTTTGAAGGATCGCGCGCCAACTGGCCGGAGCGGAAGCCCTCGATATCGATTTCGTGAAACGGGGGGAAAGGGCTGACGACCCGGTTCGGTTTGGTGGTCGGTGTGGCGAGCGGGTAATTTCCCGGGAAGGAAGTCGAGGAGCGCGGTTCCGGAGCGGGCGGTGGCGGCGAAACGGGATTCGGCGACTCGATGTCCGAGAGGCTTCCGGGCGCCGAATCGGGTCGGGCCGGGGCCGCGAGGTTGGCGGGATCCACCGGGGTAGGCGGGTAGGGCGGGTTCGGGGTGAACAGAGGGGAAGGGGGCGGCGGGGGTGGCGTGCATCCGGCGAGCGCCAAGGCGGCGAGGGCGGAGGAAAGGACGGAAGCGACAAGGCGCGATGTATTTCCCGGCTGCATTGGGCAGACCTTAGCGGTCGAGGAATCGTCCCGCAATCATCCGTTTTGCAAGGATCCGCAATTTGCTGAATGCAGGCACCCGGTAGCGGGTGCCGAGGACGCGGAAGCCGTCCCGCGTCATCCGCGCGAGCAGGTCCTGATAGATATCGCTCATGATACGGGCGGGCAGCAGGGCCTTGCGGTCGGCGGCGGGCAGGGCGGCATCGGCGGCGGTGAAGGCCACCCGCGCGCGATCCGCAGTCGCGGCCAGCAACGGAGTGAGGCGGCCCTTGGCTGCCGCGTCCGCGAGTGCATCGGCATCGATGCCGTGGCGCGCGAAGTCCTCCTGGGGCAGGTAGATCCTTCCCCGCGCGAGGTCCTCGCCCACATCGCGCAGGATGTTGGTGATTTGCAGGGCGCGGCCGAGTTGCTCGGCATAGGTTTCGGCGGATGCTTGCGTGCAGCCGAGCAGACGGGTCGAGACGAGCCCCACGGCTCCGGCCACTTTCCAGATGTAGGCGTCGAGTTCCTTCCAGGTCGCAAAGCGGCGGGGGACGAGGTCCTGTTCGCACCCTTCGATGATCGCCGTCAGCCAGCGGTTGGGGATGCGGTGGCGCTCGCGCAGCGAAATGAGATCCCGCTGCAGGCCGGTCGGCTCGCGGAAGCCGGAGACGATGCCGGTTTTCCATGCGTGCAAGGCCGTGCTGCGTTGTTGCGTGGTGAGGCCCTCGTCATCGGCGAGGTCGTCGATGCTGCGGCAGAACGCGTAGAATACCGTCATGTCCTCGCGGCGTGCGCGTGGCAGCACGCGCAGGGCGAACGCGAGGTTGGATTTCGCGCGACTGGTGATGTCCGCTGCCTCGGACACGGGTGGGTCAGCGGATGAATCCCCAGTGGCCGGTGGTGAGCGGCCAGAGGGAGAGGAGGGCCGGGCCCACGAGGTTGAACTCGCGCACGGCCCCCCAGTAACGGGAATCGAGCGAGTTGGCGGTGTTGTCGCCGAGCGCCGCGTACTCGCGCATGCCGGGGCGGGCGGCGGCCTTGAGTTCCAGCACATCGTCGGGGTCGCTCAGGTAGGTTCCGTGGGCGCTTTCCACCCGGGCGGTTTCGTAGCCGGCGGGTTCCTTGTGATAGGCGCCTTCGCTGCGGATCACCCGCTGGATGCCCGGTTCCTTGGCGATGCGCCCGTCGATGAAAAGGTTGGGCGGCGAGATCGAGAGCCGGTCGCCGGGCGTTCCGCAGAGGCGTTTGATGTAGTGGGAACCGGCTGCTTGGTCGCCACTGCGCTCGTGGATGCCGCGGATGCCGATCGTGTCGAACACGAACACCTCGCCGCGCTTGGGTTTGCGGAAGTGGTAGGAGAACTTGTTGACCAGCACCAGGTCGCCCGAGTCGATGGTTCCTTCGCAGACCACGGTTCCCGCGGGGAGCACCATGTTGTTGGAGGCGGCGATGCCCAGCGCGCGGCCGAGTCCGGCGTTGAGGCAGGGATTGATGGGTCCGGGAAGGTTGAGGGGCGGGGCGTCCGTGCAGCCGATGCGGCCGCGGCTGAGGAAATGGAATTTTTGTACATCGCGCAGGTCCAGCCCCAGCGGGCCCGACGGCAACCGGGCGATCGTGCGGTCGCGGTCGTTGACCACTTTCACATAGGATCTTCCGCGCAGCACCTTTTCCACGAGCCGTTGGGGCAGGGAGGGCCACTCGGTTTGCGGCAGCGGCTTGCCGATGATGCCGTTGAGCGTGGGCTGCATCGAACCGGTGGGGATCCGGAATGGTTGCAGGTAGTAGGCGCGCAGGCCGAGGGCAATCACCACCGCCACGAACATCACCTCCACATTCTCCTCGAACCAGCCCATCGGCTTTTCCGCGGGCAGGGCCTTGCCGCAGACATGAGTCAGTTGCGCCGATGCCTTTTCCGCCTCGCCGCGGTCGCCTGCGGCAACCGCCGCCAGCAGGTCCTTCCTGCGCGCGAGAATCTCGTCGGTCCGCTCCGCGGCGAGCAGGTCGCGCTTGTAGTGGACGAACTTGAGCGCGCCCTTCGCGAGGTGTCGCGCCTCTTTTTTCCACTTCGGGGTGAACATCGCGGCGAGTCTCGGACCCGCGGGCCGGGAAGGCAAGCATCGAGCGGCCGGGGCCGCGCCGGGCGGTTTGCGGGAGTGGTGGCAGAGGGCGGATTTGAACCGCCGACCAAAGGCTTATGAGTCCTCTGCTCTACCGCTGAGCTACTCTGCCCTCCGAAAGCCCCGGGGCATTCGCTCCCGGGGGGCAGACGCGTAGCCCCGCGGCAAAGCCTTGTCCATCCGAAAATCCTCCGCAAATCGCCGTTTCGCGGAGCGAGGGGTTGCCATCGTTCGGGCGGTCGTTAGAGTCCGGCGTCTTTTCCCGAAACACTCCCTTTCCCCGATGTCCCGTCCCGGCAGCAAACACATCCTCGTCGTCGGCGCAGGCCCCGGCGGGCTTACCGCCGCCATGATCCTCGCCAAGCGCGGCTTCCGCGTGACGGTGGTGGAAAAGGAGGACCGGGTCGGCGGCCGCAACGGGGAACTGAATTTCGACGGGTATTCCTTTGATATCGGGCCGACCTTCCTTCACCAGAAATTCTGTCTCGACGAGGTGTTCGCGGAGGCGGGTTCGCGCAGCGAGGACCATCTTGATTTCGTCGACCTCAACCCCATGTCCCGCCTCAGTTGGGGCGATACCTCGCTGCACACGTTCAGCGATCGCGCGCGGATGGCCGACGAGGTCGAGCGGGTGTTTCCGGGGAGCCGCGAGGGTTTCCTGCGCTACATGCGCGAGCAGGGCAGGAAATTCCGCGAGATCTATCCCTGCCTGCAGCGCAGCTACCACCGGCTCACCTCCTACCTGAGCCCCACCCTCGTCCGCGCCCTGCCGCACGTGCTCACCACCCGCAGCGTGCACGACGCACTGGGCGACTATTTCCGCGACGAGCGGCTCAAGCTCGCCTTCACTTTCCAGGCCAAGTACCTCGGCATGTCCCCCTGGCATTGTCCGGCGCTGTTCACCATCCTCTCGTTCACCGAGTACCGCTTCGGCGTCTATCATGTCCAAGGCGGCCTCAACCGGATCTCGCGGGCGATGGCGGACCACCTCGCTTCGCTGGGCGGTGAAATCCGGCTCTCCTCCCCGGTGCGCGAGTTGCTGTTCCGCGGCCGCGAGGCGACCGGCGCGCTGCTGGCCGACGGCTCGCGCATCGAGGCCGACGCGGTGGTGATGAATGCCGACTACGGGCATGCCGTCACGCGGCTCTTCGGGCGGCGCAATGCGGATGAAGAGAAGCTGCGCCGCAGGAAATTCTCCTGCTCGACCTTCATGATGTACCTCGGACTCGACACGGTCTACCGGGACGAGCCGCACCACCACATTGTCTTTGCCGACGACTACAAGCGGAATGTCGGCGACATCCAGAGCGAGCGGAGGGTTTCCGACGACATGTCGGTCTACATCCGCAACTCCTGCGTCACCGATCCGCAGGTGGCCCCCGCGGGATGTTCCGGGCTCTACGTTCTCTCGCCCGTCATCAACATGCGTCATGGGTCCGATTGGGAGCGTCACAAGGAGGAATACGCCGAAAAGATCCTTTCCCGCATCGAGAGCCGCACCTCGATGAAGGACCTGCGCCGCAGGATCGTCGCCAAACGCATCCTCACCCCGGCGGATTGGGAAAGCTCCGGAATCTTCATGGGCGCCACCTTCAACCTCTCCCACACCCTCGGGCAGATGCTCTACCTGCGGCCGCACAACCGCCTCACGGGTTTCCGGAATTGCTATCTCGTGGGCGGCGGCACCCATCCCGGCAGCGGCCTTCCTACGATCTACGAGTCCGGCCGGATCAGCGCCAACCTGATCTGCGACCAGTTCGGGGTCGGCTACCGGGCGGTGGATCTGGCCGCGGATTACCTCCGCGAGGCCTGAGGCGGGGCCGCCGGGGTCACTGGCGGGGCCTGCGCGCGGAGGGCGGGCGTCAGTAGCAGTAATAGGGTCCCGGTCCGTAGTACCCGTACCCGTGATGGTGATGGCGGTCGCTCGCGATCGCGTAGCCGAGGACTCCCGCGGCGGCGACTCCGGCCACCGCGAGGCCGGGATCGACCGTTTGAACCGGGCGGCCCATGGCATCGTAGGTCGTCACACAACTGGTCGAGGAGAGGGCGGCGGCCACGCAGAGGGTGAGGCCCGCGGCGGTGCGGAGGAATTTGCGCTTGGTGTTCACGCAGCAATGGACGGCGCGCGGAGCCGATTATTCAAGAGGGATTCGGCTGGGTTTCGCCGGGAGGAGTCCGCAGCACCGGGCGACCGGGGGGATTTCGGGAAAAGGGCAGACAAATCACTCCGTTGGGGCCGATTCCTGTGGGTAGCGTACGGAATTCGCTGGATGCGAGGGGGGTTTTCAGAGACCTCTTTCCCGCGGAAAACCCTCGCCCGCCCCTTCCCGCCCTCCCTTTTCGCAAGCGCCCCGCCCGTCCCCGCCCCGCAACCCCGTTTGTTCGTCCCCCGATGCCTCATTTCCCTCAGGAAAAACACCTTGTGGAGATCCCGGAATCCCTCAAGGGGCAACTCGATGATTTTCGCAAGCGCTTGTGGAGGGTCAAGATCCTCGAGGCGTTCTCGGCGGGGTTGATCGGCCTGCTGGTTTCCTTCCTGCTCGTCTATGGTCTGGACCGGATCTGGTCGACCCCCGGCTGGGTGCGTTTGGCGGTTCTTGCGGCGGGCTTCTCGTTGTTCTCGCTCTTCGCACCGTACTGGCTGCACCGCTGGGTGTGGCGGCGGCGGCGCGAGGACCAACTCGCGAAACTCATCGCGCGGCGCTACCCGGGCTTGGGCGACCGTCTGCTCGGGGTCATCGAGCTCCAGGATCAGACCGGCACGGCCGACTCCCTTTCGCCGCGGCTGCGCGAGGCGGCGATGCAGGCGGTGGCGGTGGAGACCGGGCGGCGTGACCTCAAGGAGGCGCTGCCTGCGCAACTTCACCGGAAATGGGCTCTGGCGGCCCTCGGGCTCGCACTGGTTTCGGCATTGTCCTTCGCACTCGCCCCGCGTGCCGCGATCAACGCGCTCCAACGCTGGCTGATGCCGCTGGCGAACACCGAGCGCTACACCTTCACCAAACTCGAGAATCCCCCCGCGTCGCTGGCGGTTCCGATCGGAGAGGCGTTCGATGTGGTCCTGTGGCTGGGCGCGGATTCGGAAAGGAGCCCGTCCTCCGGCGTCGGCCGCTACGACGGGCAACCGGAGGTGAGTGCGACCCTCAAGGATTCCTCCTACCGCTTCACCTTCCCCGGCCAGCAGGAAGAGGGAACCGTCGTCTTCCGCATCGGCGACTTGAAGCACGAGTTGCGCATCGTTCCCACCATGCGCCCCTCCGTGCAGTCCGCATCGGCGCTGGTGTCGCCTCCGGACTACCTTGGATTGCCCGATCAGCGGATCGATCTCACCACCGGCGTGGTCAGCGTGGTCAAGGGCGGCTCGGTGCGCATCGGCCTGAAGATGAACCGCGAACTGGCCAACGGAAGTTTCGGCCCGGTGGTCCCGCTCTCGGATGCGGAAACAACTCAAAAGAGCAAAAGCACGCAGGCACCCGGCCTTTCCGGCACCCTCTCATTGGCCGGTGCCGAGGCATCCACCCCCGCACTTGAGGTCGGCGATGTCTCCTTCGAGGTTCCTTTCTCCTGGACCGACCGACTCGACCTCTCCGATGCGGGAGGATTCCGGATCCGGGTCGATGCGGTGTCCGACGCGCCGCCTGCCTGTTACCTGCAAGGCATTGAGCGGCAAGTAGCGGTGCTTGCGGAGGAAACTCTCGATTTCGAAGCCTTGGCGGAAGACGATCTCGGCCTCAAAGTGCTCGGCCTCGAGTGGGTGGGCGAGGCGACAGCCGTCAGCAGCGGTTCGCCAGCCAGAGGCGAGATGGTGCTGGCCGAGGCGGGAAGTGCCGACCGCAGGCTCTTGTCTCCGGTGGCATTTTCCCCGATGGCGCTGGGAATCGGCCCGCAACGCCTCACGGTCCGCGCCTATACCGAGGACCGGCTTCCCGACCGCGGCCGGATCCGTTCGGAGCCGGTGGTGATCCACATCATGACTCGGGAGGAACACGCGGAAATGCTCAAGGCGGTGTTCGACAAGGCGATCGGCGAACTCGAGGACATCGCGCGCGTCGAGACCGAACTGCTCGATGAAAACGAGCGCCTCGAGCGCATGGACGGCGAGGAACTTCAGAAGAAGGAGAACACCGAGCGCATCGCCGGCCAGCAGGAGGAAGAGCGTGAGTCGCGCCGCCGCGCCGAGGAGCTCGCCAAGCAGGTCGAGAAAATGATGAAGGATGCGGCGCGCAACCAGAACATGGAGAAGGAGATGCTCAAGAAGATGTCCGAGATGCTCGAAGCGGTGCAGGATGTCTCGAAGGATGGCATGCCCAAGGTGGAGCAGAAACTCGACGATGCCCAGCAGTCGTCGAACACTCCGGAGAAGTCCAAGCAGGACATGAAGCAGGCGGTGCAGGAACAGAAGAAGGTGGTCGAAAAACTCAAGCAGGCCGCCGAGAAGGCGAACGAGGCGAAGGACCAGTTTGAGGCCGATACCTTCGTCAACCGCCTCAAGCGCGCCGCGGCCGAACAGAAGGGAATCACCGGCTCGCTGCAGTCGGCTTTCGAGAACCTCCTGGGCTTGCGGCGCTCCGAGCTTGATCCTTCGGTCCTTCGCAAACTGGACGACAATATCGGCCAGCAGTCGAGGACTGCGTCCGACATGGGGTGGATCCAGGAGGACCTCGCCGCATACTTCGACCGCACGCAGCGCCCGGTGTTCCGCGACATCCTCAAGGAGATGAAGGACGCGAAAATCGACGATGGACTGGAAGGTGTGCGGCGCAGTCTGTCCGCGAATCACTCGTACCTCGCCGCCGAGAACTCGGCCATGTGGGCGGGCCGCCTGGAGGAGTGGGCCAAGAAACTCGGCAACCAGGAGAAAAAGGGTGGTGGCGGCGGAGGAGGAGGCGGCGGCGGTGGCGGCGGCGGGGGGCAAGAAGAGGATTTCGAGTTCATGCTGCGCATCATCAAGCTCGTGCAGCAGGAGCAGGACCTCCGTTCGCGGACCCGCGCCCTCGAGCAGTTCCGCCGGGCGAACAACCTTTCAAAACCGGCTCAACCCGCTCCGAACCGATGATCACCACCCTGTTTGCCTCATTGTTTTTCCTCGCTCCTGCTCCGGCGGTCGCGGCGGAGGCGGTCAAGCCTGATCCGAAAGCCTTCCTCGAGGAAGGTGCCGCGAAACTCGCCGAGGAACAGGACGAACTCGCCGCCGATGTCCAGCAGTTCGCCGCGGAGCAAACCAAGCCAGATGTGATCGAAATGCTCCGCAAGGTCGAATCCATCATGGACGAGGCCACCGAACTGCTGGCCGAAACAGACACCGGCGGGAAAACAGTAGCCGCCCAAACCGAAGTTCTCGAAAAACTCTACGAGGCCGCGAAAAAGAACCAAGGGCAACAAGGCCAAGAACAAGGGCAGGGGCAGGGCCAAGGGCAGGGGCAGGGGCAGGGGCAGGGGCAGGGGCAGGGGCAAGGGCAAGGGCAAGGGCAAGGGCAGGGTCAGGGGCAGGGTCAGGGGCAGGGTCAGGGGCAAGGGCAGGACCCGGGGCAAGGGCAAGGTGGCGCGATGATGGATATGCTGGAGCGGATGCTGGGCAAATCACCCGGTCAGGGCCAAGGTCAGGGCCAGCAACCGCAGCAGCAGGAGGGATCAGGCAAGCAACCGGGACAGGGAGAGAGCAAGGGCGAAGGCAGCAACTCGGGCAAGGGATCCACCGGGTACTCGGACACCGGCAACGAGACAGTGGGAGGTGAAACAGGCGGCAAGTCCGAGGAGCGTCGCGTGCCGAAGGCCGCAGGCAGCGGCGGCCTGGAGATCCCTGAGGAATTCCGTCAGGCCTTCGACGCCTACAACCGGGGTCTGGAAGCCGCCAGCGGACCCACTCGAATCCGTCCATGATGCCTATGTCCTCCCGCTTCCTCCGTGCCATTCCGGCCTTGCTCGCCGCCCTGTGTTTCCCGGCGGGGAGTGCATCCGCCCAACTCGCCCAGCGGCGTGGCGATGACTCGATCCCCGCCGGAGTGGAGAACATCTACCGCAAGGGACTCGATTACCTCGCCCGTACACAGAACGCGAAGGGCTGCTGGAACGACAGCTACGGGGACAACCCGGGCGTCGTGGGTCTGTGCATCACGGCGTTCCTCGCCCACGGCGAAGACCCGGGCAACGGCCGATACGCAACGGTCATCCGCAAGGGGCTCGACTTCATCCTTTCCTGCCAGAACAAGAAGAACGGCTACATCGGCGACAGCATGTACAATCACGGCTTCGCCACCAAGGCACTGGCCGAGGCCTACGGGGTGGTGGATGACCCTCGCATCGCCGGTGCCCTGCGGCAGGCGGTGGACCTGATCATCAGCTCGCAGAAGCGGAACCCCACGGGCGGTTGGCGCTACACTCCGGACGACAAATCTTCCGACACGACCGTGGCCGGTTGCCAGATGGTGACGCTCTACGCTGCGCGCAACGCCGGAGTGCCCATTCCCGACGAGGTGTTCCGCAAGGGCCTGGCCTACCTGAAGAGGAACCGCTCGAAGGACGGGACCTACGGGTACACGAGCCCGGGCGGCGGAAGCGTCACGCTCACCGCGATCGGCACGCTCTGCCATGACCTCGCCAAGGAGCGGGGAGGGGCAGAGCAAAAACTGGGCATCGAGTTCCTGAAGAAAAACGAAAGGTACCGCGAACGGAGTTATCCGTATTATTTCGAATACTACATGTCCCAGGCCCTGTTTCATGGAGACGAGGCGGCGTGGCGCGACTGGAACGCGCTCAATGTCCGTTACCTCGGCGCGATTCAGGGGCCCGACGGGTCTTTCCCCGGCAACTTTGGAAATTCATTCAACACCGCCGGTGCGCTGCTCTCCCTCGCCCTGAACTACCGTTTCCTGCCGATCTACGAGAAATGAAGTTCACTTTCCCGTTTCTTGCCCTCGCATTCTCCACTGCTTGCGGCGATCCGATCGCACCCGACATGCTGCTCTTCGCCAACGGCGACCAGTTGCGCGGGAGTTTTGCGGGCTTCGGAAAGGACGGTGATGCCGCCCTGTCCCGCGACGGGATGAAGGAACCGATGCGCTTCGGCATGCGCGGACTCAACCAGGTGGTGCTGCGCGGCGGTGTGCCCGCGCAAACGGGG
>CAZMUK010000093.1:0-10764 GCA_964569415.1 uncultured Luteolibacter sp. | reverse complement strand
TGTCGGCCAGCGGCTCCTGTGCGAACGGGTCCTGAACCGGGCTCAGCTTCGTGCCGCCCGTGCCCGGCATGATCTCGAAGCCGAGCTCGAAGTGGACCAGGAGCGACGCGAGGGTCTGCAGGACCGACGCATCGCCCTCGAGAACCGCGACGCGCTCGCTCCCGGCCTGCGCCAAACCATCGAGGAACTCGGAAAAATCCTTGCCGCTCTGGAGTCCGTCGATGAAGAAGCGGCCCGCCATTGGCTCGGGGAGGCCCGCGGACTGCGCCGCCTGCTCGATCCATCCTGAGGCCCACGCCACGACCACCCGCCATGGATTGTTTCGAAATCAACGCCATCCGTGGCATCAACGCGTCTTTCCGCGTTCCCGGCGACAAAAGCATTTCCCACCGCACCGCCATCTTCGGAGGACTCGCCCGAGGCGTTTCGCTCGTTCGCAATTTCCTTCCCAGCGAGGACTGCCTTCACACGCTTCGCGCGATGACCTCCCTCGGAGCGCAAGTCGAGGTGCTCGAGGAATTTCCGGACGCGGGCCCGGTCACCCTCCGCATCCGCGGTTGTGCGATGCGGCTCTCGGCCCCGCGCAGCCCGATCGATTGCGGGAACTCGGGCACCGGCATGCGCCTGCTCGCAGGCCTGCTTGCAGGTCAGCCTTTCCCGAGCGAACTCTTCGGCGATGCCTCGCTCTCCTCGCGCCCGATGGACCGCATCATCCGCCCCCTCGCGATGATGGGGGCCTCCATCGAAACCAAGGGCAGCAAGCCCGGTTGCGCGCCCCTCGCCATCCACGCCGCATCGCTCAACCCGATCACCTACGCCCTGCCGGTGGCCAGCGCCCAGGTGAAGAGCGCGATCCTCCTCGCCGGCATGTTTTGCGACGGCGAAACCACCGTGGTCCAACCCTCCGAGACCCGCGACCACACGGAACGCATGCTCACGGCATTCGGCGTCCAGACCGTCCGCCTCGGCAATTCGATCTCGATCCGCGGCGGTCAGGTTCCCGCCGCCTGCGATATCAGCATCCCCGGCGACATCTCAAGCGCCGCGTTCTGGATCGTGGCCGCCGCATCCGCAGCGGGATCGAAATTGACGATCCGCGATGTGGGACTCAACCCGACCCGCACGGCCGTGCTTGCCGTCCTTTCGCGGATGGGCGCCGGCATCCGGGAGGAACCCGGCGTGTCCCATGGGGAACCATTCGGCGAAATCCGCGTCACCGGTGCCGATCTCCACGGAACGGCGGTGCTGGAAAGCGAAATCCCCAACCTGATCGATGAACTCCCGGTGATCGCCGTGGCCGGCGCATTGGCCAAGGGCAAGACCTCCATCCGCAACGCGCGTGAACTCCGGGTGAAGGAATCCGACCGCATCGCGGTGGTGGTGAAAAACCTCCGCGCCATGGGAGCCGAGGTCCGCGAATTCGAGGACGGCATGGAAATCGAGGGCGGCCGCCCGCTGCACGGCGCGGTGCTTGAAAGTCACGGCGACCACCGCATCGCGATGGCCTTCGCCATTGCCGGTCTCTTCGCACAAGGCGGCACCACCATCCGCGACACCGCCTGTGTCAACACCTCCTACCCGGGCTTCGCCCATCACCTCGCCGCCGTGATGGCCGGCCGCACCGATCCCTCCGCCTTCGACCTTCCGGTCGTGTCGCACCAAGGTTCATGACACCCGCCACCGACCATCCTTGCGGCCAAGCCGTGGCGATCGACGGACCTGCCGCGTCCGGGAAAAGCACCATCGCCAAGCGTCTCGCGGAACGCTTGGGCCTGATGATGGTCAATTCCGGCACCATGTACCGGGCCGTCACCTGGAAGGCGCTGCGCGAGGGGATCGATCCCTCGGATGCCGCCGCCGTCGGCGCGATGCTCGACCGCTCCCGCCTGGCATGCCCGGTGGAAGGACGGGATGTCTCGTTCACGATCGACGGCGTCAATCCCGGCGGAGAACTCCGCGGTGAGACGGTCAATGCCCATGTCTCCGCCATCGCGGCGATTCCCGCTGTCCGCGCGCGCCTCATTTCCCTCCAACGCGCCTGTCTCGAGCACGGCAATCTCGTGATGGAAGGACGCGACATCGGTTCGGTGGTGTTTCCCGACACCCCTTTCAAAATATACATCGATGCCTCCGAGGAGGAACGCCAGCGACGCCGCGGCTGCGAGGGCCTCGCCGACCCCGTATCGGCCCGCGATGCGGCCGATGCCTCCCGCGCCACCGCCCCGCTGGTGGTCGCGCCCGGTGCCACCGTGATCGACACCACCCACCTTTCGATCGACGCGGCGGTGGATGCCGTGATCGCCTCGCTTCGGGCCCTGGGGTTCCCGATGCCCGATGCGGACGGCGGCGAATGAGCGGATCCCGCGACCACCCTGCAGCAACCATGAGATGGATGTACTGGTTCGGCTGGATGATTTCCGGATCCGCTTTCCGCAGCCTCTTCGGCATGCGGGTGACCGGTGCGGAACATCTCGTCACCGAAGGCCCGGTGTTGGTGGCCTCGAACCATCAGAGCTACCTCGATCCGCCGTTGATCGGAAACCTCTATCAAACGGAAATGGTCTACCTCGCCCGCAAGACGCTCTTCAACCGCTTCACCCGCTGGGTCTACCGCCAGTGGAACGCGATCCCGGTCGATCAGGACAAACCGGACATGAGCAGCCTCAAGACCATCATCCGCAAACTGCGTGAGGGCAACCGGGTGCTCGTGTTTCCCGAAGGCGCCCGCACCCACGACGGATCCCTCGGCACGCCCGCTCCCGGCATCGGCTTGATCGCCGCCAAAAGCGCCGCGATCATCCAGCCGGTGCGCATCCGCGGCGCGCGCGAGGCACTGCCGCGCGGATCCGCGCGCGTCCGCTTCCACCGCATCTCGGTGGCGGTCGGCCCGCCGATCCGCCTCAGCCCGGAGGAACTCGCCGCCGCCGCGGGAAAGGAAGGTTACGAGCGCATCTCCCGCCGCATCATGGAGGCCATCGCCGCGCTCTGAACCGAACGCTCGGCGCGCATCATCGGACGGTCATCGTCCGGATGCTCACCTTCGCGAGTCCCATGGGAGCCGTGGTGGAATTGCCCCAGAACGCGATCCGGATCCAGGCTCGAAACGCAACGGCTCCCACGGTATGGGCATGGTCGCACGCACGCGCGAAGGCCGCATTCCCGAGTGCGCTTGCCGTCGGCTCCGCAAATGGCGACCGCATTCAAACGCGAACTTGCGGCCGCTCAGGAAATGACCGTCATTGCAGCTGATTTTCCGGGAGTTGCGCTTTGGCGGGCAATGGGAGAGACTGCGTCGTGCCTTTTCCCGGTGGAGCGAAACGGAGCGGGCCGCTCGGCGCGGCCATCCCGGCGGTACTGGTCGCGGCCTGTGCGCTGCTGATGCCGTGCTGCGCCTCGGGGCCGCAACCGATCTTCCATCCCCGTACGGCGGGCGCGAAGGGCGAGACCTTCGGCTACCGCAAGTGGCTCGCCGAAGACCGCGAACCGAAGACGGTGATCATCGCGCTGCACGGGTTTTGCGGCGCCCCGACCGATTACAGCAACCTCGGCGACAATCTCCTGCGCTGGCAGCCATCGACCGCGCTGTACGCCTACGAGTTGCGCGGCCAGGGCGGCGATCCGCTCTACGCCCGGCGCGGGGACATCGGCAGTCCCGCCGAGTGGTATCGGGATCTTTTCGCATTCACCGGCTTGGTGCGCGACTTGCACCCGGACGCGCGGATCCTCTGGTTCGGGGAAAGCATGGGAGCCTTGATCGCCTGCCACGCGTTCCGCGAAGCACCGAGCGGAGAACCTCCCTGCGACGGCCTCATCCTCTCGTCGCCGATCGTCCGTTTCCGCGACGACATCCCGGCATGGACGCCCGCGCTGGTGCAGGCCGCCGCCACCGCGCTGCCCCTGGCGCGGGTATCGGTGGAGGCCCTTTCCGGTGGCCAGCAGATCCAGATGACCGAGGGCTCCGTGCACTCGCAACAGGCAAAAAAGAACCCCTACCATGTCGAACAGCACACCCTGCGCCTCATCGGTGCCCTGGCACGCTTGATCGACGGGATGAACGCCTGTGCCGCGGAATTCGATCGCCCGGTGCTGGTGCTCCATGGCGGCAAGGATTTTTTCAACAGCGATTCGGATGTCCGGGGCTTCGTCGCGCGGATTCCGGCGGGCACTCCCGCCAGCTACCGGAACTACCCCGATGCCCACCACCTGCTGATGTTTGACGAGGAAAAATCCAAGGTTTTCCGGGACATCCGGCGCTGGGTGGCCCGGCAGGAGCGGGAAAAGCGACGGTGAAAATCGGTCGCGATTCTTCTTGACGGGCTTTCGCGGCCGGGCAGACTGCGCGCCCCCGAAGCAACCAGCATCTTTCCCGCCATGTCCCGCATTTGCAGCATCCGTGGTTCCCGTGTCCGCATCGGCGGCCGCATCCATCGTTCCGGTCTCGCCAAGAAGAAGGGCGGCATCGGCCGGCATGTCACGAAGGTGGTGAAGCGCCCGGTGTCTCCGAACCTGCAGACCAAGCGCATCTGGGTGCCCGAACTGGGTCGCTTCGTGCGCACCAAACTGAGCTGCAAAGGCTTGAAGACCATCAACAAGAACGGTGCCTTCAAGACGCTGAAGGAAGCCGGGGTGATTTGAGGTTCCCGGGCGGGCGCGGTTCCGGCCCGTTGGATGTCTCTCCCGGCGAAACGGCCGGGAATTTCCCGCGCTCCATTCCCGCAGCCGGGCTCGGGGCGCGTCGCGTTTTGGCGGTCGACAATCCGCGGTTCCGTGGCAAGGTCGGTAGACGAATCGGCGCCGGATCGGCGCTCCACCCACGCACCATGAACCTTCCGCTCCTCCGGAATCTCGCGATCGCCGCCTCGCTGGCCGCCGCCCCGCTCCTCCGCGCCGAAGACCGCGCGGACTTCAACCAAGTGGGCCGCCAGATGGCGATCATGCTCCAGAACAGCCACTACGCCCAGTTGCCGTTCGACGAAGCCCTGGGGCGCAGGTTCCTCGATGATTACCTCGAGGATCTCGACTCCCAGAAGTCGTATTTCACACGCGAGGACATCGCCCGCTTCCGCAAGGCCTACGGGAATTCGATGCACCGGCTCTTGCTGGAGGGCAAAGCAATGGATGCGGCCGTGGAAATCTACGAAACCTACCGCACGCGGGTCCGCAAGCGGGTGGGCGAAGTGGCGGGAATTCTCGCCGGAGATCCGGACTTCAGCGCGGACGAGAAGGTCATGCTGAGCCGCAAGGACGCCCCGTGGCCGGAAAACGATGCCGATGCGGCCCGTCAGTGGAAACTGCAAATCAAGGAGGCGGTGCTGGCGGAAACCCTGCGCCGGGAAAACATCGCGAAACTCGCCAAGGAACAGGGCAAGAGCGATCCGGCCGTCGACGACCGCAGCCCGAAGGACAAGGTGGCTCTGCGCTACAAGCGTCTCCTCGCGAGCATCGAGGATGCCGACCGCGAGGAAATCGCGAATTATTTCCTCAGCTCGGTGGCGCGCAGCTACGACCCGCACTCGGAATACATGAGCCACCGGGAAATGGAGCGGTTCCGCGACGGAATGAAGAACGAACTCGTCGGGATCGGCGCCCTGCTCGAAGCGGAGGAGGACGGAGCCACCAAGATCACCGGCCTCGTCGTCGGCGGCCCGGCGGACCTGCAGGGAAGCCTCGGACTCAACGACCGGGTGGTGGCGGTGGATACACTCAATTCGGGACGCCCGGAGGACATGACCGATGTGATGTTCATGAGGCTCGACAAGGTCGTCGACCTGATCCGCGGGAAGGAAGGCACCTCGGTGGGACTCAAGGTGGAACCGGCCTCCGGAGCGACGGGGGTGACGCGGGTGGTGGTGATCAAGCGCGGCAAGGTGGAACTCAAGGACGAACAGGCAAGCGGCGAACTCATCGAGACACGCGATGCCGCCGGCATGGCGCGCCGCATGGGAGTGATCAAGCTGCCGTCGTTCTATGCCGACTTCGACAAGGGCGAGGTGAGTTGTTCGGTGGATGTGGAACGGATTCTCGGGCGTTTGATCGCGGCAAAAATCGACGGCCTCGTGCTCGATCTCCGCGGCAACGGCGGCGGTTCGCTCGAGGAGGTGCGGCGCATGACCGGGTTTTTCCTCGAGCGGGGCCCGGTGGTGCAGGTGAAGGACACGATGGGCCGCGTGCAAACGAAGGATTCGGACAACGGCAAGCCTCTCTACACCGGCCCGATGGTGGTGATGACCGATCGCAGCAGCGCCTCGGCCAGCGAGATTCTCGCGGGCGCGCTCCAGGATTTCAACCGCGCGGTGCTGGTGGGCGATTCGGCCACCTTCGGCAAGGGCACCGTGCAGCAACCCCTCGACATCGGGCGCATGCTCCCCCTGTTTTCCTCCCGCGAGCGGGCGGGCTTCCTCAAGGTCACCATCCAGAAATTCTACCGTCCCTCCGGTTCGTCGACACAACTCGACGGCGTGGCATCGGACATCGTGCTGCCGGGGATTTTCGATGCGATCGAGGTGGGTGAGGAGCATACCGACAACCCGCTGCCGCACGACCGGATCGGCATGGCGCGCGGTTTCCGTCCGCTTCCCGCCGACAACCTGTTCCTGCCGGCCTTGAAGGAGCGCAGCGGGGAGCGGGTGCGGGCCTGCCGGGATTTTTCCTACACGATCGAGGATGCGGTGGAGGCCAAGCGGCGGATGAAGGCCAATGAATTGTCGCTGGACATCGCCGAGAGGCGCAAGGAGATGGCGGATGCGGACGCAAAGCAGAAGGCGCGCAATGCGGAGCGCCGCGCGCGCTTCGCAAAGGTGACCGCGCAGGACAAGGACCGCTTCAAGTTCTTCAGGATCACACTGGACGGTCTCGAGGACGGCGGAGCGCTCGAGCCCTTCGACCCGTCGGCGGAGGAGGCGGACTACATGCGGCGCGCAAAGAACAAGGAGGAGGATCTCGACGATACCCCGAAATGGCCCACCGGCCTGGATCCGGTGAAGCGCGAATCGCTGGCGGTTCTCGGGGATCTTGTGGAACTGACCGGCCGCGCGCGGATGGCCGGTGTGATCAAGTGATCGATCCCTCCACCCGCGCGATGCAGGAGATCGCCGCCAATCTTCGCGAGGTGCGCGAGCGCATCGATGCCGCTTGCGCCCGCAGCGGACGCGATCCGGCGGAAGTCACCCTGCTCGCGGTTTCGAAAACCTTTCCCGCCGATACCGTGCGCGAGGCGGCGGATGCCGGGCAGCGCTGCTTCGGGGAAAGCCGGCTGCAGGAGGCCGCGGAGAAAATCCCCTGCCTGCCGGGCGGCCTTTGCTGGCACTTCATCGGACGGGTCCAGCGCAACAAGGTCCGCAGGATCCTCGGGCTCTTCGATACGGTGCACGGGGTGGATTCCCTGAAATTGGCGGCCTACATGGACGGGGTGGCGGCGGAGCTCGGCCTGTTTCCCAAGGTGTTTCTGCAGGTGAATCTCGGCGACGAGGCATCCAAGGGCGGATTCCGCGAGGAGGAATTGCTCGCGGACCTCGCCGCCTTGCTGGCCTTGCCGCGACTGGCGGTGGAGGGGCTGATGTGCATCCCGCCCGATGGGGAAACCGCGGAGGACGCGCGGCCGTGGTTTGCACGGTTGCGTGCGTTGCGCGACCGCTGCGAGGCGGCATCCGGCGCGCGGTTGCCCTCCCTGAGCATGGGCATGAGCGGCGATTACGAA
The DNA here is from genome assembly GCA_964569415.1 of uncultured Luteolibacter sp. Taxonomy (GTDB): domain Bacteria; phylum Verrucomicrobiota; class Verrucomicrobiia; order Verrucomicrobiales; family Akkermansiaceae; genus Luteolibacter. The sequence goes on along the minus strand of CAZMUK010000093.1, from coordinate 3,068 downwards.
GTGGCTGTCGAGGAAGGGGCCACCCATGTGCGGGTGGGATCGGCAATTTTCGGAAAGCGTTCCAAACCGGTGGACGGCGGGCAGGATGCCGGGCAGAATGCCGACCCATGGAGTTGAGCAACCTTGCGGTCGCGGGAGCGGAACTGGCGCTGGTGTTTGACGACGGGTGCGAGTGCTACCTTCCGCTCGCGATGCTGCGCCGCGCCTGCCCCTGCGCGCTCTGCCAAGGCGAACCCGATGCGCTCGGGCGCGTGTTGCGGCCGCAGGTGGAACACGGAGAGGGCGCCTTCGAACTGCGGTCGATCGAAAAGGTCGGCGGCTACGCGCTGCGCCCGCAGTGGGCGGACGGCCATGCGAGCGGACTCTACACGCTCGACTACCTGCGAAGGCTCGGCGGACTCGTGCGGGAATGAACTGCGGCGCTTCCAGCGGAGAGGAAGCGGTGGCGGCGGACAAACCGCTCGCGGAGTCGGGACTGGTCACGGCGCGCGAGGCGGCGGCACTCGGAGACGGCGGCCTGCGGACCATCAACGACCTGCTGCACCACATCCCGCGCAGATACGAGGACCGCAGGAGATTCGAGGCATTTCCCAATGGTCCGGGCGATGCCCCGGTCTGCCTGAAAGGTGTGGTCGAAGGCGCACGACGCAAACACTCGCGCGGCGGCGGCTTCTCCGAGGTGGTGGTCAAGGACGGCAGCGGCGGTGTCTTCGGTTCGGGCGAGGTGGTGCTGCGCTGGTTCCATTCACCCTACATCCACCGCATGTTCGCGGCCGGGCAGGGAATCATCGCGTATGGCACGGTCAAGGAGTACGGCGGACGCCTGTTCCTCGATCACCCGGATTTTGAAATCCTCTCCGGACCCGATGAAGACGGTTGCTCGATCCACCTCGGACGCGTGGTGGCGGTGCACCGCAGCGTCAACGGCGTGACCGCGCGACGGATGAGGGAAATCATCCACACGGCATTGCTGCGGGTCGATCCGGCGGGCGTGGACTGGTTGCCCGATCCCGACCCGGCGGTGCTCGTCGCGGATCTGCTGCGCATGGTGCACGAACCCGCCGACGTCGAGGAGGCCACCGCCGCGCGGCGCCGGTTGGCACTGGCTGAAAATTTCGCGGTGCAACTCAACGCGGCATGGCGGCGCGCCCGCCACCGCGAGTCGGGCGGCAAGTCGCAAGGGCGCCGCACCTCGCTGCTTGCCGCACTTTATCACAGCCTTCCCTTCGATCTGACCGACGCGCAAAAGCGGGTGATCCGCGAGATCGTGGCGGACATGCGCAGCCCGCTGCCGATGAACCGCCTGGTGCAAGGGGATGTGGGATGCGGCAAGACACTGGTGGCGATGGCGGCAATGCTGCTTGCCGTGGAGTCCGGCCACGATGCGGTGCTGATGGCACCCACGCAGATTCTCGCCGAGCAGCATTTCCTCACTTTCCGTCGTCTGCTGGAACCTCTGGGCGTCCGGGTGAGGTTGCGCACGGCCTTGCGCGACGAGGCTGCGGGACCGCCGCGTGCGGACCGCGCGGAGATCGTGATCGGCACCCATGCGCTGCTTTACGGCGCTTGCGACGACTCCCGCGGGCCGGGCTTGGTGGTGATCGACGAACAACATCGCTTCGGCGTCGCCCAGCGCGCGGCACTCGCGGAGCAGGGAAACACGCCGGATGTGCTGGTGATGTCCGCCACACCGATCCCGCGCACTCTGGCGATGACGGTCTGCGGGGACCTTGATGTGTCGGTGATCGATGGAAAACCGCCGGGCCGCGGCGAGGTGACGACGGTGCTGCGCGAAGGGGTGAAACAACGCGAACTGACCGCGTTCGTGCGCGGTCGTCTCGAACAAGGCCGCCAAGCCTATCTGGTGTACCCGATCATCGAGGAGTCGGAGACGCAAAAAGCGGAGTCGGCCGTGGAAGGCCATGCGAAGTGGCAACGACGCCTTGCGGGATACGAGGTGGGCCTGCTTCACGGGAAACTTCCTCCCGATGAAAAGGAACGGGTGATGGATGCCTTTCGAACGGGTCGGATCCACGCCTTGGTTTCCACCACCGTCATCGAGGTCGGCGTCGATGTCCCGAATGCAAGCCTGCTGGTGCTGCATCATGCCGGCCGTTTCGGACTGGCGCAAATCCACCAGTTGCGCGGACGCATCGGCCGCGGCGGACACCGGGGCCACTGCATCCTGCTGGCCGCCGCCGGCGACCGCGATGCCGTGGAACGCCTGCGGATCCTCGAGCGCACCAACGACGGGTTCGAGATCGCCGAGGAGGACATGCGGGTGCGCGGACCGGGGAATGTGATCGGTACGGTGCAAAGCGGTGCTGGAGGGTTCCGTTTTCCGGAGTTTTTGGCGGATACGGCATTGGTCTGTGAGGCGCGGGCGCATGCCGACCGGATTCTCGCCGAGGACCCGCGTCTGGAGGGTGCGCACGCGCGGTTGCGGCCGCTGATCGGCGGCGGCGATGACGCCCGGCCGCTGGCTCCCGCGATCTGAGCGGGCCGGCACGAGGCGATGCCTCGACGCGCAAATGCCTTGCCGCCCGCCGCCGCCCTCCGCAGAGTCCGCCCGCGCATGGAATCGTGGCAGGCCTTTCTCCTCGGCATCGTCGAGGGCATCACCGAATACCTCCCGGTCAGTTCCACCGGTCACCTTCTGGTGGTCCAGCACCTGATGGGCATCGGCACCGGAGGAGCGGCGGACAAGGCGGCGGCGGATGCCTTCGCGATCTGCATCCAAGGAGGTGCGATCCTCGCGGTGCTGGGACTCTACGGCCGGCGCGTGATGCAAATGTTCCGAGGCTTGTCTGGCCGCGACAGCGAGGGCCTGCGGCTTTCGGTCGGCGTGCTCACCGGGTTCCTCCCCGCGGCGGTGCTCGGGGTGCTGTTGAACGACTGGATCGAGCGCATGCTCTTTGGCACTTGGCCGATCGTGGCGGCCTGGGTCGTCGGCGGGATTCTCATCGTGCTGGTTTCGCGGCGCGCGCGGCGGGATCCCCGCGGCGGTGCCGGGCTTGATCTCGCACAACTCACCTGGCGCATGGCCCTGCTGATCGGTCTCCTGCAGT
>CAZMUK010000092.1:0-11126 GCA_964569415.1 uncultured Luteolibacter sp. | reverse complement strand
AACACATCGAGGTCGCCGCCGTGGCCTGCGAGCATTTCACCCGCCAGTTCGCGCCCGATTTACTCGGCGAGGTCCAAGTCGCCCTTGAGGTCGCAGAAAGCCATCTCGGGCTCGATCATCCAGAACTCGGCGGCATGGCGCGAGGTGTTGGAGTTCTCGGCGCGGAAGGTGGGGCCGAAGGTGTAGATGTTCGAGAGCGCGCAGGCGAAGGCCTCGCCCTCGAGTTGCCCGGAGACGGTGAGGAAGGCCTTGCGGCCGAAGAAATCGCGCGCGTCGTCGGTCACACCCGGCGGCAGGGTGGTGACGCGGAACATTTCCCCGGCACCCTCGCAGTCGCTGGCGGTGATCACCGGGGTGTGCACCAGGACGAAGTCGCGCTGCGCGAAAAAGCGGTGGATGGCGTGGGCCATCCGGCTGCGGGTTCGGAACACCGCGCCGAACAGGTTGCTGCGCGGGCGAAGATGGCCGATCCCGCGAAGGAACTCGAGGCTGTGGCCCTTCTTCTGCAGCGGGTAGTCGTCGGTGACTCCGCCGATCAGACGGACCTCCTTTGCCTGCAGTTCCCACTGCTGTCCCGCGGCGGGGGAGGGGACCAAGGAACCGCGCACCTCCACCGAGGCACCGGTGCCCATCTGCGGAAGATCGGCGGCTCCCGCGGCGGCGGCGTCGACCACCGCCTGCAGGTTGGCGAGGCAGGTGCCGTCATTGACCTCGAGAAAGGAAAAGCCCTTCGCATCCCGCCGGGTGCGCACCCAGCCGCAGACACGCAGATCCCCGCAAGGCTCCGACAGGGCGAGCACATTCTTGATCAGCATTCGCATGCCGCTGGGTAGCGGGAGCACCGGACTTTGTCAAAGCGGCGGCTCCGCTCGCGGCCCGCGCCGGTCCAGGCCGGACTCAGGATTCCGGAGGCAACGACTTGTGCGAACCGTCGCAGAGCGGCGGATTGGCGCTGTGCTTGCACTGGCACCACCATACGGTTGTCTTTTCCGCGGTCTCGTACTTCACCGGTTGCAGGCCGGTGCCCTTGTGCGAGCCGTCGCAGAACGGTTGGTTTGAAGAGCGCCCGCAGGAGCACCACCAATGCACGCCGGGCTCGACTTCGAGTCCCAGCGGCTTCCTGTCGCAGATGATCGGTTTCTCAGCCATGGCAACCATCCAAGCAGGCCCCACGCCTCAGCGCGATACCGAAACAGGTACGATTTCCGGGAGGTCCGCCGGCAGGGATGCCGATGCAGGTGTCTCCTCCGGCATCTCGTCATGGGAAATGCCCGAAACCGCCGGCGCCCCCGGCAGTCGGCCTTCCGACCCCAACTGCGGTTGCGGCAGGGCGCTGTCGTGGAGAAAACTCGCGGTCAGCCAGGCGGTCAGCACCAACCCGGAAGCGGTCACAAATCGGGGAACGCTCATGTATTTCGGAAATCCGAAGGATTCGGCGAACGCCTTGATTGCGCCCCGAACCCGGGAATGCAACCCCAAAATTCCCGGTTCTCCCCGTTTCGGGAAGCATCGGTGGAGCAGGAGGGTGCCAGGCTCCCGGGTCCCCGCTGCAGAGAACCGGTCGGACCGAACGCCGGAAAGGGTTGGAGCGGGGCCTCGGCTTCCCCTCGTTGCCAGAGGCCTCCTTCCCCGACGAACAGGGCTACTTCCGGATCACGGACAGGGTCCGCGGAAGGGAGGTGCCGCCGGGGCCCTCGGCGATCACGGTGATGAGGTTTTTGGTGGGCTTCAGCCGCACCTTGAAGCTCCAACTTGCGGCTCCGGTGGCCTTCTCTCTCGAGGAGTTCCTCACCGTCTCGTCGTGGAACAGGACGAGTGCTTCTGTTTCCGGAACCGGACGGTTGGTGCTGCCGGGGCGGCCTTCGATCGAACCCCCTTCACCGCATGGAGGCTCCCGGGCTGGACAAGGCGGAGCGCTTGGCTCTAGTTTTATCCGGGGTGCAGTGGAAGCTGCGTCCTGCTTTCCTTCCCCCGTTTTCAGGAAGACCCTTCATGGACATCACCGCGTTGCTTCAGGGCATGGAGGACCGCGAGGCCTCCGATTTGTTTCTCTGCGTCGGCAAAGTGCCGTCCTACCGGGTGGCGGGCCGGATCGTCGCTGCGGGAGACGCGGTCCTCGCTGCCGGGGATGTCGATGCTTTTCTTGCGGCGCACCTGCCTGCGGATGTGATGGCGAGGCTTGAGCGCGAGCGCGACCTCGACCTCGGAGTTTCGCTGGAGGAAAGGGATCGCTACCGGCTCAATCTTTCCTATCAGAGGGGTCGCCTGGCGGTGGCTGCGCGGCGCGTTCCGAGCGGGGCGCTGGCTTTCGAGGAATTGCTGCTTCCGCCCGCGCTGCGCACCCTCGCGGAGGCCCCGCGCGGACTGGTGCTGGTCACCGGCGCCACCGGCAGCGGCAAGTCCACCACGATGGCCGCGATGGTTCATCACATCAATTCCACGATGGGGAAACATGTGGTCACCATCGAGGATCCGATCGAGTTCATCCACGAGGACCGCCTCAGTGTGGTGTCGCAGCGCGAGGTGGGGGCCGATACCCGCGGCTTCGGTGAGGCCCTCCGGCACGCGGTGAGGCAGAATCCCGATGTGATCCTCGTCGGAGAGATGCGCGATATGGAGACGGTCCGCACGGCCCTCTCCGCGGCACTCACCGGGCATCTGGTGCTGTCCACCCTGCATACGGCCGATGTCGCCCAAACCCTCGAGCGGATCGTCAACTGGTTCCCGGCCGAGGCGCGCGACCAGATCGCGCTCGATCTCTCGATGGCGCTTGTCGGGATCGTTTCGCAGCGCCTCGTGCCGCATGCCGACGGCAAGGGCCGCGTGCCCGCCGTCGAGGTGCTGGTGGTCGGGCCCTATGCACGCAAGGTCATCGCCAAGCGACGGCTTGAGGAGATCGGCGACATCATCAAGGAAGGCGCCGCGGAGGGCATGATGACCTTCCATCGGGCGTTGATCGCTCTTTGCAGGCAGGGATTGATCGGGGTCGAGCAGGCCGCCGCACACGCCACCAACCGCGACGAATTTCTGTTAGGCATGCAGGGGATGGAGACCGGGATTGAATCCATCCGCCGGGGCGGAACGACCGGAGGCACGGAGTCCGGTGGCGCACTCGACATGCGCCGCTTGCTGCACAGCACCGCGCGGGCGGGCGCCAGCGATCTCATCCTCACGGCGGGTTCCCGTCCGCGGATCCGCGTTGCCGGGGAGTTGCGGTCCTTTGACATGCCCGAGCTCACTCCGGCGGACACGAGGAAGCTCCTGTTCAGCATTTTGAGTGCCTCGCAGCGGGCCCTGTTCGAGGAGGAGAAGGAAATCGACTTCGCCCTGAGTGTCAGCGACCGCTTCGGGGACGACGAGTCGCCCCAGGATGCCGATACCCTCGAGAACCGCTTCCGCGTGAACGGATTTTATCAGAGGGGCGCCGTCGGATGCGTGATGCGTCTTGTCCCCCGCGGCATTCCCGATCCGGGGAAGCTGATGATTCCGCCCGCGATCATGCGTCTGGCGCGGCTCAAGCAGGGATTGGTGCTGGTCACCGGCCCCACCGGCCACGGCAAGTCCACCACGCTCGCCTGCCTGGTCGACGAGATCAACCGCAGCCGCGCCTGCCATATCGTGACCGTGGAGGACCCCATCGAGTACATCCATGCCAACCAAAAGTCGGTGATCGAGCAACGCGAGGTGCATGCCGACACCAAAAGCTTCCCGATGGCGTTGCGCCATGTCCTGCGGCAGGATCCCGACGTGATCCTCATCGGCGAGATGCGCGATCTCGAGACCGTTTCCGCGGCGCTGACCGCTGCCGAGACCGGTCATCTGGTGTTTTCCACCCTCCACACCAACGATTGCACCCAGACGGTCGACCGCATCATCGACATGTTTCCGGGAGATGCCCAGAATCAGGTGCGGGTGCAGCTTGCGGCCTGTCTTGAGGCGGTGGTGTCCCAGCGTCTGCTGCCCAAGAAGGGATTTCCCGACCAGCGGGTGGCCGCCTTTGAGATCATGATCGGCAGTGCGGGAGTGCGCGCGCAGATCCGCGAGTCGCGTACCCACCAGCTTCTCGGCACGATCCAGACCGGAGCCCGGGAGGGCATGATCACCATGGACCGCGCCTTGGATGACTTGCGGGACGCCGGGTGGATCGATTCCGAGACCCGGCAATCGATGGTGCGCGCCGCCGATCGCCGAGATCCCCCGTAACGGTGGTTCGGCCGCGTCCGTTGTGCGGCGTCCACGATTATTTGCTTGGCATTCTGTTGCGGTCGGGTGGCATTTGCGGCAAGCCGGCCCCTCTATCCATGAACGAACCCTTTCCCGACGCTCTCTTCCGGCAGATCCATTCTTCCGGTGTGGTCGCCACCTTGGTGCTTGAGGATCTCGACCATGCCTTGCCGCTTGCGGCCGCCCTCGCCGCGGGAGGAGTGACGGTGCTGGAGCTGACCCTGCGCACGCCGGTGGCGCTCGAGGCGATCCGGACGATCCGCCGCGAGATGCCCGGGATCCTCGTCGGCGCAGGCACCGTGCTGAGTCCCGCGCAGGTCGGCGAATGCATGGAGGCCGGAGCCGCCTTCGGGGTGGCGCCCGGCATGAACCCGCGCGTGGTCCGCGAGGCCCGCACCAGCGGCCTGCCCTTTGCTCCCGGGGTCTGCACGCCGAGCGACATCGAGCAAGCCTTGGAGAACGACTGCAAACTCCTCAAATTCTTCCCGAGCGAACCGAGCGGCGGCCTGCCGTACTTGCGCAGCATTGCCGCGCCCTACCGCCACCTCGGGGTCCGGTTCCTTCCCTTGGGGGGCATCGACGCAGGCAACGCCGCCGCCTACCTTGCCGATCCCTTGGTCCCTGCGCTCGGCGGCTCTTGGCTGGCACCGCCAAAGCTCCTCAATGCGGGAAATTGGCAAGCCGTCACCGCCCTCGCACAAGAAGCCACTGCCCTCGTCGCCGAGGCCAGAGGCATCGCGGGTGCCGTCACCGCCTGAATCCGCGCAACCCGCCCGAATCGTCGGGAAAAACGCCCGATTTGTTTGCTTAATAAAACAATCTGTTGAAATTGATTGCTTGCCAACCTGAAACAATTCCGGTAGGCGACGGCAACCCATCCGAACGCACATGACAAATCCGAACGCAATGAACAACGGAAGCAAGGCCCTGTTTTGGGGTTGCTTCATCGCGCTGGTGACCACCTCGTTCGCCTTCATCACGAGGGCGTTTCTGGTCAACGACCCCGGGCTCTGGCCCGCCGAGTTCGGGCTGGACAAGGTCAAGGCGCAGGAGCTCTTCGGAGCCGGGATCTGGCCTTTCGCGATCTCGATCATTCTCTTCAGCCTGATCATCGACAAGATCGGCTACCGCACCGCGATGTTCTTCAGTTTCGTCTGTTACGCGGTGTACGCGGTGATGGCGCTCAAGGCACACGCCTTGCTCCATCCCGGTGGCGCTGCTCTCGAAGGCGCGGCGCTCAAGGACGCCCAGGCGCAGGGATGGCACTGGCTGTACTGGGGGTCGGTGGTGCTCGGACTCGGCAACGGCACGGTCGAGGCATTCATCAATCCGGTGGTGGCCACCATGTTCCGCAAGGACAAGACCAAGTGGCTCAACATCCTTCATGCCGGTTGGCCGGGCGGCTTGGTGCTGGGCGGGCTCCTGACCATTCTCCTCGGAGCCAAGGTCGCTGATGACTGGCGGATCTTGGTGTATCTCATCGCGCTTCCGGCGCTGGTTTATCTGGTGATGCTGGCGAAGGTTCGTTTTCCGGTGAATGAGCGTGTGGCCGCCGGCACCAGCTATCGCCAGATGCTTGCAGAGTTCGGGGTTCTCGGAGCGGCCATTGCCGCGTTTCTCGTCCTCAAGCAGCTCGGAGGAGTCTTCGGTTGGCCGCCGGGAGTCACTTGGGGGCTCATCGCCGCATGCGTGGCCGCCTACGGGCTCTACTGCCGCTCGCTCGGCAATCCGCTGCTGGTGGTCATGTGCCTCATCATGATGCCGCTGGCCACCACCGAGTTGGGTACCGATGGCGCGATCACCGGGATCATGGAGGAGCCGCTCAAACTGGCCGGTCACAACCCGCTGTGGGTTCTCATCTACACTTCGGCGATCATGATGGTCCTGCGGTTTTTCGCCGGATCGATCGCCCATCGCCTGACTCCGCTGGGATTGCTCGCCGTTTGTGCGCTGCTGGCGGTGGTGGGACTGTTTCTGCTATCGAGCGCCTCCGGGTTGCTCATGATCTTCGCGGCCGCGACCGTGTACGGCGTGGGCAAGACCTTCTTCTGGCCCACGATGCTCGGGGTCGTGGCGGAGCAGACGCCCAAGGGGGGAGCCCTCACCTTGAATGCCATCGCCGGCATCGGGATGCTCACGGTCGGCGTGCTCGGCGGGCCGCTGATCGGCAAGATGCAGGAGGATTCGGTCAAGGCGGCTGTCGAGAAGCAACTGCCGGGCACCTACGAGACGATCTCGAAGGACGACAGCTTCTTCCTGGGCAAGTACAAGGCGGTCGACGAGGCGAAGGTGAAGGCCTTGCCGGCTGAAGCGGCCGCGAAGGTGGGCGAGGTTTCGAAACACGCCAAGCAAGGATCCTTGGCGAAGGTGACGGTCTTCCCGGTCATCATGCTGGTGGCCTATCTCGGCATGATCCTCTACTTTCGCTCGAAGGGCGGCTACAAACCCGTCCAGATCAGTGGCGCGCATTGAGACCGTCCTTCCGGTACGGGAACCACCGATTTTTCTTGAAGCCGGCCCGCGCCGTGTCTTCATGGAACGGACCATGAAACTCAGGATCATGAAAAACACCGCCATTCCAACGCTCGTCGCATCCCTCGTCCTCGGCCTTCTTCCGGCCGCCGTATCCGCGTATCAGGCCACCGGTCCGATTCTGGAGCTCACCGACAAGAAGATCGTGATCCAGAAAGGCAACGAAAAGTGGGAGTTCGCCCGTGGCTCGGAGACGAAGGTCGACGGCACGCTCAAGGTCGGCGAGCGGGTGACCGTGTATTACACGATGTCCGCGACGCGGATCGAGGCCAAGTCCGAGGCGCCTCCGGCCGAGGCCAAGCCGCCCCTGAAGAAGGCCGGTTGATGTCCGTGGGTCTCGCGCCGCTTCCGCAGGGTTTCAACTCCCTTGACCTTCGGCCGCTCTCCTGTCATCGGAAGGCGTGACCCCCCTCCGGGGTTTTCCGCATCCCGGTTCCTCCACCCATTCACCCAGATCCACCATGAAGTTCGCCCGTTCCCCGCATGTTCTCGCCGCCGCCGCCGCTGCGTTCCTTGCCGCTTGTGCCACGGGCGGACGCACTCCCTCGGGTTTCCTCGGAAATGTTTCCCAACTCGGTGCCGGTTACGGGACGACCGATGCCGTGGCGGCCTACCTCAAGCCCGGAGCGGACTTGCGGCAGTACGACAGCGTGGTGATCGACCCGGTCACCACCATTTTTGCCTCGCCAGCGCTCACGCCCCAGGTGGCGGAGCAGCTCGCGGCGGGCTTGCAGGACTCGATGCGCGCGGAGACCGGCCATGGCCTGAGGCTCGTTTCCTCGCCGGGTCCGCGGACCCTGCGGGTGCGGACCGCCCTTACCGATGTCATCCCCGGGCAGAAGACCGGCGGGCGTCCGGTGAAGACCGTGCACAGCGCCCCCCGGGCCACCCTCGACGGCACCGTCGGTTCCGCTGCTCTTGCCGCGGCCCTTTCGATGATTTCCTTCGAGGGCGAGGTGGTCGATTCGGTCACTGGCGAGCGGATTTGCGCCCTGTGCGATCACCGGATCGGGGCCAAGCGCGAGGCGGAGCCTTCGATGCACTGGTCCTCGATTCGCTCGGCGACCCAACGGGGCGTGCACCGCATGTACGAGCGGCTGCGCGGGACGACGGCCCCCTGACAGGCGGTTCGGGGCCCGTAAGGGTGTCGTTTTTGCCTTGCCTCGACGGAGGGGGCCGCTATTTTCGCGTCCAAGATCCCAGTCGGTCGATGCCGCTTGGAATGTTCCGTGAAACCAAACCCCGACCCCAGCGTATGATCCGCCTGCTTTCCGCCCTACTCGCATCGGCCGTGGCCCTTGCCGCATCCTCTTGCTGCTGCACCAGCGACACGAAGGCACCGGGTCTCCGGCCCCTGCCGCAATTCCGCGAGATCGAGTCCGCCCAAGGCCCGGCTCCGACGATCGATTACGCGAAGTAAGGCGGGGCATCATCTTGCGGGCGGCAGCCAGCCCGCGGCTGCATCCCCCTTGCAGCACCGCGGAGAACGGCGCAAGTCATGAAACCGAGGGGAACTCAGGCGGAACGTAGGCGCTTCTCCGGGCGGGTGCGGCATTACCACCGCTACGAACCCGGCGATGCGCGCGCGGAGGGGGAATTCGATTCCGAGGGTGTGCTGCGGTGGATTGCCCGACACCGGAAACTGCTTTTCGGCATCGCCTGCGGCCTGCTGCTCGCGCTCGTCCTGTGGGTCCTCTACTACCAGTTGAACCCTTGATCCGCCTGAAGCTTTGACAAGCACTGCCGGCGGCGGCACCTTCCCGCCCCGCCCCGATGGCGGCAGAAACACCATGGGCAAGAGCCTCTTTCAGAAAGTCTGGGACTCCCACGCGGTGGGAACCCTCGCCGACGGACGCACCCAATTGCTGATCGGCACCCACCTCATCCACGAGGTCACCTCGCCGCAGGCCTTCGGCATGTTGCGCGACCTCGGACTGAAGGTGAAATTCCCCGCACGCACTTTTGCAACGGTCGACCACATCGTTCCGACCATCGACCAGAACGCGCCGCAGGATCCGCTTGCGGCGGAAATGATGCGGGCCTTGCGGAAAAACGCCGATGATTTCGGCATCACCTACTTCGATCTCGCCTCCGGAAAACAAGGCATCGTGCATGTGGTCGGCCCCGAGCAGGGGATCACCCAACCGGGAACCACCATTGCCTGCGGCGACTCGCACACCGCGACGCACGGAGCGTTCGGCGCGGTGGCTTTCGGGATCGGCACCACCCAGGTGCGCGATGTGCTCGCCACCCAGACGCTCGCCCTCGAGGCCCTCAAGGTCCGCCGCATCGAGGTCAACGGGCGGCTCGGCCCGGGCGTCTACGCCAAGGATGTGATCCTGCACATCATCCGCATGCTGGGAGCCAAGGGCGGCATCGGCTACGCCTACGAGTACGCCGGCGATGTTTTCGACCGCATGTCGATGGAGGAACGCATGACCGTTTGCAACATGTCGATCGAAGGCGGGGCGCGCTGCGGCTATGTCAATCCCGACGCCAAGACGGTCGCGTACCTGAAGAGCCGGCCGTATGTCGACATGTCCGACTTCGAGGCCACTTCCGCGCGCTGGTTGTCCTTTGCCTCCGATCCCGACGCGGTGTACGACGACATCGTCCGCATGGATGCCGCCGACATCGAGCCGACCGTCACCTGGGGGATTTCCCCGGACCACGGGATTCCGGTGTCCGGGCGGATTCCGGATCCGGCCGAGGCAGGATCGGCGGGGGAGCGCGCGACGATCGAGGAGGCCCTCGCCTACATGAAACTTCCCGCCGGTTCGCCGCTGCTCGGGGTGGGCATCGATGTGGCTTTCATCGGCAGTTGCACCAACGGCCGCATTTCCGATTTCCGCGAGGTGGCGCGGCACATCCGCGGCCACAAGGTGGCTCCGGGGGTCAAGGCCATCGTGGTGCCCGGTTCGCAGATCGTCGCCATCCAGGCGGAGAAGGAGGGGCTCGACAAGGTGTTCTCCGAAGCCGGCTTCGAGTGGCGCGGCGCCGGCTGCTCGATGTGCCTTGCGATGAACCCGGACAAGTTGGTGGGCGACCAATTGTGCGCGTCCTCCTCCAACCGGAACTTCAAGGGTCGGCAGGGATCGCCCACCGGACGCACGATCCTGATGTCGCCCGTGATGGTGGCCGCCGCCGCCGTGACCGGAGTTGTCGCGGATGCCCGCGAGGTCTTCGGCATCTCCGAGTCGGGCGCCGTGGCGTGAGCGCCCGAATTCATGCGCGATGGATCCAACGCATTTCTCATGATATGAAACACAAATATCTATCAATTTTTCAGCTTTCCTTGGTTCTTTTCGGCGCCATCCTTTCCCGTGCCTCCGCCCAACCGGCGGCCGCGGCGTCGGCGGATCCCGCGGTCAAGTCCGCCGTCACGACTCCCTTCCTGTGGAAAATCGAGGGTGGACCGCTCAGGCAGCCGTCGCACCTTTTCGGCACCATCCATGTGGGAACCCCGGAGATCCGCAAACTCCGTGCACCGGTGGAGAAGGCCTTGAACGAGGCGGACGTGCTGGTCACCGAGGTCTCGTTCGATCCCGCCGAGCAGATGAAGGCGGTGAGATTGTTTCTGCGTTCCGACGGCACCAAGCTCGGCGATTCGGTCGGCGAGGAGGTGATGAAGTCCCTGGGCGCGGCGCTCCGCGAGATCAATCCGGCCCTCGGTCCGGAGCCCTTCGAGATGATCAAGACCTGGGTGGTGGCCGCGACGGTGACCATGCTTCCCCACCAACTTGCGGGAGAAAAGGCCCTCGATGCCATTCTCTGGGAGCGCGCCATCGGGGCCGGCAAGCAGGGTGCGGCGCTTGAGTCCGCCGAAAGCCAGGTGAAGGCCTTCGAGGTCCTTTCCGAGGCGGAACAGGCCGTCTATCTGCGCTCGGTGCTCGAAGAGCGCAAGAAACAGACGGAACTGCTGAAGGGGATGGTGGATGCCTACGGCAAGGGTCAAGAGGACAAGGTGCGGGCCCTGATGGATGAGTCGATCCGCGATCTCGGCGAAGATCCGAAGGTGCGCAGGATCGGGGAAAAGCTGCTCGCCAGTCTGCTCACGGAACGCGACCGCTCGATGGCCGAGGCCATCGACAAACGCCTGCGCGCCGAGCCCGGCAAGCGCCAGTTCATTGCCGTCGGCGCGGCCCACCTGCTCGGCGGGCAAGGCATCTGCCGGCAACTCGCGGCCAAGGGCTGGAAGATCACCCGTGTGGCCGAATGAAGGCGCGTCCCTTTTGCTTATCCGTTTTCCCCGACAACCATGGCACTTGAACCCGTCACCCAAGTCACCGGCCGCGCAGTATTCGTTCCCGGCGCGGACATCGATACCGACCGCATCATCCCGGCGCGCTTCATGAAATGCGTCACTTTTG
>CAZMUK010000091.1:0-11204 GCA_964569415.1 uncultured Luteolibacter sp. | reverse complement strand
AAGGCCCGAAGGTGAAGCCGGGGCCGGTGACATCGTAAGGCTGGTGGGCGAAGGTGTGGAACACGAAGCGGTTCACGCCCGCGCAGAAGGCCTTGTCGCCGAGGGGTTTCATCGAGAAGGGATGGTTGTCCCAGCGCGAATGCTCCACTCCCGAGGTGTATGCCTCGGTGGCGACAATCGTCTTGCCGGTCGTGTGGGCGACCGACGACGCCAGCTTGTTGTCGACGCGCACGCCTTGGCCGGGTTCGGTGTTGTTCCACATTTCCCCCATCGGCACCCCGCTGTGGCGCATGTAGGCCATGTCGTAGAGGAATTGCTGACGCCCGGTGAATTCGCCGATCAGCGTCAGGCCCTTTTCCCGCGCGTAGGTGGCGGCGGTGGCGAAGAAGTGTTCCGCGAATCCGTCGGCGAGCGAACGCCGCCAGTCCCACAAGGCCCGCTCGCTGACCTCGGGGCTTCCGACGATCCAGCCCTCGAGGATCGCGGGCAGGAAGGGCAGCAGTTCGTAGCCGCGGCTCTTGCGGAAGCGCTGCTCGAAGCCCTGCGTCCAGTTCTGGATCCCGCATTCCCAGCTGTCCACTTCCATCGCGGTGAGCGGCGCGCCGATGCGGTCGGCGCGTTCCTTGAGCTTGCCCACGTATTGGTCGAGGTGATGGCGCATCACCGCGGCATCGAGCTTGTCGCATTCGAGTCCGCTTCCCTCGCGCGTGGCCGGATGCACGCGCGCACCCGTGCTGGTGTAGCCGACCCGCAGCACCCGCCACTTGCCCGCGGGAACCTGCCAGGTCATCCGACCGTCGCGATCCATGCGGCCGGTGAGGTCGGTCACCGCTTCGCGAGCCACGAGCAGCTGCGGGGCAAGCTTGCGCTGCAGGTCGGGCCCGGGAAAGGCATCGAGTGCCCCGCGCTCGCCGCCGTGCCCACGCCGGCGCATGCGCGCGGCCTTCGCCTCCGCGAAGTGCACGCGTGCCGTTTCGCTCAGCGAGATGCCGCCGAGACGGATCTCCGCTTTGTTGCGGAAGACGAGGCGGAACACGGTGCCCGACCTCTCCGTGCAGGCGGCGGTGATGGTGCCGCCCTTGGAGAAATCCCAGTCCGTCGTGAACGAGGCAATGCGATGAAACTCCCTGCCGTCGGCCGATACCGCGAGATCGACCGGATCAAACGACTCCCACACATGAGGTGTGGCGTTCGTGCAGACGACCGAGCGCACCGTTTGCGCGCGCGGAAACACGAGGTCGATCGTGGTTCCCTGCTCCGAGCCCGGGATCCGCGCGGCGGTTTGCGGATCATCGTCGAAGAGTTTCGCAAGCTCCTCTGCCGGCAGGGAGGAACGGACGCGTGCCTCCGAACCGGGGCCGGTGAGGGTCGCGCCCTGCGGTGAGGGAAACGCGATCACTGCAATGTCGCGGTAGAAGCCTTCGTTGCGTTTCGGTTGTTCGAGGACAGCGGAAACCGCCGCGGGACCCTCCACCTCGAGAACCGACCAGGTCAGTTGTTTCATCGATGTCTCCGGCGTGATCCACGGTCCCCCGGCCAGCGAGAAGCCGTCGCAGTTGTGGACCCCGAAGGACAGGCCGAGCCGCTTGGATTCGCGCAGGGCGTGATCGATCAGCGCGAGCCATTCCTCGCCCATGAAGCGGGCGGCACCCTGCGGCATGCCCATGCTGGAATTGAAGAGATAGGCCCCGCCCAAGCCGCCGCGCTTCATCGCCTCGAGGTCGCCGGTGATGCCCTGGCGCGTCACGCTGCCGTCCATCCAGTGCCACCAGGTGCAAGGCTTCGCCGAATCGGGAGGCGATGCGAAGCCGTCGGCGAGTTCGTCCGCATCGAGCGGCATCGAAAGCGCGACCCATACGGAGCCGAGCAAACGGGGAATGCGGTGGCGAGTCATGGGCTTGCGGTCAGGGGTGCTGCGACAAGGCGGTGCCGGAAAGTTCATCGCCGGGATCGCAGGCACTGGCAATCATCCAGCGGCGCCGGGCGGATACGGCGACCGCAACGCGGCCCTTTCCCGGGGATCCGCTCAGCGGGGCTTTTTGCCGCCCGCGCTCTCCTGTGAAAGGATCCAGCGGGCGAGTTCCGCGGCCTGGGTCGGAGAGACCAAGCTGCGCCATGCGGTCATCTCGGTGCCGGCGACGCCGTCGAGAATGTTTCGCGTCAGCGCTGCCTCGTCGTTTCCGAAGCGCCAGACCCCGTCGCGGAATCCGGGTGCCGAGGAACCTTGCAGCGTCTCGCCGTGACAGGCCGCGCAGAGTGTCGCGTAGATTTCCGGAGCCGCCGCATGGCGGAGATCCGTCGGGCCTTGCTCCTCCGACTGCGGATCGGCGCGCAGCGGGTGCGGCATGGGAGCCGAGGGATCCGCCACGAGGCGCAGGATGCGGTCATCCTCCTTTCCCGGCGCGCCCTCGGGAGGATCGTGCATCGAGGTGGAGAGCCAGATCGATTCATCGGGCGCCTCGACGAGGAAACGGATGCGGCCCCAGCGCTTGTGGAAGAGTCGGTCGGCATGGACCGGCTTGCCGTCCGCACCGAGCGTGAACCGCCACACCGAGCTGCCGCGCAGGGTGGCCATCAGGAGGCGTCCGTGAAGTTCGGGAAACATGCGGCCGCGGTAGTAGAGCAGGGCGGAGGGACCCACTGCGGGGCTGATCTCCAGTGCGGGCTCCAGCGTTCCGGGAGCTACGCGCCGATGCGAGACCAAGGGCCACCCGAAATTCGCTCCGGCGCGGACGATGTTGATCTCGTCGCCGTGCCGCGGGCCGTGCTCCGATGCGATGAGGACCCCCGACTGCGGATGGAACACCATGCCCTGCACATTGCGATGCCCGTAGGAAAAGACCGCCGGATGGGCGTCGCGGCGGTTGCGGAACGGATTGCCGGCGGGGATCGATCCGTCCTTGGCGATGCGGAGGATTTTCCCCGCAGTGGAGTCGAGGCGCTGGGCAAGGGCCGGTTGGTTCGCATCGCCGGTGCTGATGTAAAGGAGTCCGTCGCGCGGACCGAAGACGAGGCGGCAGCCGGTGTGGTTCGTCCATGCGGGGATGCCTTCGATGAGGGTGAACGGTTCGACGAGTTTCCCGCCGTCGAAACGGTACCGCTGCACAAGCAACTCCGGCGCCGGCTTGCCCGCGCGATTCCACGCGAGAAAAACATGTTTGCTGCGCGCGAAATCCGGATCGAGCGCGAGGCCGAGCAAGCCCGCCTTGTTGCCCGTGAACACCGGAAGCCGCAGGACCGCATCCGGCAAGACCCTGCCGGCGCGGATCATGCGCACCTGCCCGGTTCGCTCGGTGAACAGAGCCGTACCATCGGGAAGGAACGCAAGGTCCCAGGGAACCTGCAGTCCCGCAGCCACCGTCTCGATCCGACAGCGGGTCGACAACTCCGCATCGCGCGGCGCAAGGGAAGCGCTACCGGCGGGAGTGCGACATGCAATCACAAGGCCGAGAAGGAGACAGGAAAACCGGATGATCGCGTTCATGGACGGATCCGCATCAGCGGGGTTGCGGTGCGCACGGCTTCGCAGGCGGAGCCTCCTCGGCAGCACCCGGATCCACCTTCTCCCTGGTCACATCCGTGCATTTGTCCTGCACTGCAAACGCCCCCCACAGCGCGGGATCGGCACCCTTGCGGTCGACGCTCACATCCTTGAAGGACACGCCGCTGCAGTGGCGCATGAGAAAGACCGGGACCTTTTTGCGGCGGCTGGTGCGATTGGCCAGTTCGATCCGGAAATTCTCGAAGGAAACCCCGCGGATGTTGGACTTCGCGTGGGCGAACATCACAGATTGCCACGGCGTGCGACAGATGATGTTGCGGAACACCACCTGCTCCATTGAGCCAAGCCCCCCGCGGTCGGCAAGGTCCAGCCTCACCGGCTCACCGCTCTTGTCCTCACCCTTGAATTCCCTGAGATCGAGCAGAATGTCCTCGAAGGACACATCCGACACCTTTCCCCCGTCACGCGCGTAGACCGCGCAGCCGCGCGAGGAATTCACTACCTTGCAGTTCAGGAACCGAACGCCCGAAATGTCCGCATAGGTCTCGGTGCCCACCTTGAGGGCGGTCTTCTTGGTCATCATCACGCTGTCGGCCACGGTCACGCCCATCACCGGCTTGAGGATGCCGGAATTGCCGGTGGTCTTGATCGCCACCGCATCGTCGCCGCAATACGCGAGATAGTTGGTCACCGATACATCCACCGAACCATCGGGGTCGATGCCGTCGGTGTTTTCGACGCCCCAATCGTTGATGATGCTCAGGTTCTCGATGGTGATGTCCTTGGAGCCCAGGATGTGGAGGGTCCATTCCGCGGAATTGCGCAGGACCACATTGTCGATCTGCACATACTCGCAGCCCGTGACATCGACGAGCTGCACATGGCGCTTGTGCTTGTTGCGGACGATGTGACCGCGGCCGTCGATCACCCCATGACCGGTGAGACCGGAGTTCTTCGCGTTTTCGAAATAGATCAACCTGCTGAAGCTGCAGACCGGGCCGTGGGTGCCGACCTCCCTGCGGCCCGCATCGACGGGATAATCCGCAGGATTGTCGCTGCCGAGGATCAGCGCGCCGGGAGCGAGATACACCGTGGTGTTGCTGCCGATGCGGATGGTTCCGGTGGGATACACGCCGGGACCGAAGAATACCGTGCCCCCTTCCTTGGCGCAGTCGTCGAGGGCCTTCTGGATTCCCTTGGTCTGGATCTTCGCTCCCTTTTCAAGATAGCTTTTGATATCAAACATCTTGCCCTCCGGGACTTCGACGATCTCGGGCTCCGAGATCAGGATGAGCGGCCAGAGTTGGCGGCCGCCGGCATTGGCGGTGACGATGTGTCTGGCGTTGCTCTCCATCGCGAGACGGAGCGTGCCCCCATCGGCACGGAATCCTTCCGCGGCGGGCTTGCAGGCGGCGCGCACCCCGTTGCCGCGGATGTTCACGGTGATCGCCGCGGTTTCGTCGGCCACGAAGCGCGCATAGTACGCTCCCTCGCTCGCTCCCGCCTTTTCGACCGGCACCGCCACACCCCCCGCGGTCACGGAATACGGCGAATCGCCCGCGACATCCGGCACCGGGTGAACCTTCACCTCGGCCGAGAGTGCGGTTACGGAACAGAGGCAAATAAGGCAGGCGGCAAGCGACGGAACCTTCGGTTTCATGGCGGGACGAAGAACGGGGAAACGCGCGCGGGGCATCTCACTTCAAGGCAGACTCGATCGCGCGCACCACTTCCCGTGCGAGCGACTGATAGCCGGGATTGGCGTTGCGGTAGTGGACATCGGCCTTGAGTCCGCCGTTCTTGAGGCGCTGCTCGCCGATACCGACGAAGGCATGCAGGTCGTTCACCCGCACGCCCTCCGCCTGCATCACGCGCAGGGCCGCCTCGTTGTAGGCCACCTCGCTGCCGGGCACCCGTCCCGAGGCGCCGGCGGGCACCGGGGTGGTGGAGCACCAGATGAGCACGGCACCGGTCTGCTTCATGCGCTTCACGAGGGTGAGAAGGTTCTTTTCGTAGTCCTCGACCGACACCCAGGGCTTGCCCTGTCCCACAGGCCGCCGGGGCGGATCCTCGCTGTCGGCCGCGGCGGGATCGATGATCTTGAGGTCGTGCAGGCCGAAGTTGAAGTGGATCACATCCCACTTCGTGTTGCCGAGCCATTCGTCGATGTGCTCGAGTGCCACCGGGGTGGAGAAGATCACATTCTTCTGTTCTCCAGCGGCTTGGACGACATCCATGCGTTTGTGGAGGGCGCCCTTCACATAGCGGATATAGCCGCCGGCGATCGAGTCGCCCATGATGAGCACCTTGGGCCGTCCGCCGGCCTTCGCACCCGCTGCTTCCTCGGCGAGCGCGGCGGAGGGCAGGATAAGGGCAAGGACGGACAACGCGGCGCGGCGCAGAATGCGTGGGAGTTGGTGTTGCGGCTTCATGGCGGGATGCGGTTGACGAGGGATACGGGCTGGGTGCGGCGCGGCATTCAGGGGTTTTTCTTTTCGGCGGCCGGGGATGGATAACGGGCGATCAGCGCCTGCAGTTCCTTTTCGGTCACCGGGAAAATCGTGCCGTGGCGCGAGTTGAAGGGGAAGCGGGTCTTTTCCTTGGGAACCGGCTTCCAGTTCTCCATATCGGTCGACTCGCTCGCGAAATAGCCCTTGTCCTGATAGCCCTCGTAGAGCATCAGCCAGCGGCTTTCCGCGACCTGGATCACCGTCGGTCCGTCGGAGTACTCCCTGGAGATGTTGGGTGCGATGACCTGGAAGGGGCCCTCGATGGTCGGACCCTTGGCCACCTGCACCACATGGATCCCGCCCTTGGGCGGATTGTCCTTCGGATCCTTGCGGTTGTCCTTGTAGACGAGGTAGAACTGCCCCTTGGCTTGGATCATCGTGGCGTCGATCGACATGTAGCCCGGATCGAAGAGGATCTTCGGCTTGGTGTAGGACGAGAAGTCCTCGGTGCGTGCGTACCAGATGCGGCAGTTCAGTTTCTTCTGGGCGCCGGCCGTGTTCGGGCAGGACCACCAGACCACATAGTTCTTCTCCTTTTCGTCGTAGAGGAATTCCGGTCCCCACAGGCAGCGGAAGGCCGGGCCCTCGGGGCCGACCGGAACCAGCTTGGGCGGCTCCCAGTTGATCAGATCCTTGGAGCGGTAATGGATGATGGCGCGGGTCCCGCGGAGCATCTCCTTGAGGTCCGGGGCCAGCAGGTGGAACATGCCGTCTGCACCGCGGCCGATGTGGAAATCCCGCAAGGTCTTCATCCCGACCGTCGGATCGAGCACCGGCTTGCCGCCGTTGAGCACGGTCCAGTTGAGTCCGTCGCGGCTCCATGCGTAGTGCATCGAGGTCACCCGCGGACGCCCCTTGTGCCCGACCCAATAGCCGAAGACCCAGGGGCCCATCGTCACTTCGCCGGTCGATTTCGCCGCGGTTGACTGTTCCTCGGCTCCGGCGGTCAGGCAGAACGCCGAGGCGAGGAGAACCGATAATGTCTTGCGAATGGTGTTTGTTTTCATGATTTTGCGGGTTCTGCGATCCCAGTACCGGTGAATCCTGTCGCCGATCGTCACGAGTTCAATCAGTCTCCCGACGCTTTTCCCGGCTTCAGCAGGGCGTCCGGCGCGGTGTTGAACGCAGCAGTCGGCAGGCCTGCCCCGTTCGAGAGGTTCGGTTCGGCCATCTTGCTCCACGCGAAGCGCACATGCGCGGGCCGCGGGATCTCCGCCGACGAAACAAGCACCGTCTCGCCATCGATGACGGCCTCCGCCTTGACCCAGTCGCCGACGTCGCCGCGGACCTCGAACCAGGAAAGTGGCTTGCCGTCGTGCGCCTTGAGGCCCTCGGCGTGATCGAAGGTGACCCGGATCCTGCCGCCTTCCGCGGAAAAGCCCTTGTAGACCGGCCCCGAGCACACGAGGTCCTTGCGGCCGTAGGTGTGGTGGAGTGCGAGCAGCGCGAGGCGAAGGCCGACATCGCGTTTGTTGCGCGGGTGGGCATCGCGCACATTGCCGATGTCGTTGGTGACGATCATCGCCGTGTGCGGAATCGCGGCCGCGGAAGCGCTTTGCGCGGCCCAGAAGCGGGCGAGCATGGTGGGATCGGCATCCCCTTTGCGGTTCTTCGGATCGGGCGGATAGCGGTAGGGCGTGATTTGCACGAAATACACGGGAAACTCGCCGATGCCCCAGAGCGCGCGCCAGCCGCCGATGAGCGCCTTCATTTTCTCGACATAAAGCATGCCGTCCTGACGGTTGGCCTCGCCCTGGTACCAGGTGGCGCCGCGCATGGCGTAGCCGACCAGCGGGTGGATCATGCCGTTGTAGAGGGTCGTGGGATGCAACTTGGGCTCGTGGCGTTTTGCGAAGGGCTTCGGCTTGTCCCTGCCCTCGCGCATTGCGGCGATCGTGGCCTCGACATCGCGGTTGATTGCGGCGAGCGCTGGAATATCGCGGTAGCCGGAGGCGGGGATCCACGCCTCGATCTTGGATCCGCCGAGCGAGGCATGGATCAGGCCGACCGGCACCTTGAGTTCCTTGCGCAGGTGCCGGGCCATGTAGTAGCCGGCGGCGGTGTATTCACCGGCGCTTTGCGGTGTGCACACCGTCCACGAAGCGTTCATGCGCTCCCTCGGTTCGGAGAGGGCCGTGACCGGGACCTTCAGGTGGCGGATCCCGGGATCGTTCACCGAGGCCGGCGCGCGGCGGTCGACATAGGCGAGCGAGAGTTCCATGTTCGACTGGCCGGAGCAGAGCCACACTTCGCCGACCAGCACATCGCGCAGCGTGCGGGTCTGCTTGCCGTCGGTGACCGAGAGTTCCTGCCCCTCGGCGACCGCCTCCATCTTGTCCAGGCTCACCCGCCAGCGGCCCGTCTCGTCGGCCTTCGCGGTCTTGGTCTGGTTCGTGAACTTCACCGTCACCGAGGCACCCGGATCGCACTTGCCCCAGACCGGCACCGCCATGCCGCGCTGCAGCACCATATGGTCGCCGAAGACTCCTGCCAGCAGCTCCGCAGGGTTGTCCGCGGCCGCGGGCGGCGCCTGTTCGGCACCCGAGGCAACGAGGCAAGGGGCAAGCGCCAGAATGGCGGAAAGGATGCGGTTCATGACGGGGCCTCTTGTTCGCATTTCGCAACCGATGCCGCAATCGGTCATCCTTGCAAAGGGCAAAGTCACGGAACGAGGGATGGTTGGCGATCGAACAGCGGAACCGGTCGGCGGCGGGGCTACTTCCCGTCCGGCCGGGTGTTGAATGCCGCGGCGGGCAGGTTGGCTCCGTTGGCAAGGTTGGGGACCGCCACCTTGTTCCATGCGAAGCGGACGAAGACCGGGCTCGGCACGGTGGGCGCCGAAACGAGCAGCGTCTCGCCGTCGATCACCGCGTCCGCCTTCACCCAGATTCCGTCGGCACCGCAGACATCGAACCAAGACAGCGCGAGCCCGTTGCGCGACTTCAGACCCGCCGCGTGGTCGAACGAGACGCGGATGCCGTTGCCCTCGACGGCGGCGCTGCGGAAGATGGGGCCGTGGCAGCGGAGGTCGGTGCGTCCGTAGGTGTAGTGGAGGGCAAGCAGCGAGAGCCGCCGGCCGACCTCCTGTTTGTTGCGGGGGTGTGCGTCGTTCACATCGCCGATGTCGTTGGTCACGACCATGCCGGAGTTGGGGATGGCCACCTCTGCAGCGCTCTGCGCGGCCCGGGGATTTTTCTTGCCGAAACACCGCCCACCGATTCACCGAAACACCTCTTCCGCCCCCTTTCCCCCCGCAACCCCCTTTTCCCCGCCCGCCGGTCCGGCCACCGGCTCTTTCAAAGGCCCACACCCAGAAAGCAAATTCCTAGCAGCAAAGCCAACTGTTTTCTATCCGATCTGCCGGGCCGGAGTTCCCGAAGATTTCATCGGCCACCTGCTGCCGCGAAACCGGCATCAGGAACGCCAGGCAGCTCCCCGATTTCCACAGGATGCATCAAGCCGCGTGGAACTCGAATGAACCGGGTGAAAACACATGAAATGCAATACACATGAGACGAATCCAGTCCTCCATATCATTGGCTGCAACCCTCGTTGCTCTCTTTGCCCCGAACGCGCCCGCCTTTGACGGCCTCGACACCGGAATCGGAAACCTCTATCGGCTTTCCGACGCCAAGTCGCGCTCGATCAGCCCGGAGAACTTCACGGGCGAAAAGGGCAAGGGCGGCATGGCCACCGAGGGCACGGGAAAACCGATGGCCGAAAACGCCGGCCTTGGCAAGGGCTGGAAGATCTCGCCCTCGGTCAGGATCAATGCCGGGCAAACCCTCACGCTCGCGGAAATCGAGGGCCCCGGCTGCATCCAGCAGATCTGGATGACGCCCACCGGCAACTGGCGGCACTCGATCCTGCGCTTCTACTGGGATGACGAGACCGAACCGTCGGTCGAAGTCCCGGTCGGCGATTTCTTCGCCAACGGCTGGGGCATATACGCGCATGTCAGCTCGCTGGCCGTCTGCGTCAATCCCGGCAGCGCCTTCAACTGCTATTGGCAGATGCCCTTCCGCAAGAAGGCGCGCGTGACAATGGAAAACATCGGCACGGACGGGATGACGCTTTACTATCAGATCAACCACACCCTGACCCCGGTACCGGAAGATGCCGGCTATTTCCACGCGCAGTTCCGCAAAGAATCCCCGCTCAAGGAAAAAGGGATTTACACGATCATTGATGGCGTGAAGGGCAAGGGACACTATGTGGGAACCTACCTCACGCAGGAGGTCCGCAGCCCCGGATGGTGGGGTGAGGGTGAGATCAAGTTCTTCATGGACGGCGACAAGGAGTTTCCGACGATCTGCGGCACGGGCAAAGAGGACTATTTCTGCGGCTCCTACAACTTCGAGGTGAGGGGGACAAATCGCTACGGCATCTTCAACACACCTTACGCAGGCATGCCGCAGGTGATCCCGGATGACCTCATATATGTGCCCGGCCAGCGTTTCGGGCTCTACCGCTGGCACATCACCGATCCGATCCGCTTCGAGGAGGACCTCAAGGTGACCATCCAGGCGCTCGGTTGGCAGGAGACCCGGAATGGAAGCGCCTACCTGCAACTGGAAGACGACATCGCCTCGGTGGCCTATTGGTATCAGGCTGAACCCCACGCACCGTTCCCGAAGCTGCCCGGCCGCGATGAACTCACCATCCCGGAACAGAAGATCAATAAGGCGGACAAGCCATGAAACATTGCTGCTGGACCTTCAAATCCGCCACCCTTCACCTGATAAGGATGAAAAACACGCTCGTCATGCTCATTCCGCTGATGTCGTCAATGGTGGCCTCATCGGCTGCGGATCAACCGGTCAACGCCGAAAGACCCGTTTTGCTGTAAAACGACCAAGCAGTGGTCGAATTCGATCCGGTCTTCGGCCGGATCAGACGCATCCTCGACAAGCAAAGTGGCATCAAGCCGGCATCGTCGCCGGAGATGGCCGGGAATTTCCGGCTGGAAATAGGCACGCCTGACAAGAAAACGCTCACAATTCCGGGTCGCGACCAAATGATCACGGAAGTCGCACGCATGCCCGGCGGGATCAACCCCCATTTCCCCGCCTCCGGTCCGGCCACCGGCTCTTTCAACGGCCCACACCCAGAAAGCAAATTCCTAGCAGCCAATCCCGATCCAGATGGCTACGACCAAAGCCAAACATGGAAAGCACCCGAAATCCAGTTGG
>CAZMUK010000090.1:0-11484 GCA_964569415.1 uncultured Luteolibacter sp. | reverse complement strand
GACCGCCCTTGACCACGGCCTTGACCTTGCCGCGCACAAGTCCGCCCTCCTGGAACACCTTGACGATCTTTTCCCAGTTCTGCTTGTGGGCCGCCTTCTCCTTGGAAAGCACCACCATTCCCTCGTCGTTCTCAAGACGCTCGAGCAGGACCTCGACCTCGTCGCCGATCTCGACCTCGTCGTCCTCGAATTCGTTGGAAGGAATCGCGCCTTCGGACTTGTAGCCGATGTCGACAAGGACGACCTGCGGGCGGATTTCGAGGATGGTTCCCTTGACGATCGATCCTTCGCGGAACTCGCGGAACTTGGAGTCGATCAGGTCGCTCAGGGCGGCGTTCGGTGGTTGGGGGAGCGTGGCGCTCATGGTAGGGTTGGGGTTGGGGTTCGGTTGTTTGGTTCGTTTTCCTCCGGCATTGCCCCGAAATGATGCTCCCGGGCATCGGGGCTCCAACCGCCCGGGAGATTTGGAAAAAACGGAGGCGGATCCTAGCGCCCCGCGCGTCGCTTGCAAGACCAAATCCACGGGACACCCGAATGGTCGAGAACGCTTGCAAGCCCGGGCACCGGAGGCCGACACCCGCGGCCTACACCCTGTTTCCCGAGAAAGTATCCAAAAAACTTTACACGGCGATACCTTGGGGTAAATTTCCCGAGTCGCAACCTTCCTCTACCCATGAAGTCAAAACCGCTCCTCCCTGCTCTCCTCGTCGTCGCAGCCACAATCCAAGGAGCCTCGGGTTTCGTGTATGTTTCTGATTTCTCAGCCTACTCGATCGGAGACGATCTCGACGGCGCGGACGGTTGGGTGCAAAGCGAGCCAAATCCGAACCCGTCCCAACCCCTCTCTTGGATCAACCAAGTCGGAAGTGGCAAAGGGGGATCCATCGGGACGTATTATGGAGTCCCAGGGGGTAGCTCCTTCTCCGTCTCCCAGAACATCGGAGTCGCCTTGGACAATTCCCAGCTCAGCATGAACTTCTCCATCACCGATAGCACGACCGACTTTCCCCATCGAAACAATTTCTCGATCGAGGTCCTCAACGACACCTCCCAAGTCATCTTCTCCTTCAATTTCCTCGCGACCAATCAGGTCGACGACTTCGATAGCCCCGGCCCGCCGGCCGTGGATCCCGGCCCGCCGGACATGACTTGGAACGTCCTCTGGAAATCAGGTATAACCGGCCAAAGCCAGCTTCTTCCCGACGCCGCGATCCTCGAAGGAGGTCTCTACCGCTTCGACCTGGAGTTCACCGAAAGCGGAGCCAACACCAACGTGGCCTTCGCGGTGGTGGGCAGCAACACCTACTCCGGGGGAGCGGCCCTCACCGGGATGACCGGGCAAACCTTCTCTTCGCTCCGCATCCGTGCGGAACAGGGAACGGAAGCCACCGATTGGGGTGACAATTTCTTCAGCTTCACCGCCGTGCCGGAGCCGGCCTCCACCCTCCTGCTGGGCCTCTCTTCCTTGCTCTGCCTGCGCCGCAGGCGCTGACGGTTCTGGGGATTCATCCCCGAGGGATGAACGAATCAAGGGCCCCGCGTCCCTCGAACTCCGGCCTTTCCCTGGCCCGCTGTCCGGGTTGAAATCCGTCGGAGCCCCATGCCCGGAAATTTTCAATCAAAGCCGACCCCCGGAGGCGATCCGGCGCTCGACCTCACCCTGCGACCTCCGGCGTTTTCCGAATTCATCGGACAGGAAAAGGTCAAGGAACGCCTGCTGCTGATGCTCGAAGCCGCGAAACGCCGCGGCGATGTGCTCGATCATGTGCTGCTCTCCGGCCCGCCCGGACTCGGCAAGACCACGCTCGCCAACCTGATCTCGCGCGAGGCAGGCACCCAACTCCACACAACCTCCGGCCCGCAGATCGAAAAAGCCGGCGACCTCGCGGGCGTGCTGACCAATATCCAGAAGGGCGATGTGCTCTTCATCGATGAGATCCACCGCCTCCACCCTGCCATCGAGGAATACCTCTACCCCGCAATGGAGGACTTCCGTCTTGATATCATTATCGACTCAGGCCCCTCGGCGCGCTCGATCCAGATCAATCTCCCGAAGTTCACCCTCGTCGGCGCCACCACCCGCTCGGGCATGCTCACCGCGCCGCTGCGCTCGCGCTTCGGTCTGGTCAACCGGCTCGACTACTACACCCGCGAGGAACTCGCCCGCATCATCGAACGCTCGGCCGGCCTGCTCGACATCCCGGTCGAACACGATGGCGCCCTCGAAATCGCCCTGCGCGCACGCGGCACGCCGCGCGTCGCCAACGCGCTGCTGCGCTGGGTGCGCGACTACGCACAAGTCCGCGGACACGGCTCGGTCGATGCACCCACGGCGGATGCCGCGCTCTCGATGATCGATATCGATTCGGAGGGACTCGACGAAATGGACAAACGCCTGCTCGAAGCCCTGATCTACAAGTTCCAAGGCGGCCCGGTGGGACTCAACTCGCTCGCGGTCGCCGTGGGCGAGGACTCGGCCACCGTGGAGGAGGTGCACGAGCCGTTCCTGATCATGCAGGGCTACATCAACCGCACCCCGCGCGGCCGCACCGCCCTGCCCGCGGCCTACCGCAAAATCGGCGCGCCGGAACCACCCCCGCGCCCGGAAGACCCGCAACGAAACCTTTTCTGATCCCGCACGCCACCCGATGAAGCAAACACTCGCCGATACCATCGACCGCTGCCGCGAGGCGGGACTGCGCCGCACCAAGGCACTCGAAGAACTGGTCCTCACCATGCTCGAGACAGGTCGACCGATGACCCTCGCGGAACTCGCGGGCTCCCCGCGCATGGCGGCACAATGCGACAAGGCGACGGTGTTCCGACTGCTGCAACGACTCGCCGGCCACGGCATCGTGCGCCGCCTCGGCCTCCACGAACGCGCGGCGTACTTCACCCTGCTGCTGCCCGATCAGCATCGCGACTACCTGATCTGCACGAGTTGCGGCCGCATCGAACCCGTACAGGCTCCCTGCCCGGTCCACGAACTGGAGGAGGAAATCCGCCGCAAGACGGGCTTCCGCAACCTCTACCACGAGTTGGAGTTTTTCGGGATCTGCCCGAAATGCGCCTGATGTCCCCCGCCCCGCGCCCGACCCTGATCGCACGCACCTGGGTCCGCAACCGGATCCACCCCGGCGACACGGCAATCGACGCGACCACGGGAAACGGACACGACACCCAAGCACTGGCCGCCGCCGTGGGACCCGCGGGCAGGGTGATCGGGCTCGATGTGCAGGAACCGGCAATCGCCGCCACCCGCGCGCGCCTCGAGGCACACGGACTGGCACCGCAAGCGACGCTGCATTGCACGAGCCACATCCACATCGCATCCCATGCCCGCCCCTCGTCGGTCGCCGCAGTGATGTTCAATCTCGGCTACCTTCCCGGCGGCGATCACGCTCTGACTACGCGTGAAGAGGATACGATCGCCGCCCTCGATGCCGCATGTCCCCTGCTGCGGCCGGGCGGGATCCTCAGTGTGGTTTGCTACCCAGGCCACGAGGAAGGCAGCGGGGAGTCCGCCGCGGTCACCCGCTGGTTCGCCGCCCTCGATCCGCTGAAATGGCGCACGATCGGCTACCGGCTCGCCGGCACCCGCCACGACGCACCCTTCCTGCTCGCCGCAATCGCAAAGGATACAAGCACCCGCGCGTCAGGAACGCTCCCCTCGGGACTTGCCTCCCGGCCGGATGTCGGGTACTCCCCCGCCCGCCATGGCTGAGTACCGCGTGCTGGTGTCCGACCCGATTTCGGACAAAGGGGTGGAGGCGCTTCGTTCGGCTCCGGGAATCACGGTGGATGTGAACACCGGACTGAAACCGGACGAACTCCTGGGAATCATCGGCAACTACCACGGACTGGTGGTCCGCTCCCAGACGAAGGTGACCCGCGAGGTGTTCGAAGCGGCAAAGAACCTCAAGGCGATCGGCCGCGCGGGCGTCGGTGTCGACAATATCGACCGCGCCGCCGCCACCGACCACGGCGTGGTGGTGATGAACACCCCCGGCGGCAACACCGTGTCGACCGCGGAACATGCTTTCACCCTCATGCTCTCGCTCGCCCGCAACATCCCGCAGGCACACGCCTCGGTGATCGCCGGCAAGTGGGACCGCAAGTCCTTCGAAGGTGTGGAAATGAACGGCAAACGCCTCGCGATCCTCGGCATGGGCCGCATCGGCACGGAATTCGCGAAACGCGCCCAAGCCTTCGGCATGGAGGTGACCGCCTACGATCCCTTCCTCACCGCCGCACGCGCCCAGTCGCTGAAGGTGGACCTCGCGGAAAACCCGGAACAAGCACTCACCGGCGCGGATGTGGTGACCCTCCACTTGCCGCTCACCGACGACACGAAGCATATCCTCGACTCGCGACGACTGAAACTCATGAACCCCGGCGCCCTGGTCGTGAACTGCGCCCGCGGCGGTCTGGTGGATGAAAAGGCGGCGAAGGATCTCCTCGACTCGGGACATCTGGCCGGCATCGCCCTGGATGTGTTTGAAACAGAGCCTCCCCCGGCGGACTTCCCGCTTCTCTCGGCCCCCAAGGCGGTATTCACCCCGCACCTCGGCGCCTCAACCGCGGAGGCTCAGGAAAATGTCGGCATCGAGGTGGCACTGCAAATCCGCGATTTCCTAGCCACCGGCGAAATCCGCAATGCGGTGAATATGCCCAACCTCGACAGCCGCACGCTGGAAAGCGTGGGTCCCTACCTGGACCTGGCCTCCTCACTCGGAAAACTGCTGGCGAAAATCGGACCGGCCCAATGCGACTCGATCCGGGTGTCCTACCTCGGCCCGGTCTCGGAACTGGATACGGAACTCGTCACCCGCACCGTGCTCACCGGCTACCTCGCAGGTGCCCACCACGAATCGCAGGTGAACCTGGTGAACGCTCCCGCAGTGGCAAAGGCCCTCGGCCTCCAAATCACGGAATCCACCGTGGCGCTCGCCACAAACTGCACGGAACTCATCGAGGTGTCGGCGGTCAAGGGGCAGGAATCCTGCACGGTCGCCGGCACCTTCTTCGGCAAACAGGCACGCATCGTCCACATCGCCGGACACAATGTGGAAAGCAACCCGAAGGGCCGCTACCTGTTCGTGGAAAACGACGACCGCCCGGGCATGGTCGGCACCGTCGGCACCTCGCTGGGCACCGCCGGAGTGAACATCGCCAACATGTCGCTCAGCCGCAACGCCGACCGCTCGCGCGCAGTGACACTCATCGAGGTGGACACCGAACCGCCGAAGTCGCTGCTCGACACCCTGCGCGACACACCCGGCATCATCCGCGTGCTGAGCTTCGAACTCTGACCCTCCGCCGACCCCCGCAGCTCGGTCGGCTCAGTCGGCCGGAAACACGATTTCCTCGGCCGCCCCGCTTCCCCGCCCAAAGTCGTCGCCGATGTCCTTGGTGGTGACGAACAACATGAGGGAAATCAGCAAGAGGGCACAAACCGTCTGAATCACCTCCAGCGCCTTGGCACGCACCGGCCTGCCGGTCGCCTTTTCCAAAACCGCCAGCGTGATGTGCCCGCCGTCGAGCACCGGAAAGGGCAGAAGGTTGAGCACGGCGAGGTTGACATTGAAAATGACGAGAAAGGCGAGAATCCGCCGCCAGCCGTCCTCGGTCTGCAACAAGCGGTACTGCATCTTGGCTATGCCCACCGGCCCGCTGAGGTGATCCACCCCGATGTCCGAATCCGGCGCAACGACGCTGGTGATGGTGACCCACATCATGTGCAGGCTGTCCCGCACCTGCCGGAAGGGCCCGGGCTTGATGATGCGGACATCGACCTGGCCGGAGCGGTCCCAACCAATGCCGACCATCGGATCCTTGCCCGCCGGCCGCAAAGGGCGCTCGGGCGTGAGCTCGACCTCGCGCCTGCCACCCGCGACACCCTCGACCACAAGTCGCACCGTGGCCCAGTTCTTGTCCTTGAGGATCCGCGTGAACTGCATGACGGAATGCAACACACCCCCGTCCACCGAAACGATCCGGTCGCCCGCCACCAAACCGGCATCAGCCGCCGGACTGTTGGGCATCGTCAAACCCACCACCGCCGGCCCCGCGGGATCGATCCCCACATCGCGCAAACCCCGCCGCTGGTACCAGTGGCTCTTCTCCTTTTTGAAACCGGACTGCAACTCGAGCCGTCCGGACGAACCCGGCCGCTCAACGGTGAAACGGATGTCGCTGCCCCTGCTGAGAATAATCCGCTCGGTGATGGAATTGAGCGACCCGAGAAAGCCCTCCACCTCCTTGCCGTTGATCGCGACAATCCGGTCGCCGGGCTGCAGGCCTGCCCGCTCGGCGGGACTGCCCTGCTCGACATATCCGACCGTCTGGGTGTCAATGAAATCGCGCGGCTTGCCGATCTGCCAGACGGCAATCGCCGCCAACAAGGCAAGCAACATCGAGAACAAGGGACCGGCCGCGGCGACGATGATCTTGTCGAGCGCCGATACCGGCGGCAGGGGCTCCTCGCCGACCTCGCTTCGCCCCTCAATGGCATCCATCGGCGCAAGCTGCGGCAGGGCGACGAAACCGCCTGCCGGAATCCATCCGAGGCCGTACTGCACCCCGCCGATGTTGCGGCTCCAGATCGGCTTGCCGAACCAGATCTGAAAGCGATCGACCCGCAGGCCCCGCCACTTGGCCGCGAGGAAATGGCCCAACTCGTGGACGAAGATGATGATGTTGAAAAGGACCAGGACGATGAAAATCAGGATCAGGACCTGGATCGGAGGGGGTAACTGGCTCATGGGGATCGTGCGACGGCGCCACCCTACCGCAGCCCGGCGCCTCAGCAAGTGGTTTCCCCGAAGACCGGGCACCAGCCGCCCACCCGCTCACGGAAACTCCGGATGCCGGATCACCCCGGGAAACACATGCCCCGCAATCCGCATCGGCACCGAGTACAACCCGGTACGGCAAGTGGCATACAAGGTCCTCCGCCCGGAACCTCCGAAGGCACAGTTGGCGGGCATTTCGGGAAAACGAACGACCCCGAGGATGACCCCGTCCGGGCGCACGACCTGGACACCGAGATGGCTGGTGACATACAGGTTGCCCTCGACATCCACCGCCAGTCCGTCCCCGCCGCTGACCTTCTTGCCGGGCTCGCAACGAAGGCGGCACAAGATCCGCTTGGGACCCAACACGCCGGGCGATTTCACCGGATACGCAGCGATGTGATCCTCGAAGGTGGGAACAACATAGAGGGTCTTCTCATCCGGCGAAAGGATGATGCCGTTGGGCGCCGCCAAACCCTCGCCCACCCGCAACACCACGCCCTCCGCACTCCGGTAATAGAAGGCCTCCACGCCCTGCGGCAACGGAGTCGGCGCATGAAACCGCGGATCGGTGAAATACACGCCGCCGCCACGATCGATGACCAGGTCATTGGGCGCGTTGAAACGCATCCCGGCGAAACGGTCGGCCAGCACGGTGGATTTGCGGCTGACGGGATCCACCGCCGCCAACTGCCCGGCCATGCGGCAGACGAGCAGACGCCCCTTGCCGTCGAACATCAACCCGTTGGCCATCCCGGACCGCTCCTCGAAGACCTCGAGCACCTTGCCGTCCGTCCGGTGAATGCGTTGGGCGGGGATATCGGTGAAGTACAACCACTTGCCACCATCGTAGGCCGGACCCTCTGTAAACTGAAACCCGCCGTGCACCTTGGTCACCTCACCCGTGACCGGCAACGCGGCCTCGGCGCACGCGATCGATGCCAGCACCAGCCACCACCCGCCCGCCAACAGACTTCCGCGATTCAGCATGAGCGCTCTCTCTCATTTCGGCAATGCCGCCGCAATCGTTTTCCACTTCCGCGCAAAGGCGGGATTCCCCTTGGAAAAGGATTCCGCGGTACGCAAGGCCCGCACTCGATCCCCCGCGAACCAATCAAAGGCGACGATGCACTCCTCCCTCCGCGCCAACTCCAGCGGATCGGCCGGCATCGACATGGAGGAACGATACAGGGCGACCAAAGACTCGACCGTAAAGTCACCCGGCCCGCAACGGCGCTCGCCTCCGCCATCAACCGCCACATTCCACCCCCCCGCCGCATGCCGCCGGATCTTCACCGCCACCCGCTTGTCCTTCATCAATACCGACACCCCGCCCATGCCGCGATCCACGCGCTCCTCAAGATCGGCGAGAAACGAAAGCGCGGCCTCGGAAAAGGACAGCATCGCACCACCCGCACCACCCGCACCCGCCACCGAACGGAAATGTGCAACCACTTCATCAAAACGCATCGATGCCGCAGCGGACTTCCACCCCGGAACCACCGCACCAGCCGCTCCCTCAAGCTGCCGGCCCAACTCATCCCGCCTCTTTCCAATCCACCGGAGCGCATGACCGCGGGTGCGGACCGCCGACTCAAGCTCGTCGAGCCGCGCCAAGGCCTTGGAACAGGCCGCACGATCCGGCGGCTTGCCGTCGAACACCGGATCCCCAAGCAACTCGGCATCGTGAACATAGTCGGCGCAAATCTCCTGATACGGCACCAACCACTCGGAACCACTTCCCAACGGAGCGCCGCGCACGGCCTGGAAAAACGCCACCGCGCGCTGCCTTCTGCCCTGCTCCCATTCCGCCAGACCGGCCAGCATCGCCGCCAGCAGGGCATCCGGCCCCTCCTGCCTGCCGGACGGAAAAACGAGCGGAGCGCCACGAACCGCCTGCCCGAGAATGCTCCCGATCAGCGGCCATCCCTCATCGCCGGATTCCCCGCAGAATTCGACGACCTCCGCAGCGGTCGATCGCGCTGCATCCGTCTGGCCGTCCATCAAGCGCGCCATCACCGCGGCCGCACCCGCGGGAACCCGCCCCTCGGCACCGGAGTCCCGCTCGCGAAACACACGCTCGGCAAGCTGCGCCGCCCCGCCGAAATTCCGCTCCCGCAACATGACACCGAACTCCTGCTCCCACGCAGGCGCCTTCTCCTCTTGCCGCGGTACCGCCACCGGCGGCACCTGCCGCACATCGCGCTCCCCCTCGTTGCCACCACCGCGCTTCCACAACCCGGCCACACCACCGACAAGCAAGGCCACCGCAGCCGCCACCCCCGCACCGACCTTCACCGGCCTCGGCAGACGCTGCATCAGCCCTCCGGTCCTGCCCACCGGACGGGCCGTGCCGGTCCGCACCGCATGCAAGGACCCCTCAAGCTCCTTGATGAGCTGATCATACGAGGAAAAACGACCCGCCGGCTCATAGGCCATCAACTTTTCCACCAACCGACAGGTTCGCTCGCTCAAATCCGGCGACACCTGCGACAAGGGCCGCACCTTGCGCTTGGCCGCACGGAGGACATCGGTCGACATCGAATCGGTCGCACACGACATCACCCCGCTCAACGCCTGGTACAGCGTGGCACCAAACGCATACATGTCGGAACGGAAATCCTCCGGGAGCCCCTCGATCGTCTCCGGCGGCACATAGTGCGGCGTAGCCCAGAACTCCTCCGCCTTCGCGCTGCCGCCCTGGGTCACCAAGGCAAGGCCGAAATCCACCAGTTTGCCGCGCCCGTCGGCATCGAGCAGGATGTTGCCGGGCTTCACATCGCGATGGATCAACCCGGCCTCATGCGCCGCGCGCAAACCGCTGGCGACATCGAGCGCGATCGGCAGAAGCTGATCCTCCGGAATCCTCCCCGCCTCGCGGATGCGGTGCTCGAGGTGGCCGCCGGGCACGAGTTCCATGGCGATGTACAGCCTCCCGAAGGCCCGCCCGGTGGTGAGCACCCGCACGATGTTGGGATGGCTCAGGGCCGCCGTCACCCGGGCCTCGTGCTCGAGGGCCGCTATCCGCTTCTCGTCGCGGCAGAAGTCCTCGTTGAGAACCTTGAGCGCCACCTCCCGGCCCAAGGTCCGTTCCTCGGCAATGAACACCATGCTCATCCCCCCCGGCGAATGCCGCCGCGTGATCACATACGGCCCGAAATCCCGCTTCACCCTCGTCTCCGCCCCGCACTGCGGACATACCACCCGCGCAAACGGCGCAAAGGAAGTCACATCCATCAGGTACCCGCAGGACCCGCACCGGTCGGTGAATGTCTCGCCCTGCCCCCCTTCCATCCGGCCCCAACCTACGCAACAACACCCAACCGGTAAACTTCAATCTTGCCCGCGAATCCGCCCGCTTCGCGGGATCCTTCCCAACCGCTCCGGCACCGAAGCCTTCCCATGCATGTCGTGCAGTCCCCACGCATTCGCCTTCTTGCCTCCCACCGGATGGGGTTTCTTGCCGCTGTTCTGACCATACCACGCCACCTCGTCGAGATTCCGGCACCTTCCTTCCTTCGATGTAAGGTTCCGCCCGTTGTGTTCTTTGCGGTTGCCTCTTCTTCGCTTCTCGTTCCGCATCTTTTGTGATTTTGTGGCATTCCCTCTTCCCGAGCCTCTGGTTTCCGGTATCACTTCACCCTTGCCTGCCGCCCCGGCCGAGCGGACGATCGCTGCCGTGGAGATCCGCGCCGACAGCGCCGCCGACAGGCTCGACTCGTTCGTGGCGGCGAGGGTGCCGGAACTCTCCCGCTCGCGCATCCAGACGCTGATCCGCGAGCAGTACATCGTCGTCGACGGCAACCCGGCCAAACCGCGCGATCCAGTGAAGCCCGGTCAGACGATCTTGGTGGCGATCCCGGAGGCGGTTCCGGCGGTGGCGGCTCCCCAAGAACTGCCGCTCACCATCCTCCACGAGGATCAAGACCTGGTGGTAATCGACAAGGCTGCGGGGATGGTGGTCCACCCGGCGGCGGGAAATCCCGACGGCACGGTGGTCAACGCGCTGCTCCATCACTGCCGCGGAAACCTTTCGGGCATCGGCGGCGTCGAGCGGCCCGGGATCGTCCATCGTCTCGACAAGGATACATCGGGCTGCCTCGTGGTGGCGAAAACCGAGTCGGCCCACCAGTCGCTGGTGGAGCAGTTCTCGCAGCGGACCTCGATGCGCAAGCAATACCTTGCGGTCACGACCGGCACCCCGCGCCCGGCGCAGGACACGATTTTCACCCACATCGGACGCCACCCGCACAACCGCCTGAAGATGGCCGTGGTGAATCCTCCCGGAGGGAAGGCGGCCATCACCGACTACCGGGTGCTGATGACCGATGCTGCCTCCGCCACCAGTCTCGTGCTCTGCGACCTGCACACCGGCCGCACCCACCAGATCCGCGTCCACATGCACCACAAGGGAACCCCGCTGGCGGGCGACCCGGTCTATGGGAAACCGTCGCGCCGACCCGATCTGCCGGATCGAATGATGCTGCACGCGTGGAGGCTTGCGTTCATCCATCCGGCTTCGGGAAAAGAAGTCTCATTCGAGGCCCCGGTCCCGCCGGAGTTTGCACCGTGGATCGCCGCGACCGACCCAGCCCTGCTGCGCGAGTGAGTGGCCACGGAGGTCCGTCTTCCCGACGGGGTAGCGGGTGTCAGGCAAGCTCGATCACGATCCGCCCTCCCCCGTCCGCCC
>CAZMUK010000089.1:9577-11598 GCA_964569415.1 uncultured Luteolibacter sp. | reverse complement strand
CGGTCTCACCGGTCTGCCGCTGGCCTTCAACCTCGTCGGTTCCCACCTCCACGACACCTATTATGTGATCGGCCATTTCCACTATGTGGTTGCCCCCGGCATCCTCTTCGGCCTCTTCGCCGGTGTGCTTCACTGGTATCCGAAGATCACGGGCCGCTACATGAGTCCCTTCCTCAACCAACTCCATTTCTGGCCGAGCCTCGTCTGCATGAATGTGGTTTTCTTCCCGATGCTGCTCCAAGGCATGGCGGGTTTCCACCGCCGCTGGTACAACGGCGGCGACGCCTACCTCGCCAAGGCCGCGGATGATCCGAATGTGTTCGGCCAGACCGTGGCGCAGTGGATCGACCTCAACATCGTGATGTCGATGGGTGCCTGGACCCTCGCCCTCGCGCAGATCCCTTTCATCATCAATGTGTTCCTTTCGCTCAAGACCGGCCGCAAGGTGACCAGCGACAACCCTTGGGACGCGACCACCCTCGAGTGGGCTACCCCGACGCCGCCGGGCCACGGGAATTTCCTCAGCGAACCGGCGGTCTACCGCGGTCCCTACGAGTACAGCCGCGAGGATCACGACGAAGACTACTTCCCGCAGTGGATCGCGCCCAAGGACCGTGCGGACAACGACACTCCGCGCACCGGCCACTGAACCGATACCGCCGCAAACTCCCAACCCGCAACCGGCAGGCACTCTCCCATGGAAATCCCATTCGTCGTCACACCCCGCAGGGACACCGGCCTCTTCAACTCGAAGGTGGGCATCTGGCTGTTCCTGGCCTCGGAGGTCATGCTCTTCGGCGGGCTGTTCTCGGGCTATGTGTTCCTGCGCATCGGCGCGGATTACCCGTGGCCGGAAAGGACCCTCCCCGTGCTGCCGGGTCTGATCAACACCTTCGTGCTGATCGGATCCTCGGTGACGGTGGTGTTCGCGTGGGCGGCCCTCAAGATGGGCAACTGGGCGCGGTTCCGTCTGTTCATGGGCATCACGATCGCATGTGCGGCCCTTTTCATGGTGCTCAAGGCGGTGGAGTACAATGTGAAGTTCCACCACCAGGCGGTGCGGTTGCACGATTACACGGTCATCGAAGGCCACCTCGGCTACGAATTGCGCGAGGGGGCGGACCGCCACCATCCCAAGGCGGAAGACTACGAACTCGATCACCGCGGTCACAAGATCGAGGAAAACCGGATCCGCGTGGAGGCCTCCAAGCTGACCTTCAGCACCGTGCGCTACCATGCCGACTGGGTGGAGGAAATGCTGAGCCAAGCCGCGCACCGCAAGGCGAGGATCGTGCTGGATGCCGATGTGGCGATGGTGACCGGCGAGGGCCAGTCGCCCGTGGCGGTTGCCAAGGCGGGCGAGGAGCTTTCCACCGAACTGCTCAAGAAGATCCGCAAGGCCCATCTGGGCGCGCGCGGACACAACGCCGCCATGCGCACGGCTGCCTTGCGCAAGGAATGGGACGATGCCAAGAAGGCGCAGCCCGGCAAGTCGCGCAGCGAACTGGCCAAGGAAGTGGATATCGATGCGGCCGCGCTTGCCAAACGGCTGCTCACCGAGATGCCGTCGGTGACCTTCCGCGTGGAGCCGCCCTGCCGCTTGGAATTCAAGCCGCGCGACATCAAGGAGGCCGATGGCAGTTCGAAACTCCGCGACGACACCTTGGTCGAGGGGCGCTTGCTCGACAGCCCGATGGGATTTCATCATGTTGACGCCATCGACTTCCGGCACCTTGCGATGAAGGCGGTGGAAAAGGGCCGGGACCCGATGGCCGAGATCGAGCGAAGCTGGTTGATCCGCAACAGTGCCTTCGCGCGCGAGGCGTGGGAGTGGCACAAGGGCGAGGTGACCAAGCTCGAGAAGGAGTTGCTCGACGGCTACGGCATCGACGAGCGGACGGGCCGGCCCAAGCGCGAGCCGACGGCCACGGAGCGATACCGCATCGGTTGGAAGGAATTCGCGAAGAAGGCCGAGCAGGAGGGCAAGGTGAAGCTCGGTGCCTTCGCCAAGATGATGGAGG
>CAZMUK010000089.1:0-9567 GCA_964569415.1 uncultured Luteolibacter sp. | reverse complement strand
CCGGACTACGCGACGCGGGGCGAGGAAACCTTCCCGCATCTCGATGTCCCGCGCGACCAGATCCGGTTCGCGTCCAAGTTCACCCCGGCGTGGAACACCTACTACGCGATCTATTTCACCATCACCGGCCTCCACGGCCTGCATGTGATCGGCGGGGCCCTGGTGCTCGGCTACTACCTTTTCTTCGGACGCAAGATGTTCGAGACCAACCCCGAGTGGCTCGCCAACCGGGTCGAGGTCGGCGGCCTGTTCTGGCACTTCGTCGACCTCGTTTGGATCTTCGTCTTCCCGATCTTCTACCTCATGTGAGTTTTCCGCCCGCGCAAACCCCCATCCGTTTCCGACACCCATGGCCGACACACCCGAAGCAGTACGCAAGTCCATCCGCACCTACCTGTTCGTGGGGGCGATCCTCTTCATCGGCACGGTGGTGACGGTGCTTGTGGCGACGGTTCCGGCTCTGGATGTGGGCCATCACGGGTTCGACACCAAGGACGCGATCCTCGGGTTGGCGATTGCCACCGTGAAGGCCTCGCTTGTCGCGGCGGTGTTCATGCACCTCAACCACGAAAAAAAGGCCGTGTACTGGATTTTCGGCTCGGGTCTGGTCTTCGTGGTCGCGCTTTTCGGCCTCATCGGGCTTGCAAAGAGCGACCCGATCCACGATCCCTATTTCAATGATGGCCGTGTGAACTCCGGAGCCGCCGCGGCGGAGACGGAGGAGTCCGGCGGCTGAGGATTCCGATACGAGAGCGATGTCCCTGAGGAGTTTCCATATCGTGTTTGTGACCGTGAGCGCGCTGCTTTGCGCGTTCCTCGCGGTCTGGGGTCTGCTTCTTTCCGGGGACACGGGCATGCTCTCCCGCACCGTGGGATTCGCCGGGGTGGCCGGATTGCTGCTGCTGCCGGTGTACGGGAGCTATTTCCTGCGCAAGGCCCGCAAGGCCGGACTTTGAAAACCAACACCGAAACACCATGATCCCGTCCCTCTCCACCCTTGCCTGCACCACCTGCCGGGTCTCGATGATCGAGGGCGGTGGTGACGCCGCCGGTTGGTCGATCTTCTTCCTGTTGGTGGTGATCAGCGGGCTGCTGGGTGCGATCGGGTTTTTCATGGTCGGCATCGCCCGGCGGGAAAAGCAGCATTTCGATCCCCGCTATTCCGATGGTCCCGCCGCAGGTCCGCGCGAGTGATCATCCCGCACGCCTGAACCGACACCACCCTACCGAACGATGAGCCCATCCAAGTTTCTCGGCATTCCGGAGAACTACTCCGCGCACGGCGGCCAGGTGGACCACCTGATCGATGTGGTCCACTGGTTCATGATCGTTCTCTTCGTGGGGTGGACGCTGTTCTTCCTGTACTGCATCGTCCGTTTCTGGCGGCGCAACCATCCCAAGGCCTCCTACAGCGGGGTAAAGAGCCATTTTTCGAGCCATCTCGAGGTCGGCGTGGTGATCGTGGAGGCGGTGTTGTTGCTCGGTTTCGCGTTTCCGTTGTGGGCGGAGCGGGTCGACAGCTGGAAGGAAGTGCAGAAACTCGATCCCGAGCGGGTGCGCGTGGTGGGCTGGCAGTTCGGCTGGACCTACCATTACCCGGGTGCGGACGGCAAGTTCGGCCGGGTTGACGGTGCGTTGATTTCCGGCTCCAACGACCTCGGGATCGATTTCGAGGATCCCAACGCGTTGGATGATTTCACCAGCCCGGTGCTCAAGCTTCCGCTGAATCGCCCGGCGGTGTTGAATGTGGGCAGCAAGGATGTGATTCACAACTATGCGATCGTGCCGATGCGGATCCAGCAGGACGCGATCCCCGGAAAGGAAATCCCGATGTGGTTCACGCCGGTGAAGGAACTTGAGACCTCGGTGGTGTGCGCCCAGCTGTGCGGCGAGGGCCATGCCAACATGGTTGGTTCGATGGAGGTGATTCCGGCGGACGAGTACGATACCTGGGCGAAGGGCCAGAGCGAGGCCGCGCTGCAGTCGCGCCGGAAGTGAGCGGGGAGGGCGGCGGCTTGTCCGCCCGCCGCGCCATGCGTGACCGCGTGGGAGTGTGTTGCCCTCCGGGTGCCGATTGCGGATGTCCGGTTGCGCACAGTGCGTATTTCGCGGCGGCGGGGCCATGCGAAGCTTGCTGCGGGTGTCCCGGGCACCTGCATTGGGATGGAGCTCTCCGATCCGCTGTTGTCTGAAATGGTCCGTCCCGCATGGCGCGGGTATCTCGCGGAATTGTTGCGGTTGCGCGAAGCGCTTGCGGAGACCGTGGGGGAGCATCGCACGGCGGCGGGCGAGCCCATGGAGCGCTTCAGCCTCGATGAGGCGGATGCCGCGACCGACGAATTTGATCACGATATGGGACATTGTTTTCTCAGCCGCGGGAGCGAGGCCTTGGGAGAGGTGGAGGAGGCGATCCGCAGGATGGTCGAGGGGCGCTATGGCATCTGCGAAATTTCCGGGAGGCCGATTCCTGCGGAGCGGTTGCAGGCACTGCCTTGGACCCGGTACATCCGCGAGGTGGAGGAGGCAATGGAGAGAAAGGGTCGGGGGATGTTGCCCGGACTGGCCGCGGTGCGTTCGCTGCAAGGTGCGGCACCGGGCGGTCTCGCACAGGCCCCGGAGCAAACGCAGGAGGAATTTTCCGATCTGGACCTGCTGGGAGCCGCGGGCAGCCCCGGGGAGGAGGGTCGGCTTGCGACCGATGGCGGGCAGATCGGTGAAAGCGGGGAGGGGAGCTCCGATTCCGGATCGTGAATCCCTCGGACGAAATCTGTCCCGGCCCATGTCCGCACGCGGTGCCCGCGGCCCATTGGGAGCATTTCGCCCACGGATCCGACATCGGCATCCGCGGAGTGGGTCCCGGCATCGAGGAAGCCTTCGAGCAGGCCGCGGTGGCACTCACCGATGTGGTGACCGACTCCACCAAGGTGGATGTCAGGGACGAGGTCGGGATCCGCTGCGAAGATGGGGATCCGGCATTGTTGTTGGTCGACTGGCTCAACGCGTTGATCTGCGAGATGGGATGCCGGCGGATGTTGTTCGGGCGCTTCGAGGTTTCCATTCGTGACGGGGTGCTTGAGGGGAGGGCTTGGGGGGAGGAGATCGATCCCGCACGGCATCTTCCGGCGGTGGAGGTCAAGGGTGCGACCTACACCCAGCTGCGGGTGGGGCGGGAGACCGACGGCAGTTGGGTGGCGCAATGCGTGGTGGATGTGTGAACGAGCGGAAGCGGTGATGGATACAGGACTTCTCCAACCCGAGGGCGAGTGCCGCTGGCGTTACGGACCGGAGGGGGACATGCGCGTGCCGGTGATTGTGTACGGCAGCAAGTCGCTGGTGGCGGCGATGGATGACAAGGTGCTCGAGCAGGCACGCCATGTCGCCGCGTTGCCCGGAATCGCGGTGGCTTCGCATGTGTTGCCCGACGCGCACTGGGGGTATGGGTTTCCGGTGGGAGGTGTGGCTGCCTTCGACCGGGCCCGGGGCGGGGTGGTTTCCGCAGGAGGGGTCGGTTTCGATATCTCTTGCGGTGTGCGGATGATGCTCACCGGGTTGCATCGCAACGAGGTTGTTCCTTCATTGCGCAGGCTTGCCGGGGATCTCGCCCGCGAAATTCCCGCTGGTGTCGGCAGCAAGGGAGGCATCGCGCTGGGTCGCCTCGAAATGAACGAAATGTTGTCAAATGGTGCTTCATGGGCGGTTGCCGCCGGTTACGGGACCGGAGAGGATCTTCGTCGCATCGAGGACCGCGGCTGCGTGCCCGGTGCCGATCCTTCCTGCGTTTCGGACAGGGCCAAGGAGCGGCAGGCCGAGGAAATGGGCACGTTGGGTTCGGGCAACCATTACTTGGAAGTCCAGGAGGTGGTGGGAATCTACGATGAGGAGGTTGCGCGGGGTTTCGGGCTGACCCTTGGCGCGGTAGTGGTGACGATCCACTGCGGGTCGCGCGGCTTGGGGCATCAGGTGGGGGGAGAGTACATGCGGGAAATGGTGGCGGAGGCGGAGCGCTGGGGCGTGCCGCCGGCCGATCGGGAACTGGCGTATGCTCCGTTGGATTCCGAGCTGGGTCGGCGTTATCTCGGCGCGATGCGTGCTGCGGCAAACTGTGCCTTGGCCAACCGGCAGATTCTCGGTCATTTGTTGCGGCGGGTGTTTGCCGGGTGCTTTCCCGGGTTGCGGATGGAGTTGCTCTACGATGTTTCGCACAACACCTGCCGGGAAGAGGAGCATGAGGTACCGGGCGAGGGGAGGAGGATGCTTCATGTCCATCGCAAGGGAGCCACGCGCGCCCTGGGGCCCGGCCATCCGGAGCTTCCCGGAGAGCTCCGTTCCTTTGGTCAGCCGGTGCTGGTGGGAGGCAGCATGGGCACCTGTTCCCATGTGCTTGCCGGGATGCGCGGAGACGGTCGCGCCGCGTTCTCTTCGGCGGTGCATGGTGCGGGCCGTGCCCTGA
Organism: uncultured Luteolibacter sp.; assembly: GCA_964569415.1. Taxonomy (GTDB): domain Bacteria; phylum Verrucomicrobiota; class Verrucomicrobiia; order Verrucomicrobiales; family Akkermansiaceae; genus Luteolibacter. The sequence continues at coordinate 5,117 of CAZMUK010000089.1, read as the reverse complement.
GCCGGCATCAGGCGCTCAAGCGTTGGTACGGCAGGCAGATCATCGACGATCTTGCCGGGCGCGGGATCCTGGTGCGCAGTCCCTCGTCGCGCGGCGTGGCGGAGGAGGCTCCGGCAGCCTACAAGGATGTGGACGAGGTGGTGGAGAGTGCGGAGCGTGCCGGGTTGGCGCGCCGGGTGGCCGTGGTGCGGCCGCTGATCTGCATCAAGGGCTGATCGCGCGCGGATGATGTTTCATTCCTCGCGCAGCACTTTTCCGCCGAGCGAAAGAATGCGGGCGTTTGCCTTGGCTGCCTCCGCCTCCGGGATATTGCCGTCGCGCACATGCATTTGCGAGAGGCTGGTCCAGGCCAGCAGGTCGTTGGGACGCAGGGTCACCGCCTGGAGGCCGCAGCCGATCGCCTCGCGGATCGATCCGGTTTTCATCAGGGCCATGCCGAGCGCGTGCCAGCCGTCGAAGTGCGTCGGATCCAGTTCCACGCAGCGGCGGTAGAGCCGCACCGCCTCTTCCATGTCGCCGACCGCGAGGGCGTCGTTCGCCTGATCGAATGCTTCTCCGGCCGGCGTTTCCGCGTCCATGGATTTCCGGCCGTGCGGGGTGTTCAGCGTCCGTAGAGTTTCTCCACCTTCGCTTGGTCGCGCAGCGACGAGAGCCAGTCGGTGAACGCCGCACTCGCATTGCGGTTGGCGCTCATGCTCAGTTCTCCGTCGATGGTGCCGGCGGCGGCTGGATCCTTGAACACATCGCGTGAGGCGACATGGATCAGGAACGCGCGGCCGGGTTCGATCACCGGTTCCGCCATGCTCCCCGGGTCGGTGAAGCGGCAGCGTTGGAACAGTCCGTTGGGTTCCTTCGCCGGGTCGTGGCGATAGGAGGCGGTGACCTCCTTGAAGGCGCGGGTTTCCTTGACGCCTGCCGCTGCGGCTGCGGCCGCGAAGTCCTTGCCGGCGGCCAGCTCCTTGCGGATGTTTTCGGCAGCGGCATCGACTGCCTTTTTGAGTGCTTCCGCGGTCTTCTCGTTGATGAGCGATGTGCGGGCCCGTTGTTGCGCCTCTTCGAAGGTCATTTGGCGCGGAGCCTCCACCTCGTCGAGGCGTGCCAGTAGCCATTGGTTTTCCCCGACCGCGATGGGCAAGGAGATCACTGAAAGCGGGTCGGCCGTTTTGCTGAGTTTGAAGAGCTCCTCGACGGCGGTTCCCCCCGCTTCGGACGAGCGCAACGGCAGTGCGAGATCGGGCGGGGGCGACGAGAGACCGAAGAGGGCCGAGCTGCGAGGTTCCCACCCGTTCTGTTTCGCAAGCTCCTCAAAGCCTTGGCCCTTCTGTTGTTCGAGCTGATAGGAGAAATCATCAACTGCCGAGTCCACCTCCGCCTGCAGCCTGCGCTTCTCTTCCGCGAACTTGGCCTCGCGTTCCTTTCGGGCCGCTTCCTCGGCCTTCTTCTCCTCTGCATCCTCGGGCTTGGCATCCTCGGGCTTGGCATCCTTCTTTGATTCTTCCGGTGTGGCCGGGGACTTCGGGGTGACGAGGATGTAGGTGAACTTGCGTTTTTCCTCGGTCATGAACGAATCGCGGATGAGTTCCCAGTGTGCTTTGACCTCTTCGTCGGTGGGTTTGAGCGCGTCGCGCAGCGGGGTGGCATCAATGGTGGCGATCGATCCCGAGATCCGTTGGTTGGCGAGTTTTCGCGAGGCCGTGAGGGTTTCGCGGTCCTCGCTGAGTCCGGTTCCGATGATCTCGCTGATCTTCTCGTAGGCGATGATGTCCGAGACCAGTTCGCGGAGATCCTTTTCGGTGAGGCCAAGGCGGCCGATGCCTTTGGAGATGAAATTGTTGTAGATTTCCCCGTCGAATCCGCCGTCGGGTTTTGCAAATGCCTGCAGGGAGCGGATGCGGTTGGAGATTTCGTCGTCGCCGGGCACCACTCCGAGTTTCCCCTTGGCTTCGCGGAGCAGCATGCGGTTGATGAAGAACTCCATCGCGCCCTCGTCGCGATCGGGATTGCCCGCGCCGAGACCGAAGAGGAACCGGTACATTCCGAAGTCGCCGCGGCCGACAAGTGCCGAGGCCAGTTCGGTGCCGCCGGATCCAAATTTCGCGAAGTCCGAGTCCGAGTAGGTTCTGCCAGAGATGCGGACCACCGCTTGTCCGCTGGACCCGCGGAAGACATCATCCTTGATGCCGAAGACGAGTGCGAGGACCACCAGTACGATGCCGATGATGATGAGGGATTTGTACTTGCCGATGGTTTCGATCATGGGTGGCGGGGTGGGTGGCGGAGCCTAGCGGGGGGGCGGGGACCGGTTCAATGGCAATTCTTCACTGGGGAAATCCACGGATTCCCGGGATTGCCAGCGGGCGGGAAGCGGGTAGGATCCGCCGCCGATGAGCGGTTTGTCTGCAGCATTGGAAAAAGCGGTGGCCACGGGATGCCTGCGCGAGGGGTCGCGGGAAAACATCCTTGCCTTGCTTGCGGACGATCCGGGTGGGCTTGCCCGCGAGGTGGTCGGCGAACTGGTGGCCGGCGGGCACTGGGGGGAGTTGGACGACCGGTTTTTCCGGACCTTGGCCTTCGGCACCGGCGGATTGCGGGGCAGGACCATCGGGCGGGTGGTGACGCGTGCCGAAGAGGGGGCCGGCGGGCCCGACGGCAGGCCGGAGCATCCGTGCATCGGCACGGCGACGATGAATTTCCGCAACATCGGACGAGCTGTGCGCGGGCTGGTGGCCTACATTGCGCGGCATGCCGATGGAGCGGGTAGGCCGTCCTTGGTGTTTGCACACGATACCCGGCATTTCTCGCGGGAATTCGCGATGCATGGCGCGAGGGTGTGTTCCGATCTCGGCTGTGATGCCTTTGTGTTCGAGGGGCCGCGGTCCACGCCCGAGTTGTCGTTTGCCGTGCGCGAGTTGCGTGCCGATGCCGGGGTGGTCATCACCGCCAGCCACAACCCGCCGCACGACAACGGCTTCAAGGCCTATTTCAACGACGGCGCCCAGATCGTCGAGCCCCATGCCTCGGGAATCATCGCTGAGGTCAATGCCATCCGTTCCGAAGCCTACGAGGCGGTGCCGGAGGAGCGGCGCGGCCGGATCGTCGAGTTGGGAGCCGACATGGACGCGAAATATGTCGCCCGCCTGCGTTCGCTGCTGTTGCGGCCGGAGTTGTTGAAGGGTGAGCGTCCCCGCGTTGTGTTCACCAACTTGCACGGAACCGGCGGTCACATCATTGTGCCGATGTTGCGCGACTTCGGTTTCGAGGTCTTCACGGTTCCCGAGCAGGATGTGCGTGACGGGCGTTTCCCCACTGTGGATTCCCCGAACCCGGAGAATGCGCCCGCGCTGCGGATGGGCATCGAGCTTGCCGGTCGCGTGGGTGCGGACATCGTGCTCGGCACCGATCCCGATGCCGACCGGATGGGCGTGGCGGTGCGCGATGCGGGTGGGGAAATGCGGCTGATCACCGGAAACCAGATCGGCTCCTTGCTTGCGTGGTATCGGATCAAGACCTGTTTCGAACTCGGGTGGATCACCGACGCCAACCGGGGGCGGGCGGTGCTGATCAAGACCTTCGTCACCACCGGACTACAAAGCGCCATCGCCGACGGGTTCGGGATCGGCGTGGTCGACACCCTCACCGGTTTCAAATACATCGCAGGGAAGCTCCGCAAATACGAGGAGGCCGTTCCCGTGTCTAAGAAGGGCGACTATCGTTCGCTGGACGAGGAGAGCACCCGCCGCCTGAGGTTGGAATTCTCGCGATTCTTCGTCTTCGGTGGGGAGGAAAGCTACGGTTACCTGGGATCCGATTCCGTGCGCGACAAGGACGCGAACGGCGCGGTGCTGATGTTTGCCGAACTTGCGGCCTATGCGGCCTCGTCGGGCAAGACCGTCCCGGATCTGCTTGACGACATTCACCACGAGTACGGCTATCATCAGGAGACCGGGTGTTCGTTGTACATGGAGGGTGCCGATGGTGCGGCTCGCATCCAGGCATTGGCCGATTCCTATGCGGCGGATCCGCCGCGCGAGGCGGACGGCTCCGCGGTGGTGCGCCTGCGTGATTTCGCGCGGCAGGATCTCTTCGACCAGGAGGGCGATCCGGTTCCGAAGGAAAAGATGATGATTTTCGAACTCGCCGACGGGCGCTCCTTTGCGGTGCGTCCGTCCGGGACCGAGCCCAAGATCAAATTCTATCTCTTCGGCAAGGCCGCACCGGGCCGCGACCTCGGGGAGGCGCGGGCGGAGGTGGGCGCGGGACTGGACCGCCTGTGGGACTGGTTGCAGGCGGACGCCGCCGCGCGCGGTGCCTGAGGCGGTGGGGCGGGATCAGGCTTCGCGGTAGAGTTCCCCTCCCTGCTCGACGAACTCGCGGCTTTTCCCGCGCATTCCTTCGGCAAGCGCCTCCTCGGTCGACAGCGCCTGTTCCGCCGCGTACTTGCGCACCTCCTCGGTGATTTTCATCGAGCAGAAATGCGGTCCGCACATCGAGCAGAAGTGCGCGGTCTTGGCGCCCTCCTGCGGCAGCGTCTCGTCGTGGTAGGCGCGTGCTGTCTCCGGATCGAGCGAGAGATTGAACTGGTCCTGCCAGCGGAACTCGAAGCGTGCCTTGCTCAGCGCGTTGTCGCGGTACTGCGCGCCGGGATGGCCCTTTGCGAGGTCGGCAGCGTGTGCCGCGATCTTGTAGGCGATCACGCCCTGCTTCACATCCTCGCGGTCGGGCAGGCCCAGATGTTCCTTCGGTGTCACATAACACAGCATCGCGCAGCCGTACCAGCCGATCATTGCCGCGCCGATGCCGCTGGTGATGTGGTCGTAGCCCGGGGCAACATCGGTCGTGAGCGGTCCGAGTGTGTAGAACGGCGCCTCGTGGCACCATTCGAGTTGTTTGGCCATGTTTTCCTCGATCAGATGCATCGGCACATGGCCGGGTCCCTCGTTCATCACCTGCACGCCGTGCTGCCACGCACGCTTGGTGAGTTCCCCCTGCACTTCCAATTCCGCGAACTGGGCGCGGTCGTTGGCATCCGCCACCGATCCCGGTCGGAGGCCGTCGCCGATGCTGAACGACACGTCGTAAGCCGCCATAATCCCACAGATCTCGTCCCAGTGGGTGTA
>CAZMUK010000088.1:0-11759 GCA_964569415.1 uncultured Luteolibacter sp. | reverse complement strand
CCCATGTGGTCTACGGCTTCATGGGCTGCATGGCCCAATCCCGCGGCGAAGAACTCTTCAAGACAATGCCCCGCCTCGATCTGGTGGCGGGCACCCAGAAGTACCACAAGGTGTTCGAACACGTGGACTCGATCCTCCGCGCGAGACTGGAACGCAGGATGGACGAACCCTCGCTCTCCCTCAGCGGCGCATCGGTCTGCGATGTGGGCGAGGAAGAGGGCTCGCAAAACACGATCCGCGACCACCTCGCCCCCGGCCGCAAGGCCTCGGCTTTCGTCTCGATCATGCAGGGCTGCAACATGCGCTGCTCGTTCTGCATCGTGCCGGATACCCGCGGCCGCGAACGTGGAAGACCCATCGGCGAAATCACCGAAGAGATCCGCCGCCTCGCCGATGCCGGTACCCGCGAGATCACCCTGCTCGGACAAATCGTGAACCTATACGGCCGCACGGAGTTTCCCCGCATCGACGGAAAATCCCCCTTCGTGCAACTGCTCGAGGCGGTCCACGCGATCGACGGCATCGACCGCATCCGCTTCACCTCGCCACACCCGGTCGGCTACCGCGACGACTTGATCGCGGCATTCGCGAATCTGCCGAAAATCTGCCCGCACATCCATTTCCCGATGCAAAGCGCCTCGGACCGCATCCTGCGCGCCATGCGCCGCCCCTACCGTGCGGAAACCTTCGAGGCGATCTGCTCGAGGATGCGCGCCGCCCGCGCCGGTCTCGCGATCACCACCGACATCATCGTGGGCTTCCCCGGGGAAACGGAGAAGGATTTCATGGATACGGTCGACGCAGTGGAACGACTGCAGTTCGACAATGCCTTCGTGTTCCGCTACTCGAAGCGCCGCAACACGCCGGCCGCGGAGATGGACGAACAAGTCCCGGAGGAGGAAAAGGAACGGCGCAACCAACGCCTGCTCGAATCGGTCAACCGCATCGCCCGCGGGAAACACGAGGCGCTCCTCGGCTCGGTCCAGGAGGTGCTCTGCGAAGGCCCGTCGCGCCACAACCCGGACCGGCTCTCGGGCCGCACCCCCCAGAACAAGATCGTGGTCTTCGAAGGTGCGGCGGAACGCTTCACGGGACGCATGACCCGGGTGGCGGTGGACCGCTCCGGCGGATTCACGCTCTACGGCACCGCGATCGGCCACGACTGATCCGCAGCGTTGCGGAATCCCCTTGCCCGCCACCCACCCGGGGGCTACCCATCCCCCATGCTCGATTCCGTCCGCGCCCTGCTCGTGCTCCAGGACCGCGACCGCCGCCTGGCCTCGCTGCGCAAGGACCTCGCGAAACTCCCCCACGAAGAGGAACGGGCCCGCGCGAAGCTCTCGGGCGACGAACAAGCACTGGCTGCGCGACAAGCGGTACTCACCGCCTGTGAACTGCGGCTCAAGGAATTGGAACTGGATGCAGCCACCCGCCGCACCACCATCCAACGACTGAAAATCCAGCAGTTCGAAACCCGCAAAAACGACGAGTACCAGGCACTCGGCCACGAGATCTCGCGCTACGAATCGGAAGTGGACGGACTCGAGACGAAGGAACTGGAACTGATGGAGGAGATCGACGCCCGCAAGGCGGAACGCAAATCCGCGGAGGAGGCTCTCGCACACACCCGCTCGCTGGTGGAGGAGGACCTGGCCGCAATCCGCCAACGCCGCGCGAGCATCGAGGCGGAGGCTGCGGAAACCCAACGGGAACGCGACGCGCTCGCCCTCGCCGCCCCGGCGGATCTCCTGCCGGTCTACGACCGCTTGCTCAAAACCAAGGACGGCCTCGCAGTGGCCCCCATCCACGAGGGGAAATGCGGCGGCTGCCACATGCGCCTGATCCAGTCCACCGTGGTCGCGGTGAACAGCGGCAAAGACATCGTCCGCTGCGAAGACTGCGGACGCATCCTCTACATCCAGGAGTAATCCGTCCGCGACTCACAAGCCGAAGCGCCGGGAAATCTCCCGCATGCCGTACTCGGTAAGTGTCGGCCGCCCGTCCGCGGTGCAGTAGGGCAGGGAGCAGGAAAACAAACGCTCCAGCAAGGGCCCGGCCTCTGCCAGACGCGGCACAATCTCGATCGCCGCACGCCGCGCCAAGACCCGCGCCACCCTCTCCCGCGCAAACCGCCGGCCCGCATCGGGATCGTGCAAAATCTCGTCGAGAACCCCGTGCAAAAACACCCGCGGATCCCCGGTTCCCACATCCGCAGGCAAGGCAGTCACGCCAATGGTGTTGCCCCCGAAGGACGATGCCTCGATGCCGGCCTCCGCAAGCGACTCCCGTCCGGACAAAAGGAGATCAACATCCCGCGGATCGAACTCCAACAAAAGAGGAACCAACAAGGGCTGCACCCCGCCGCCATCTTCACGCATCAAGCGCTCATAAAGTATCCGCTCCTGCGCAGCCTTCGGATCCATCAAGACCAAGCCATCGGCACTCTCAAGAATGACGAACCTCCCGTGCAACATGCCGACCACCCGCAACCCGTGCCCGCCGGCAACCGCAGCAGCAGCACCCACTCGCGAAGCCTCCGGCTCCCGCAAACCCGCCGGACCCGCAACCCCGCCGGCCACCGGCCCGGCACCACCCGCCACCACCGGCACTCCACCATCGGGAACCGCAGAGACCACGGGAAATTCCTGCTGCGCGGATCGCAACACCCGCTCAAGACCTGCGGTCCCGGGCAACCCGGACACCGCCGGTCCGGCATCGTCGGAAACCGCGTCGACGCCATCGACTCCAAGCGATGCCACCCACTCCCGCCCCCGATCCCGCGGAACGGACAAGGCGCGCTCGACTCCCTCGCGCAAGACCTCGCGCAACTCGTGCGGCCGGTGAAAGCGCACCTCCCGCTTGGCCGGATGCACATTGACATCCACCAACATGGGATTCATCTCGATCCACAACCACGCTGCGGGATGAAGCCCCTCGCCCACCGCACCGCGATAGCCGTCAAGCAACCCGCGGGAAATGGCGGCGTCCTCCACCGGCCGCCCGTTGAGGAAGATCTGCTGGTGCCTCCTCCCCTTGCGAGCATGCGCCGCAGGCAACAAAAATCCGGAAACCGCAAACCCCTCTCCCGCCATCGCAGGCAAGGCAAGCAACTCGGCGGCAAGACCCGTGCCGATCATCTGCCGCACCCGCTCGCCCGCCTCGGCCACCGGAGCGAGGTCGAGAAGGTCCCGCCCGTCCCGCCGCAAGCGGAAACGAACCCGCGGCGCGGCCAAGGCATGCATCCGCACCTGATGCTCGATATGCGCGGCCTCGGTGGACTCGGCCTTGAGAAACTTGCGGCGCGCCGGAATGTTGAAAAACAAACTCCGCACCTCGGTCAAAGTCCCGGGAGCACACCCGGCCTCGCGAACATCCACCAACCGCCCGCCCTCGACCACGATCTCCGTGCCGGCGACCTCCTCCACAGGCCGCGTGATCATCCTCACCTTGGCCACACTCGCAATGCTCGGAACAGCCTCACCGCGGAACCCGAGGGTCCGGATGTCCGCCAGATCGGAGGCCTCCCGCAATTTGCTGGTGGCATGCCGCTCAAAGGACATCAAGGCATCCTCCCTCACCATGCCGCACCCGTCGTCCACCACCCGGATCAAACCCGCCCCACCGCGCTCAATGTCGACCAACACCTCGCCCGCACCGGCATCCACACTGTTCTCCACCAACTCCTTGACGACCGATGCAGGCCGCTCGACGACCTCTCCCGCCGCGACCTGACTCGCCAAAATGTCGGGCATCACCCGGATCCTCGCCATCGCCCGGAAGACTACACCCTCGGCATCCCCGCCGGAAAGCGCAAACAACCCTCCGCCCGCACACGCTCCCGCGACTTTTTCCTCCCACCCGGGCCCGCAATGCCCTTCCCTTTCCCCAGGCAACCATGGCCGGTTTTTTCAAATCCCTCCTCCAACGCATCACCAACCGCGCGGATGTGGATTGGGACGGCCTCGAGGCCGACCTGATCGCCGCCGATCTCGGAGTCTCGACCGCCACCGCGGTGATCGACGAACTGAAATCCCTCGGCAGAAAAGTCTCCGAGGACGATGTCACGGAAACCACCCGCCGCCACCTCGCCGCGAGACTGCCGGAGGATCGCCCCCCTCCGCAGCCACGCCCCGATGGCAAACCCTTCGTGATCCTCACCATCGGCGTGAACGGCACCGGAAAAACCACCTCCTCGGCAAAACTCGCCGCCTGGCTGAAGTCCCGCAACCACTCGGTAATGCTCGCCGCCGCCGATACCTTCCGCGCCGCAGCCGTGGAACAACTGGAACTGTGGGGAAACCGGATCGATGTCCCCGTCGTGAAGGGCGCAACAAATGCCGACCCCTCCTCGGTTTGCTTCAACGCCCACCAAAAGGCCCTCGCCTCCGGCACCAAGTTCCTAATCTGCGATACCGCGGGACGCATCCACACCCGCCACAACCTAATGGAGGAACTCGCGAAAATCCGCCGAACCCTCGCCAAACAGGACGAGAGCGCACCTCACCTGACCCTGCTGGTGGTCGATGCCGGCACCGGCGGCAACGCACTCCAACAAGCAAAGGAATTCCAAAAGGCCTGCCCCATCGACGGAGTCATCATGACGAAACTCGACGGATCGGGCAAAGGCGGCGTCTGCGTGGCCATCCACCAACAACTGAACATCCCGCCGCTCTTCCTCGGCACCGGTGAAGGCCCGGCGGATTTCTCGATCTTCGAAAAGGAACACTTCGTGAGGGAAATCCTTTGATCACCACTTCGCACCTTTCGGCACATTCCGATGAACCGCCGACCTTCCCCACGCCCGCGGTGAACGCAGTGGAACCACCATCTCCGGCACCCGCCGCGCCGACGCATCCCGGCGCCACCACGGCCGCCATCTCCTGCGTGGCCCTGCTTCTGTCGATCGGGCTCTCCGCCGCGGGGGTCCTGCCCCGCCTGGAATCACTCCTCGACTCGCTCCTCGTGGCACGAATCCCCGGCCCCGCGCCCTCCCCGCTGCCGACTTGGATTGCCTGGCTCGCCGCCTGCCTCGTCGCCCCCTCGCTCTCACTCGCCATCCTCTTCAGCCCGGGCACCGCGCGCAAACTGGTTCTGCTCGTCACCAGCTCCTTCCTCATCTTGTGCTGGGACCCGGTGCTGGCACTGGCCTCTCTCTCGATTTCCATCACCCCTCCCCTCACCACTGCCGTCTGGGCCGGGATCTGCGCCATCGCATGCCGGCCCCGCAAACACCCGCATCCCGGGAATCCTCCACGCCCATGAGCGCCGCAGACTTTCCCCAACCGGTCCGCGAATTGATCGACTCCCTCAAACGCCTGCCGGGCATCGGCCCGCGCAGCGCGGAACGCATCGCGGTCTGGCTCCTCCAACACCCGAAAGCCGACCCCTCCTCGCTCGCCTCCGCCATCCAAGGTGCAAAGGAATCGGTGAAACCATGCACGGTCTGCGGCTTCTTCGCATCCTCCGCCGGCTGCGGCATCTGCGAAGACCCGAAACGCGACAATTCGCTCCTCTGCGTGGTGGACCAAGCCACCGATGTTCTTCCTCTCGAACGCAGCGGATCTTTCCGAGGACGCTACCACTGCCTCGGCGGGAAACTCTCGCCGCTCGACCGTGTCACACCCGAGGATCTCCGCATCCGCGAACTCCTCGCACGCATCCCCGCGGACCAAGACCCCGTGGAGGTGATCCTCGCCCTCGGTTCGGATGTGGAGGGGGAGGCCACCGCAAACTACCTCGCCGGACTCCTACGCAACCTGAATTGCCGCGTCTCCCGCATCGCCCAAGGGCTGCCCGCAGGCGGCGGACTCGAGCACGCCGACCCTCTCACGCTCCAACGCGCGATGCAGGGCCGCCGAACCATGCAGGAATCCCCACAATCCGTCGGACAAACACCCGCGAAGCCCGATCAGGCGGAATGATCGGTGCACCGGGCCCGCATCCCCACGATCACTTCCGCCGGATCACCAGCGAACGGGTCAGCGAGTTGCCTCCCGGGCCCACGGCGTAGACCGTGATGACATTCTTCCCGCGCTTCAGTGGTGCGGAGAAACTCCAACTCGTCGTGCCGTTCGCGGTCTTGGGCGCGCCGGAGCCGACCTTGTATTGCACACTGGTCAGGGATCCCGCCGCCGTGCCGCGGATCGTGAGCTTCTTGCGCGTGGTGGTCGCCGGCTTGGTCACAATCGCAAGCGTCGGCGACTTCACCGGACTGAAGCGCAGGACGCGGTGGTTGCCGTACTCGGCGACGAACAGGCTGCCGTTGGGACCCGGAGAAATGTTCACCGGACCTTCCATTTTGCTGGCCGATACTCCGCTGGTCGCGGTGGTGAAATCCGGCTGACCAAGCACCACATCAGCCGCGGCGCCACTCGGCTTCGAGGCGGCGTTGAAGTGACCGATCACCCGCTTGTTCAACCAATCCCCGATCCACACGGAGCCATCGGCAATTGCACGCACTCCGTAGGGATTGTCGAGCTTGGCTGCGGTGGTTGCCCGCGAATTGGCCACGAAATCAAGCTGTCCAAGCACTCCACTGGCAGCCGAACCATTCGGCAGGGCGGATGGATTGTCGAAGCGCAGAATCCGATGATTGTAGGTATCCGCCACCCACAACCTCCCTCCTTCATCGACCGAGAGGGAAGACGGCGCGGACATTCCGGAGGCGGAAGTCACACTCCCCGCGCTTGTGAAATTCACTTGCCCCAGGACACCGTCGGCCGCCCCCCCCGGGATCTTGCTCGTGACATCGTCGAACCTGAGGACCCGGTTGTTGTCGAAATCCGCGACCCAGAGGGTATCGTCCGCATCCACCCACACCCCCGCCGGGTAATTCATCCCGGTCGCTGTGGTGGCAGAGGTACTGGTGGTGAAAGAACCCTGTCCCAAAACGAGATCCGCCGGCGGATTGTTTCCAAGGAAGGAAGCCATGTAGAAGCACAGCACCCGGTTGTTGCTGGAGTCCGCCACCCAGAGCCGCCCTTGGGAATCGACGAAAATCTGATAGAAGAAACTGAGACCGTTCGGGCCGACTGCCACCCCTTGGTTGGCGAGATTCGCGGTGAAATTCGCCTGACCGATCACTGCCTCGGGGTTGGCTCCGCTGATCGCCGCAGCGGTGCTTGAAAAACGCAGGATCCGGTAATTGTTCGAGTCTCCGACAAACACCTTGCCTGTGGTGGGATCCATGGCGACGGACTCAGGGTAGCTGAACCTGTTGGGCAACGAGCCCGGAGAGTTTGCCGTGAACGAGGTCTGTCCCAAGACCACATCCGCGCTCTGCCCGCTCACAAAGCGGTCTGCCGAGGCGGGCGGCGCGAGGGCAACGAAGAGGGCGAGAACAAGGAGACGGGATGCATGTGCTTTCATCTGTGGCTTGGTTGGTTTGTGGCGCGTTTGATTCGTTTGGTCTGCAACATCACTTCCGCCGGATCACCAGCGAACGGGTCAGCGAGTTGCCTCCCGGGCCCACGGCGTAGACCGTGATGACATTCTTCCCGCGCTTCAGTGGTGCGGAGAAACTCCAACTCGTCGTGCCGTTCGCGGTCTTGGGCGCGCCGGAGCCGACCTTGTATTGCACACTGGTCAGGGATCCCGCCGCCGTGCCGCGGATCGTGAGCTTCTTGCGCGTGGTGGTCGCCGGCTTGGTCACAATCGCAAGCGTCGGCGACTTCACCGGACTGAAGCGCAGGACGCGGTGGTTTCCCAAATCGGCGACGAACAGGCTGTCGCCGGGACCGCTGCACACGCCGGCCGTCTGGTTCGTCTTATCGGCCGTGACTCCGGAACTCAACGTGGTGAAATCCGGCTGGCCGAGCACGACATCCGCGGCGGCACCGCTGACCTTGGAACCGGCATTGAAATGACCGAGGACCCTCTTTCCGGAGAATTCACCGATCCAGAGAGTACCGTCCGGGGCAGCGTGCAATCCGGCGGGCGAGGAAAGCTTCGCTGCTGTGAAGCCGGGAATGGTGTCCACGAAATCCGGCTGCCCGAGCACCCCGCTGGCCGTGGCGCCGTTGGCGAGCGAAGAAGCGTTGTCGAAGCGAAGGACGCGACGGTTGTTGAAGTCGGCCACCCAGAGGCGTCCTCCGCTGTCGGTGGCGACCGCAGCCGGGGAGTTCATGCCGGCCGCCGTTCCTACTGCGGACGCATTGGCCGTGAAGTTCGCCTGTCCCAGCACCCCGTCGGCAGGCAGCCCCACGGGGAACGTAGTCAACTTGGATGACACGTTCGCGAACTTGAGGACGCGGTGGTTGCCGAAATCGGCCACCCAGAGGGTGTCGTTCGCATCCACCTGCAGTCCGGCCGGCTCATCCATGGCGGACTGACTCACGGCGGCGACCGCAGTCGTGAAGGAGGGCTGCCCCAGCACGGCATCGGCCGGCGGGTTGTTGCCGAGAAACGAGGCGTTGAGGAAGCAAAGAACCCGGTTGTTGAAGAAATCGGAGATCCACAACCTGCCCTGAGTGTCGACAAAGGCAGCGTAGGGGGAGTTGAGGGTACTGCCCGCAACGGCTCCTCCCTGGTTGACTTGGTTGAAACTGAAGTTCGGCTGACCGAACACGGCCTCGGCATTGGCTCCGTTGCTTGCCGCGGCCGCACTCGAGAAACGCAGGACCCGGTTGTTCAGGCTGTCGACGACAAAGACCTTGCCGGTCGTCGAATCGAGCGCAACGCCGTAGGGATTGTAAAAGCGGTTGGGCAGCGATGCGGAGGAGCCGTTGGTGAACGAAGTCTGTCCCAGCACCACATCCGCACTCTGCCCGCTCACAAAGCGGTCGGCAAAGGCAGGCAAGGCAGAGCCGAAAAGAACCAGGGGTAGGATGAGAAGCTGCGGTTTCATGGGAGGGGACGGTGCGGGGAGAACGCCGGAATTCCGGCCGGAGTTCACGCCCCGAACCAAGCGGGATGCCCTTTGCGTGTAAAGAAGGATCACAACACGGCAGGCGTCGCAGCGAGCCGGAAGCGCTTGCCTTCCGTCAACCGGGGAGCCGGCAGACGGCGGAAAGGCGTTGCCGATTGCGCGCAACTTGCCGGTAGACAGCCGCAGCCAGGCAGCGGATGCCCGGTGCCCCCGCCAAGACCCCCGGCAACCACAGCCACCACAGGGAGCGCATCAGAAACCGCACCGCATCCATGCCGCCCAGCACCCGGCCGTCGGGAAGCCGGAGCTTTATTTCCCGCCGCAATTCCTCCTCACTCACGCCGAGGAGCTCGGCCGTTCCGGGCGTCTGCAGCGGAAGCCAGACGAAGCCTCGGCGGCGAAACACCCGCTCCCAGCGTGACCTCGCCGAGCGACAGAGCCCGCAGGACCCGTCGTAGTAGAGCCAACCTACGGCACCCGCGGGCTGGTGGTGGATCGGGTCGGAACTCATGCCGCAAGAAAGGGGAACTGTCGGCATTCTCGGCCGGGTCGGGCTCGGGGAAAAGCCCCGAAAAATCATCCCGGACGCAAATTTTCGCTTTACGACGCCCCGATTTTTTTGTTCAACCTCCCTGATGTTTCGCAAAAGCGTAGCTTCCCGCATTTCGTCCGTGCTGCTCTTCGCTGCGATGGGCTGGGCGGCGCTCGGCGGAAATGAGGCCCGTGCCGCGTATTTCCGGACGGTGGTGATCGATGCCGGGCACGGAGGCCGCGACAACGGAGCGCAGATCGGCAAAGTCTACGAGAAACACCTGGCGCTCGATACTTCGGTGCGTCTCGAGCGCTACCTGCGTAAAATGGGCTACCGAACCGTGATGACCCGGAGGACCGACACCTTCGTAAGTCTCCCCGAGCGCGTGAGGATCGCCAACCAGCAGCGCGACGCGATCTTCGTAAGCGTGCACTTCAATTACACCTGGAAGTCCGAGGTTTCGGGACTGGAGACCTTCTACTTCAATTCGGGAGGGCAACGCCTCGCATCCCAAGTGCAACCGCTGCTCATCCGCAACACCCGCTCGAACAATCGCGATGCCAAATTCGCGCGCTACTTTGTGATCCGCAACACCACGATGCCCTCGATCCTCGTCGAGGGAGGCTTCGTGAGCAACGAGTGGGAGCGCGAGCGCCTGAAGTCGGCAAAGTTCCGCGACGCGATCGCGCGTGCGGTGGCGGAGGGGATCCACCGCTACCGGAAATCGTGGTGATTTCCCTGCTGCGGGACGGCCCATGCCGGAGTACGCTGGGGCTGTGATCGCCGCATCCCTCGCCGATTGTCTCGCGGCCGAACGCGAAGCCCTCGCCCGGGGCCGGACCGTGGAAAGCTTGGTGCGCCTCGCGGGAACAAGGACCGGGCGAGCGATCGGCCGCTTCTTCGGGCCTCCCGGCACGGCGGTCGCCTGCCTCGGCAAGGGCCACAACGCAGCCGATGCCTTGGTGGCGCTCACGACCCTGCGCGACGAGTTCGGGTGGCAGGTATCCGCCATCGCCCCGCTGCCGCGCTCGTCCTGGCGCGAGGTGTTGGCCGACGAATGGGAGCGGGCCGATCTCCCTCCCTTGCGCGAGCATCTTCCGTCGCCGGCTGATGTTGCCGGACCCCTGCTGCTGCTCGACGGCCTCATCGGTACCGGCGCATGCGGCGGCCTGCGCGGCGACCTCGCCGAACTTGCCCGCGAAATGAACCACCACCGGCAATCCTCCGGCGCACGCGTGGCGGCGGTCGATCTCCCCTCCGGCATCGATCCCGATCGCGGGCGGGCCGAGGGAATGTGCGTCACTGCCGACGCCACCTTCTGCATCGGGAATGCCAAGGCCGGCCTGCTCCTGTCGGAGGCAACCCACCACACCGGTGCCCTCTGCCTCGTGCCGATGGACATGCTCGCAGTGCAGGGCCGGTCGGGGCTTTCGCTGATCTGCCCCCAGCAAACCCAAGCCGCCAAGGCTCCCCGTCCCTTCGATTTCCACAAAGGCCAGGCCGGCCGCGTATCGCTGCTCGCCGGTTCTCCTTCGTACACCGGTGCCGCCGCACTCGCCGCATCGGGAGCGGTCCACGCCGGCGCCGGACTGGTCACCCTCTGGGTACCGGAGGCCATCCGCGGAGAGGTGGCTGCACGCTGCCAAGCGGAGTTGATGGTGCGCGGCTACACCTTCCCCGATGAAGCCTTCGCCGGAACGCCGCCCGATGCGAGGGTGGTCGGATGCGGCCTCGGCACCCTCTGCGAAGAAGGAGGCACCCGCTTGCTCGCCGCCCTTGCGCGCGATGCGGTGCCGACCGTGCTTGATGCCGATGCCCTCAACTTGATTTCCCGCATGGGCGCTCAGGGCTTGTTTGGCAGCCACCAAGTACTCACCCCCCACCCCGGCGAATTCGCCCGCCTTGCGCCCGACCTCGCCACGCTTCCCCGCGAGGAGGCCGCCCGCACCTTTGCCGCCCGGCATCCGTCAGTCCTGCTCCTCAAGGGCGCACGCAGCATCGTCGCCTCCGGAAACTCCCCGCTCCACATCAACTCCACCGGCCACCCGGGCATGGCATCGGGAGGACATGGCGATCTCCTCGCCGGAGTCGTCGCCGCGTTCCTCGCGGCCGGGACCGATCCCCTGCAATCCGCGTGCCTCGCGGCATGGCTATGCGGGCGCGCCGCCGAACGCGCCCGCGAGGAGAGCGGGCCCTTCACACCCGCCTCCGCCGCAGCCTCGCGGATCCCGGCGGCCCTCGACGACTGGCAGCGCGCGACACGCTGAAAGAAAAACCGGTGGCCCCGCGAGGAACCACCGGTGCCATGACTGCGAAACGCAAAAGCCTCAGTTCACCGCGACGGCGGACGAACCCGTCTCA
>CAZMUK010000087.1:0-11931 GCA_964569415.1 uncultured Luteolibacter sp. | reverse complement strand
CGACGAGCGCAAGAACATCGTGCTTTCCCGCCGCGAGGTCATCGAGGCCGAGCGCGCCGAGCTGCGCCAGAAGTTCCTGCAGACCGTCAAGGCGGGCGACAAGGTCACGGGCGCGGTCAAGAATCTCACCGATTTCGGTGCCTTCGTCGACCTGCAGGGCATGGATGGATTGCTGCACATCACCGACATGTCGTGGGGCCGGGTCAACCACCCCTCCGAGGTGCTGCACATCGGCCAGCCGCTGGAGGTGGTCATTCTCGATGTCGACCGCGAGAAGGAGCGTGTTTCGCTGGGTCTCAAGCAGATGAGCGAGAATCCCTGGGAGGACATCGAGCGCAAGTATCCGATCGGCCAGCGCGTGCGTGGGCGGGTCACCAAGCTGCTGCCCTACGGTGCCTTCGTCGAGATCGAGCGCGGTGTCGAGGGGCTCGTCCATGTTTCCGAGCTTTCGTGGGTCAAGCGCATCACCCGTCCGGGCGATGTGTTGGAGATCGGCCAGGAAATCGACGCGGTGGTGCTGGGCATCAGCATCGAGGAACAGAAGATTTCGCTGGGCGTGCGCCAGCTCGAGGCCAATCCGTGGGACGAGATCGAGCTTCGCTACCCGGTCGGTGCGACCATCCGCGGACCGGTGCGCAACCTTACCGCCTATGGTGCATTCGTGGAGCTGGAAGAGGGGATCGACGGCATGATCCATGTCTCGGACATGTCCTGGACCCGCAAGATCAACCATCCTTCGGAAATGCTCAAGAAGGGCGACGAGGTCGAGGCCGTGGTGCTGGCGATCGACAAGGCCAACCAGCGTGTGTCGCTGGGCGTCAAGCAGACCGAGGAGGATCCGTGGAGTCTCATCGAGAGCCGCTTCAAGGTGGGCGATCTGGTGAAGGGCACGGTGGCCAAGGTTGCTTCGTTCGGTGCCTTCGTGAGCCTCGAGGGCGACATCGACGGATTGATCCACATCTCGCAGCTTCGCGAGGATCATGTCGAGAAGGTCAAGGATGTCATCAAGGTGGGGGACGAGATCGAGGCCCGTGTGATCAAGGTCGACAAGGCCGAGCGCCGCGTGGGTCTTTCGATCAAGGCCGTCGGGTACTCCGAGGAGCAGCTCAAGAAGGAGAGCGCGAGCTTCGAGAGCCTGCGTCCCTCGAGCGAGATGGTCGGTCTCGAGCAGGCCTTCAATCTTGCTGCTGCGGCCTCCGAAGAGTGGAGTCCGAGCCAGGATTGATTCCTGCCGGCAAGGTTCGACTGGTTTCGTCGGGGCCGGGTGGCGTGATGCCACCCGGCCCTCGTTCGTTTCCGGAGCTGCCTCCGTTCCTCAAAGGCCTTTGCGGACGCGGTCGATCTCCCCGCGTTGTTGGGCGGGGGGCTGGTTGGAACTGGCGAAGGAAATGACGGCGCCGACTCCGGCCGCGTGAGCTGCGCCGAGCCGTGCTTGGTGGGCGTGTTCCGGGAAGCGGTGGACTGCGCGGGCGCGGGCGATCGCGAATGCCGTGGTGCCGAGTGCGGTCACGAGGATGGCGGCGATGGCCGCGGGCAGCAGGGGGAGGATGCGGGCGAGCGCTTGTTGCATGTGCGAGGGTGGCGGCGCTTCCTTGGCGGTCGGCGTCGCGGCAACGATGAGCGGAGCCGGATCCTTGGAGGCGGCGGTGGTTGGCAGCAGGCGCTCAAACCAGTACAGGCGGATCGAGAGTTGGGTGAGGAAGGTTTCGAACTGGGTGGATGGCGTCCGCTTCGCCGAGGCTTGCAAGGTGACGCTTTGCATGGCCCGGCGGAGTTCGGGAGCGGGCACCACTGCGGTGATTTCCGGGGAAACCTGCAGGACCGCCTGCTCCGGTTTTCCGAAGGGATAGATCGCGAGTGCGACGGGGGTTCCGTCTGCGGCGAGGCGGGCGGCAAGCGGATCGAGCTGCGCGGGTTCCGGCATTGTTTCTCCGGGCGGGATCACCACCGCGTGCAGGCGGATCGCCGAATCGCTTGCGTGGTATTCGAGAAAGGCGGTTCGTTCCCGCAGATCGACCGGGCTGAGGAGCTTGCGTGGATCGGCGAGTAGTTGCGAGGGTTGTATCGCATCGATCAATTCGGCGGAAAAAGACGATGCATCGGGGGGTGTGTTCGCGTCGGTGCCGGAGGAAGCGGCGTCGGTGGTCTGCGCCTTGCAAGGCAGGGACGCGAGGAAAAGAGCGAGCGCGGCGGCCGTGCGGCGTGTCATGGTCGGGTGGTCTCGGCTTGCGGTTCTTTTTGTCGGTGTCCGCTGCGGATCTCGCGCAATTGAGGATCGGGTTCCGGGGCGAGGAAGGGTTTGAGGAAGCGCATCGGAGAGCGCCGCGCCTGGCGGCTGCGTTTGCGGAGGATGCCCTCGAGGTGAGCGAGCAGTTTGAGGATTCCCTCCGCGTGGCGTCCCTCAAGCCAGTAGGCGTGGGCGCGGGACAAGCATGCGAAGGTATCCGCATCGTCGAGGAAGGGATCGAGCAAGTATCCGAATACGATGCCCGCCGAGCGCGTTTCCGGATCGAGGGTGAGGAGGATGCCCGCCTCGTTGGGTTTGTCTGCCGCGAGGTCTTCGAAAGCCGCGTGGTTGAGCAGCCAGAGTCCGAACTGCCGGATCGCCGCGGGACCACCGCAGGGACCGGTGTGGACGGCGACGAACAACTGCGGGAAGCGGGCCTGCATCCGTTCCATGGCTGCGGTCACTCGGACGCGGTCTTCGCGGCGCAAGAGACCGGCGCGGTCGGCCAGCAGGGGCAAGCGCACATCGGCATCCCCGAAGCGGGCATCAGCCTCGGCCATGGTAAACCCGCAATGCGGGCACGCCTCGGCACCGCGGTGGATCACCTGAACGCAACGGGGACACTTCATCGCATGCACGGGTCGACGCCGCTTTTACGACGAGGCAGATCCTTCGCCAAGCCGAAAGATCAGGAAATGTGAAGGAATTTCGGGATGCGTCGTCCGTCCCATGATTGTGGTGCGTGCCCCGTGCGGCGGGTCTCTTCGCGGCTCAGCTTCGCGTCGGTTCCTTGTCGTCCTTCCATACCGGACTGTAGCGTGTCGGGCGCATGGTTTCCGGGGCGGGCAGGGGTTCGAGTGCGTGGACCTTCACCGAGCATTGTCCTCCGTGAGGGCGTTGCAGGATGCCGTGTGCGAGCAACAATGGGTGGCTGACGAGCACGAGGCGGAGGTGGTCGAAGGTGGACTTGGGCAGAAACAGGTTGGCGATGCCCGATTCATCCTCGAGGGACACGAAGCAGTTGCCCTTGGCGGTGGATGGGCGCTGGATGCAGATCACCAGTCCCGCCACCGTCACCGGGGCGTGGTCGGCAAGGGACTCCAGATCCGCGGCGCGCAGCACGCTTTCGCGAGGACCGGCACAAGGCGCGGAGCGTGCCCTCCACAAGGAAAGCGGATGTGGTCCGGTGGTGCAATCCTGTGCGGAAAGGTCCGCTGCGAGCCGTTCCGCGGCGTCCATTTCCGGCAATGGGGCGGGCGGGGCGTCTTCGGCGACCATGCAGGAGAACAGGTCGTCTTGTGCGTCGCGTTCCACCTGCCACAGGGCCTCGCGGCGGTGTTTGGGTGTGCCGACGGCATCGAGCGCGCCCGCTGCCGCGAGCAGGCGGCGTTCCGCGCGGTCGGGCGAGGCGCGCAGGACGAGATCGCGCACCGAGGTGAATGGCCGTTGTGCGCGCGCCCGCAGGATGCGCGAAGCGGCATCGCGCGAAAGTCCCTTGAGGCGGTGGAGGCCGAGGCGCAGGGTGCGGTGGGCGGTCACGGTGGTTTCCCATTCGCTGTGCGCGCAGCAGACCGGCAGGGTGCGGACGCCGTGGCGTGCGGCGTCCTGCAGCAGGGTGTTGACCGGGTAGAAGCCCATCGGTTGGTGGTTGATCAGTCCGGCGAAGAATTCGGCGGTGCGGTGGACTTTGAGCCAGCAGGAGGTGTAGGCGATCAATGCGAACGAGATCGCGTGGCTTTCGGGAAACCCGTAGAGTGCGAAGGAGCCGATCGAGTTGACCACCTGTTCCTGTACGGTGGCGGGCACGCTGCGTTCGGTCATTCGTTGGCGGAGTTTTGCGGTCATGCGCCGCATGCGTTCGTCGTGTTGTTTGGCGCCCATCGCGCGGCGGAGTTCGTCGGCCTCCGCGCCGGTGAATCCGGCGAGGGTCATGGCCATGCGCAGCACTTGTTCCTGGAAGAGCGGCACGCCGAGGGTGCGGCGCAGCACCGGTTCGAGGGCCGGGTGGATGTGGTCGACCGGCCGACGGCCGTTGCGGCGGTCGAGGTACGGGTGAAGCAGGCCTCCGGCGATCGGGCCCGGCCGGATGATGGCCACTTCGATGGCAAGGTCGTAGAAGCATGCCGGGCGCATCAGCGGCAGGGTGGCCATTTGTGCGCGGGATTCGACCTGGAAGGTGCCGATTGTATCCGCGCGGCAGAGCATGTCGTAGACCTGTGGATCGTCCTTCGGGATCCGGGCCGGGTCCACCGGGTGTCCGTGTTTGGCGCAGAGGGCGAGCGAGGTTTCCATGGCGGCGAGCATGCCGAGGCCGAGCAGATCCACCTTGACGATCCCGAGGCCCTCGCAGTCGTCCTTGTCCCATTGCACGATATTGCGGCCGGGCATGGCCGAGGGTTGCAGCGGCACGATGGCGTCGAGTCCCGCGTCGCAAATGATCATGCCTCCCGAGTGCTGGCCGAGGTGGCGGGGCAGGCCGAGTGCCGCTTCGTAGAGTGTGCGCAGCGCCTGCCATTTCCCGGATTCCGCCACCGGCAGGGACGGGTCCCAAGGGGTGTTGCCGGTCAGTGAGGCTTGGTCGGCGAGGGACTGCGGGAGTTCGAGCACTTTCGCCATTTCGCGGAACGCGGATTTGTGGCGGTAGGTGATCACATTGGCGGTCATCGCCGCGTTGCGTGCGCCGTATTTGTGGAACACATAGCGGATCACCTCCTCGCGCCGCGGGCCGGATGGGAAGTCGATGTCGATGTCGGGCCAAGAGCTGCGGTTTTCCGAGAGGAATCGTTCGAAGAGCAGTCCGCAGCCGACCGGATCGACATGGGTGATGCCGAGGGCGAAGCAGACCGCCGAGTTGGCGGCCGAGCCGCGTCCCTGGCAGAGGATGCCGCGTCCGCGTGCGAAGAGCACGATGTCGTGGACGATCAGGAAGTATCCGGAGAAGCCGAGTCGGTGGATCATGGCGATCTCGTGTTCGATCTGCCGGCGTACGGCAGGGGTGGGGGGATGGTAGCGGGTGGCCGCCCCTTGGTAGGCGAGTCGCCGCAGCAGGGTGGTTTGTTCGGGCAGCGAGAGCGGGTGGCCGGAGGCGTCGTGCCAGTCGGGGAAGCGATAGCCGAGGTTTTCGAGGGTGAAGGCGCAGCGTTCCGCCACGCGCAGGGTGTTGGTGAGCGCGTGGGGGAGGTCGGCGAAGAGTTCGTGGATTTCCCGCGGGTGGCGCAGGTGTCGTTCCGCATTGGGTGTGAGCAGCGTGCCGGCCTTGGGCAGGGTGATGTTTTCGCGCAGGCAGCAAAACGCGTCGGCCAGCATGCGGCCGTCGCGGGTGGCGTGAAGCGGTGCGTTCGAGGCGGCCAGCATCAGGCCGAGGTGTTCCGCCAGTTCGATGAGCAGGCGGTTGAGTCGTTCCTCTCCGCGCAGGCGGTGGCGTTGGATGGTCACCACCACCTGATGCTTGCCGAACGAGTCGATGAGCCGGGTGGCGGCGAGGAGGGCGCCGCGTTTGTCTCCGCGCAGCAAGGCGCGCGCCACCGGACCGTCGAGGTCGCCGGTGAGTGCTATCAGGTTTCCCGGTGAGCGGGGCAACGGCAGGAAGGGATCGCTGCCATCCGTATTGCCGTTGATGCCGAGCTGGCGGTCGGTGAGAAAGCGGCAGAGGTCGGCGTAGCCCCTGCGGTTCATGCAGAGCAGCGGCAGGTGGCAGGGCCGCGGCGAAGCGGGATCGGCGATTTCCACCGTGCAGCCGACGATGGGGCGGATGCCGTGTTCGCGGGCTGCGCTGTGCGCGCGGGGTGAACCGGCGAAGCCCCCGTGGTCCGCGAGCGCCAGAGCTTCGATGCCGAGGCGCGCGGCCTGCGCGGCGAGGTCCTCGGGCGACGAGGCGCCGCGGAGGAACGAGAAGGCCGATCTCGCATTCAGTTCCGCATAGCGATGGATCACCCCGGAAGGATGGTCGCGTTTTTGAAATGTTCAAATGAACATTTCGCGGACTCCCGGAATCGCGGGAATCCGCGGGTTTTCCGGGTCCGATTGCCCTTGCGGCGTGGGCCGGGCGGCGGCAAGGATCCGTGTGTGACCCCCGAGCTTGCGGACCTTTTCACCCTCCTGCGTTTTCCCAGCGTTTCCACCGATTCGCGGCATGCGGGTGATACGAGGGCGTGTGCGGAATGGTTGACGGCAAAGCTCGCGGGCATGGGCTTGGAGAGCGTGCTTCACGAGACGCCGGGACATCCGGTGGTCGTCGCGCGCAACCCGGTGGTGGCTGGCCGGCGTACGGTGCTGATCTACGGGCACTATGATGTGCAGCCTGCCGATCCGCTTGCTTTGTGGACCGGCGATCCATTCGAGCCGGAGATTCGGGACGGGAGGATCTGGGCGCGGGGTGCCACCGACAACAAGGGTCAACTCATGGCGCATGTGGCCGGGGTGGAGCAGACCCTGCGTGAGTTCGGCGGGTTGCCGGTGAATCTTGTGTTTTTGTTCGAGGGAGAGGAGGAGATCGGCAGTCCGCATCTCGCCGGATTTCTCGAGGAGCATCGTGCGGAACTCGCGTGTGATGTGGTCGCGATCTCGGACACCGGGATGGTGGGGCCTGGCATGCCCACCTTCGGGTACGGTTTGCGCGGCATCGCGTGTTGCGAGGTGGTGCTGCACGGACCGTTGCGCGACCTGCACTCCGGGATCTTCGGGGGGGCGGTGGCCAACCCGGCCGCGTCGATCGCGCGTTTGGTGGCGAGCCTGCATCGCGCGGACGGATCGGTGGCGGTCGACGGGTTCTACGACGGCGTGCGGGTTCTCGAGGGCTGGGAGCGCGACATGTGGGCAACGGTGCCCGGGGTGGGCGATGCGGATTTCCTTGCGGTGACGGGTTCTCCCGGGTTGTTCGGCGAGCCGGGCTATTCCTCCGCCGAGCGTGTATGGGCGCGGCCGACGATCGAGGTCAATGGCATCGGCGGCGGATACCAGGGCGAGGGATCGAAGACGGTCATTCCCGCTGAGGCCTTTGTGAAACTTTCCTGCCGGCTTGTCCCCGATCAGGATCCGGCGTTGGTGCTTGCGGGTCTCCGGCGTCATCTCGAGGCACATTGCCCGCCTGCGGTGCGCATGGAGTTCCGCGAAGGGCATTCCGGGAAACCCTACCTCACGGATCCCGGGTCCGGCTTCGGTCTTGCGGCGCGGGAGGCCTTGCGGAAATCCTTCGGTGCCGAACCGGTCCTCATCCGCGAGGGCGGCAGCATCCCGATCGTGCAGACCTTCCGCGACATCCTCGGTGTCGATACCCTGCTGCTCGGTCTCGCGCTGGCCGACGCGCAGGTGCATTCCCCGAACGAGAATTTTCCGCTGGCCAATTTCGAGGCCGGCATCCGCCTCAACCGCGCGCTGCTCGACGAACTGGGCCGCGCCTGAACACGCTCCCCGCGGCACGGGCGATCCGGCATCCGACGATCATGAACGAACCCGAGACCAAGACCGATTTCATCCGCGAGATCATCGCCGACGACCTCGCGTCGGGTCGTCATGCAACCACGATCACGCGCTTTCCGCCGGAACCCAACGGCTACCTCCACATCGGGCACGCCAAGTCGATCTGCCTCAACTTCGGCATCGCCCTGGAACACGCGGACAGCGGAGCGAGATGCCATTTGCGCTTCGACGACACCAATCCGGAGAAGGAGGAGACCGAGTATGTGGAGAGCATCAAGGACGATGTCCGCTGGCTCGGCTTCGACTGGGGGGAGCATCTCTATTTCGCAAGCGACTGCTTTGGTTTTTTCCACGACTGCGCGGTGCATCTGATCAAACAAGGGTTGGCGTATGTCGACACCGACGACGCCGCGGAAATCAAGCGCAAGCGGGGGAACCTGACGACTCCGGGCATCCCCTCGGCCGGGCGCGAGCGGAGCGTGGAGGAGAACCTCGATTTGTTCCGCCGGATGAGGCAGGGGGAATTCGGCGAGGGGGCCTGCGTGCTGCGGGCGAGAATCGACCTCTCCTCCTCCAACATGAACCTGCGTGATCCGGTGCTCTACCGGATCCTGCACGCGGCCCACCACAACACCGGCGGCGAGTGGTGTGTGTACCCGATGTACGACTTCGCGCATCCGCTCGAGGACGCGCTCGAACACATTACCCATTCGCTCTGCACGCTCGAGTTCGAGAACCACCGGCCGCTCTACGATTGGGTCATCGAACACTGCCCGGTGCCCAGCCGCCCGCGGCAGATCGAGTTTGCCAGGCTCAATCTCACCTACACGGTGATGAGCAAGCGCAAGCTGCTCCAACTCGTCGAGCAGGGATGCGTCGCGGGCTGGGACGATCCGCGGCTGCCGACCATCGCCGGTTTGCGTCGCCGCGGGGTTCCGCCCGCGGCGATCCGCGCCTTCTGCGCGCGCATCGGCATCACCAAGTTTCAGGGCACCACGGATGTGGCGTTGCTCGAGTTCGAGGTGCGCGATTTCCTCAACCGCAGCGCTCCGCGGCGCATGGCCGTGCTCGATCCGCTGCGGGTCGTGATCGGCAACCGCGGCGAGGATCCGCTCCGCGAGGTGGAAGTCCCCAACCATCCGCAGGATCCGTCGATGGGAAGCCGCCGGCTGGTCCTCGGTGCGGAGCTGTGGATCGAGCGGGATGATTTCATGGAAGAGCCCCCGAGGAAATTCCACCGGCTTGCCCCCGGCAGGCACGTGAGGCTCAAGGGCGGGCCGATCATCCGCTGCGTGTCGTGCGAGAAGAGCGCCGACGGCACAGTGGAAACGGTGCGGGTCGAGCTGCTGCCCGGCACCACCGGCGCCGACACGCCGGAGGGCGTCGAATGCAGGGCGGCGATCCATTGGGTGGATGCCGGCACAGGAGCGGATGCGGAGGTTCGTCTCTACGACCGGTTGTTCCTCGTCGAGGATCCCGATGCGGCCGAGGGCGGTTTCCTTTCCGTGCTCAATCCCGACTCGCTGCGCGCCGTTGCCGCCAAGGTCGAGCCCGCGCTGGCGCTGGCCGCGCCCGAGGAATGCGTCCAGTTCGAGCGGATCGGCTATTTTGTCGCCGACCGCCGGGACCACCGTCCCGGGCAGCGGCCGCTGTTCAACCGCACGGTGGCGCTCAAGGATTCGTGGGCGCGGCAGGGCGGGGCCGGAGGCTGAAAGTGCGCTGCGCGGGCGGGATTCGTGCTTGCGCGGCGCGTCCTTCCCCGGTTGACTCCCCCATGGCGGACATTTCCCTCGGACTTTCCTTCGACGATGTTCTTCTGGTCCCTGCCCTGAGCGAGGTCTTGCCCGGGGAGGCCGATCTCTCCTCGGAACTGACGGCGGGGTTTCCGCTGTTCATTCCGGTCGTGTCCGCGGCCATGGACACCGTTTCCGAACACGACCTGGCCATCGCCCTGGCGCGTGAAGGAGGCATGGGGGTGATCCACCGCGCCTGCGGCATCGACGAGCAGGCCGTGATGGTCTCGCGGGTGAAACGCTCGGAAAACGCGGTGATCCTCAAGCCCCACACGGTTTCCAAGGAGGATACCGTGGAGCATGTCCGCGAAATCATGGCGCGCAACGGGTTCTCCGGGTTCCCGGTGGTGGACGCGCAAGGCTGCCTCGAGGGCATGGTGACCGGACGCGATGTCCGCTACCTTGACCGCACCGATGCGACCGTGGCCGAGGTGATGACGCCGCGGGAACGCCTCGTCACCGCCCCGCCTTCGACCGGGCTCGAGGAAGCGCGCCGGATTTTATATGAAAACCGCATCGAGAAACTCCCGCTGGTCGATGCGGACGGAAAATTGGCCGGGCTCATCACCGGATCCGACATCGAGAAACGGATCACCTTCACCCATGCGGCCAAGGACGGCCGTGGCCGCCTGCGTTGCGGAGCTGCCGTGGGGGTGGGACCGGATTGCGTCGAGCGCGGCAAGGCGCTGATCGCGGCGGGGGCCGACGCGCTGTTCATCGACGCAGCCACCGGTCATACCCGGCATGTGATGGATGTGATATCAAAACTGCGTTCACTTTCCGAGGTGCCGGTGGTGGCGGGCAATGTGGTCACCGCGCAGGGCGCGGCGGATCTCGTCAGCGCGGGTGCCTGCGCGGTGAAGGTCGGCGTGGGCCCGGGATCGATCTGCACCACCCGGGTGATCTCCGGCGTCGGCATGCCCCAGTTCACCGCGATCCGCAATGTCGCGGATGTCTGCCGCGAAAAGGGCGTCAAGGTGATCGCCGACGGCGGGATCCGCTACTCGGGGGACATCGTCAAGGCCTTGGCGGCTGGTGCCGATCTGGTGATGCTCGGCTCGCTCTTGGCCGGCACCCGCGAGAGCCCGGGGCAGACGGTGCATTTCCAGGGAAGGCGCTTCAAGACCTACCGCGGCATGGGCTCGATCGGCGCGCTGCAGAAGGGCGCCGGCGACCGGTACGGGCAGAACAGCTCGGGCAAACTGGTGGCCGAGGGAGTCGAGGGCCGCGTGCCCTACAAGGGCCCGCTGTCGGACGTGATTTTCCAACTCATGGGCGGCCTGCGATCCGGCATGGGATACCTCGGCGCGGGATGCCTCGCCGACCTCCGGTCCAAGGCCTCGTTCGTGCGCATCACCCCGGGCGGTTTGCGCGAAAGCCATGTGCACGACATTGTGATCACCGAGGAGCCCACCAACTACCAACCTCTCGCCTGAACGCGACGCGCGCGGAACATCCTCTCCGCGCCTTTTCCCAACAGCTTTTCCCATGCACGATTCCCATCATGTCGCCGTCATCGACTTCGGTTCCCAGTACACCCAGCTGATCGTCCGGAGAGTGCGGGAACTGGGGTTCTTCGCGAGGTTGTATGCGGTGGAGGATTTCCCCGATGTCGGGAAACCGGCGGCGGTGATTCTTTCCGGCGGTCCGCGCAGTACGAGCGAGGCGGACGCGCCCGACATCGATTTCGCTGCCCTGCAGGCGCTGGACGTGCCGGTGCTCGGTGTCTGCTACGGGATGCAACTGCTCAACATCAAGTTCGGCGGCACGGTCGAGGCGAGCGACCGCCGCGAGTACGGTCCCGCGGCGCTGCTGCCTGCGGAATGCGCCGGTCTCTACGAGGGAGTCTCCGCCTCCTCGCAGGTGTGGATGAGTCACTCGGACACGGTGCGGGTGCTGCCCGGGGGAGCCAAGGTGCTCGCGGTCAACCAGCACGGCACCCCGGTGTCGTTGCAGTGGGCGCCCGGCTTTTTCGGCATCCAGTTCCACCCCGAGGTGACGCACAGCCACGAGGGACTGCGCGTGCTGCACAATTTCCTGCTTCACGCGGAAAACATCCTCCCGTTCCGGATCGACGACTTGAAGTGCGAGATCCTCGAGGGCATCCGCGCGCAGGTCGGCGGCAAGCAGGTGGTCTGCGGGGTGTCCGGCGGCGTGGACAGCACGGTGCTGGCCGTGCTGCTGCACGAGGCCGGAGTTCCGATGCGGGCGATCTTTGTCGACCACGGCCTGATGCGCAAGGACGAGGGGGCCGAGGTGCGCAACAATTTCCACCGGCTCGGTGTTCCCATCGAGACAGTCGATGCCTCGGAGCGCTTCCTCACGGCCCTTGCCGGTGTCGACGAACCGGAACGCAAACGGGAGATCATCGGCAACCTGTTCATCGATGTCTTCTGGGATGCGGTCGGCAACGCCGAAATGCTGGCCCAGGGCACGCTCTACCCCGATGTGATCGAGAGTGCCTCCAACGCGCGATCCAAGGCATCCAAGATC
>CAZMUK010000086.1:959-12000 GCA_964569415.1 uncultured Luteolibacter sp. | reverse complement strand
TCATCAATGTCGCTTCGGTGATCGGCCTCATCGGCAACGCCGGCCAGGCGAACTACTCGGCGAGCAAGGCCGGCCTCATCGGTTTCACCAAAGCGGTGGCGCGCGAACTGGCGGGACGCAAGCTGACCTGCAACGCGGTGGCGCCCGGTTTCATCACCACCGACATGACCCGCGACCTGCCCGATGCGGTCAAGGAGGCCGTGCTTGGCAAGATCCCGCTGGGCAGCTTCGGCGAAGCGGCGGATGTCGCGGCGGCCGTGGCTTTCCTCGCCAGCCCCGCAGCACGCTACATCACCGGCCAAGTGCTCGCCGTCGACGGCGGCATGACGATGTGACGGCGCGCCCGTCCCGATTTCACCGCAATGGAACTCATCCTGCTGCGTCACGGCAAGGCCCAGGAAACCAGCAAACGCGGCGATGATGCCCGCGAGCTGGTCGCCAAAGGCCGCGAGCAGGCACGCCGCGCAGGCAAGCTGTTGTTGCACGCCAAAGCCCTGCCGGAACTCGTGCTGACCAGCCCGCTCACGCGCGCAAAGCAAACGGCGGACGAGTTTTGCGAAGCGGCGGAAATGCCCGGCCCGATCGTGCAAGGCTGGCTGGCCTGCGGCATGGGCCCGGAAACCGCCCTGCGGGAATTGTCGGGATTCTCGGAATTCGAACGGGTCGCGATTGTCGGCCACGAGCCGGACCTATCCTCGCTGATCGAATACCTGCTCGGCGTCTCGGCCGGATCGGTACGCATGAAGAAGGGCGCGCTGGCCTGTGTTTCGATCCACCCGCCGGCACGCTTCGGGACGCTCCGCTATCTGATCCCGCCGAGATTCGACGACGATCTTTCCTGAACTCCCGTCGCACGCGGGCACGGTCCGCATTTCTCCCCATGCTGCATACCCGGAAAGGAAGCGACGAATGCCGGGGCAGCGGCCGCTGGCAATGCTGGTGCCTCCATGGCGCGGTGGGCGCCACCGCGGACTGGCGCGGGTTCGCCGGAATACTCGCCAGCCAAGGCATCGGATCGCGAGCCGTCGATCTCTGGCGCTTCGCGGAATGCCGCGCAATGACGCTCCGGGAAACCGCCGCCGCCCTCAACGCCGAGGCAAAGGCCGTGCTGCGTGCCAGCGATCAGGGTGCCCTCATCGGCTACTCGATGGGTGGACGCATCGCATTGCACGCCCTGCTGGATCCCGACCCGCCATGGCGCGCCGCAGTGATCGTTTCGGCCCACCCGGGGCTGGAAGACGGAGAGGAACGCGCCGCGCGCCGCGCCCACGATGCGCAATGGGCCGCCCGCTGCCTGCGCGAGCCGTGGCCGGACTTCCTCGCGGCATGGGACGCGCAAGCGCTTTTCGCCGCCTCCCCCGCCCCGGCCGCCGAGACCCGCCACAGCCTCTCAACCCGCCGCGGAGCGGTGGCGCGCGCGTTCGTGGATTGGTCGCTCGGCGCCCAGGAAAGCCTCTGGGAAAAACTCGCCTCGATCCGGATCCCGCTGCTCTGGGTGGCGGGACAACGCGACGCGAAATTCCTCGCTCTTGCGCAACGCGCCGTCGGCCGGATGCCCCGGGCTCGCCTTGCCGTCGCCCCCGGTGCCGGACACCGCGTCCCTTGGGAACAAACGGAGTGGCTGGCCCGCGAAACCGCCGGCTTTCTCGAGGAAACCAACTGAGCGGCAAGCAGGGCGGATCGCGGATTGCCTGCCCGCCCCGGCTGGTGCATCGTCCGGACATGTGGACCAGCACGCATGCCTTCGAAGACATCCGCTACGAGACCATCGATGACGGAAGCATCGCCAAGATCACCATCAACCGCCCCGAGGTGCGCAATGCCTTCCGGCCCAAGACGGTTTCCGAAATGCTGCGGGCCTTCGACCTCGCCCATGAGGACCCGAAGGTGGGCGTGGTAATCCTCACCGGCGAGGGCGACCTCGCCTTCTGCTCGGGCGGCGACCAGAAGGTGCGCGGTCATGCGGGATATGTCGGCGATGACGGCATCCCGCGGCTCAATGTGCTCGACCTCCAGAAAAAGATCCGCTCGCTGCCCAAGCCGGTGGTGGCGATGGTGGCGGGATATGCAATCGGCGGAGGCCATGTGCTCCATGTGGTGTGCGACCTGACGATCGCGGCCGACAACGCCCGCTTCGGACAAACCGGCCCGAAGGTGGGCTCCTTCGACGGTGGCCTCGGCTCGAGCTACCTCGCCCGCATCGTCGGACAAAAAAAGGCCCGCGAGATCTGGTACCTCTGCCGCCAGTACGATGCGCAACAGGCCCTCGAGATGGGACTGGTCAACACCGTGGTGCCGCTCGCCCGGCTTGAGGAGGAAACACTCGCCTGGTGCCGCGAAATGCTCGCCCATTCACCAATCGCCCTGCGCTGCCTCAAGGCGGCCCTCAACGCGGACTGCGACGGACAAATCGGGCTGCTCGACCTCGCGGGCAATGCCACCCTGCTGTACTACATGAGCGAAGAGGGCAAGGAGGGCAAGCAGGCCTTCCTCGAGAAGCGGCCGCCGGATTTCTCCAGGTTCCCGCGCGTCCCCTGAGGCAAGATCCCGCGGGAACCGTCCCTTGCCGGCTCAGCCCACCACGATGTTGAGCAAGCGTCCCGGGACGAACACCACCTTGCGCACTTCCTTGCCGTCGGTGTGCTCGCGGACCTTGGCACTCGCCTGCGCGGCATCGAGCACCTCCCGCTCGCCGGAACCGGCGGCAAGCGGGATGCGGTCGCGCAACTTGCCGTTGACCTGGATGATGAACTCGATCTCGTCGCGGACCAGCGCGGTCTCGTCGTAGGCGGGCCAGCCCCCCTCGCAGAGCATCGTCGCCGGAAGACCGAAGGCCGCCGCAATCCGCGCGTGGATCTCCTCGCTGATGTGCGGAGCGAAGGGATTGAGCACCGCAAGAAAGGAAAGAAACTCGCGCAGCGGAACCGTGCTGGCCTTGGTGAAGGCATTGGTGCACACCATCATCTGCGAAATGGCGGTGTTGAAACAAAGCCTGCCGATGTCCTCGCCCACCTTACGGATCGTCTCGTGCACGATCCTCGACAATTCGGAATCGCCGCACGGCTCGTCGCGCAAGCGCGCGGAAACCCCGAAACCGCCGCCGGGAAGCTCCTCGAGCGCCACCCGCCACACCCGGGCGAGGAAACGCGACACGCCCTCCACCCCCTTCATCTGCCAGGGTTTGACCTGCTCGAGCGGCCCCATGAACATCTCGTACAGCCTCAGCGCATCGGCGCCATACTCG
Source organism: uncultured Luteolibacter sp. (assembly GCA_964569415.1). Taxonomy (GTDB): domain Bacteria; phylum Verrucomicrobiota; class Verrucomicrobiia; order Verrucomicrobiales; family Akkermansiaceae; genus Luteolibacter. The sequence goes on along the minus strand of CAZMUK010000086.1, from coordinate 8,756 downwards.
CGCACCACATCGTCGGGATTCACCACATTGCCGCGCGACTTGGACATCTTCTGGCCGTCCTCGCCGAGGATGAGCCCTTGGTTGACCAAGCGGTGGAACGGCTCGGCCGTGGTCACATGCCCGAGATCGAAAAGCACCTTGTGCCAAAAACGCGCGTAGAGCAGGTGCAGCACGGCGTGCTCGGTGCCGCCGACGTAGAGATCGACATTGCCCCAGTAGGACTCCGCCTCGCGGCCGATGAAGCGGTCGTTGTTGCGCGGATCGCAATAGCGCAGGTAGTACCAACTCGAACCCGCCCATTGCGGCATGGTGTTGGTTTCCCGCTTCGATCCGTCGGGCAAGTTCACCCACTCCGCCGCCTTGCTGAGCAAGGGTTCCGGGGATCCGGTGGGCTTGTAGTCCTCGAGCGAGGGCGCGAGCAAGGGAAGCTGGTCCTTCGGCAGCGGATGATGGATGCCGTCCTTCCACACGATCGGGAACGGCTCGCCCCAGTAGCGCTGGCGCGAGAAGAGCCAGTCGCGCAACTTGTATTGCACTCGGCGACGGCCGCTGCCCTTCGCCTCCAGCCAGCGGATCATCGCCTCCTTGGCCTCCGCCGTGGGCAGACCGTCGAGGAAACCGGAATGCAGCGCCACGCCATGCCCGCAGAACGGAAGCGAAGACCGGCAGCCCTCGTCCCCCGTTCCACGAACCACTTCCACCACCGGCAATCCGAACTTCTCGGCAAACTCGAAGTCCCGCTCGTCGTGCGCGGGCACCGCCATGATCGCACCGGTGCCGTACCCCATCATGACATAGTCGGCGATCCAAACCGGCACACGCCCACCGCTGACCGGATGGATGGCGAAGCCGCCGGTGAACACACCGGTCTTGTCCTTGTTGAGGTCGCCGCGATCCAGATCCGACTTGGTCGCGCAGGCCTTGCAGTAGCGTTCCACCTCGTCGATGCGGTCGGGGGAAACAATCCGCGACACCAGCGGATGCTCGGGCGCGAGCACCAGGTAGGTGGCGCCAAACAAGGTGTCCGGCCGCGTCGTGAACACCGTCACCGGCCCCGCATCCGTCACGAACTCCACTTCCGCGCCTTCGCTGCGCCCGATCCAGTTTTTCTGAAGCAGCTTGATGCCCTCCGGCCAATCAAGCGTGTCGAGATCGTCGATCAACCGCTGCGCGTACTTCGTGATGCGCAGCATCCACTGGCGCAAGGGACGACGCTCGACGCTGTGACCCTTCGCCTTCCACTCCTCCACCTCCTCGTTGGCAAGCACGGTTCCGAGATCGGGCGACCACCACACGGGGGTGTCCGAGACATAGGCGAGTCGCACCGCGTCGATTTCATCGCGCGACCAACCCTTCGCCTCGAGTTCCGATACCGGACGGGCCTTGCCGGTCCCGGGGCAGACATACGATTGGTAGATCTGCAGAAAGATCCACTGCGTCCAGCGGACATACTCCGGATCGGTGGTGGCGATCTCGCGGTCCCAGTCGTAGGCAAAGCCCAGCGACTTCAACTGCCGCCGGAAGTTCGCGATGTTTTCCGCGGTGGTGACCGCCGGATGTTGTCCGGTGCGCACCGCGTACTGCTCCGCGGGCAAGCCGAACGAATCATAACCCATCGGGTGCAGCACATTGAAGCCGCTCATTTTCCGGTGGCGCGCGACGATGTCGGTCGCGGTGTAGCCTTCGGGGTGTCCGACATGCAACCCGGCGCCGCTCGGGTAGGGAAACATGTCCAGCACATAGAACTTCGGCTTCGCGGGATCGAAATCCGCATCGCCCGGCCCCGGAGTACGGAAGGTCTTCTGCACCTCCCAGCGCGCCTGCCACGCGGGTTCGAATTCCGAAAAGGGATATGCGCTGCTGGAGGTCGGCTCGGCCACGGTTGGAAAGGATGTTTCGCGCGCGAAAAAGGCCCGGCCCGGAACCCGGAATTCCCCGGGATCCCCGCCCGGACCCTCGGGCGGGCGCGGACTATGCAAAGCGTGCCTCCCCTTGAAAAGCCCCGAAAACCCGACCGCACAGCGCTGCCCGCCCTTGTGGCCCGCGCTCCGCGCAGGACGAGCACCTGCTGCCTTACGCGGTCCCGCTCCCGAGGGGGCTCCGGCGGTTGGGATCGAACCAACGACCTAGTGGTTAACAGCCACCCGCTCTGCCGCTGAGCTACACCGGATTTCCTTGCGGAGACGCGCGGGGGACGATGGACGCCGCCGGGGCGCACTGGCAAGGGAAAAATCGGCGGGATTCCCGCCACGCTCCCGCACGAGGCAAGGGACCGCCCCCGCGATGTTTCCCCTCCGTCAAAGGCCCTTGGCCAGAGCCGTGCCGAGCGCACGCAGGGCCTCGAGGGTAGCGGCATCGGTCACGGTTCCGTCCGTGCCGGTTTTCTCGTGAGCCTTCGGTACGGAGACCTGATCGGGCAGGACCGTGACGCGGATGTTTTCCAAAAGCGTGCGCAGGGCGAGAAGTCCGCGGGCACCTCCGTAGCCGCCGGGAGAGGCCGCGAGGATCGCCGCCTTCTTCCCCGCAAAGACCGAGAGCGGCGGTTCGTCCGCGCTCTCCGCCCGCGAAACCCAGTCGATCGCATTCTTGAGCGCGGCCGAGTAGGAGCTGTTGTACTCGGGCGATGCAATGAGGAACGCATCATGTGCCGCGAAGATGCGTTTGAGCTTGGCGGCCTTCTCGGGCATGCCGTTGGCATCCTCGAGCTCCTGATTGTAGAGCGGCATCGGGAAATCGCGCAAACGGATGATGCTGACCTCCGTTCCCGCCGCGCGCGCGGCATCGGCGACGATGCCGAGCATGGCGTGGTTGAGCGATGCGGTGCGAAGACTTCCGGAAAAGGCGAGTATGCGTTTCGGTTTCATGGAGCGGTCAGTTTCCGAGTGCCGGGTAATCCGTGTAGCCCTCCGGGCCTTGTCCGTAAAAGAGCCCGGGGCGCGGCTCGTTGAGAAGTGCCTTGTCGCGAAAACGCCGCGGCAGATCCGGGTTGGCGATGGCGGCCACGCCGAAGGCGACCGCATCGGCCTCGCCGCGGCGGATGCTTTCGCGGGCGCTGTCGGCGGTGAAGGATTCGTTGGCAATGAACACGCCGCCGAAGGCCTTCTTCATGCGCGGACCGAGAGCGGGCTTGTCATGTGATTCGCGCGCGCAGAGGAACGCAAGCCGGCGTTTGCCGAGTTCGGCGGCCGCATGGGTGAAGAGCGCGGCCGGATCCTCGTCGCCCATGTCGTGCGCGTCGCAGCGCGGTGCGAGATGCACACCCACGCGGTCGGCCCCCCACACACCGCAAACCGCGTCCGTCACCTCGAGCAGGAAACGAACGCGTTGTTCGACGGGTCCGCCGTATCCGTCCTGCCTGCGGTTGGTGGAGCTTTGGAGGAACTGGTCGATCAGGTATCCGTTGGCGGCATGGATCTCCACTCCGTCGAAGCCCGCATCGAGCGCGAGCCGGGCCGCGTGGCGGTAGGAGTCGACCACACCCGGGATCTCCGCGGTTTCGAGGGCGCGCGGGGTGACAAATTCCTTTTCCGGCCGGAGCAGGCTCACGCGGCCGCCGGGGCGTACGGCGCTCGGCGCGACCGGAAGCGCACCGTCGAGATAGCAAGGATCGGAAATCCTTCCGACATGCCAGAGCTGGAGAAGAATCATGCCCCCTCGCTCGTGCACGGCGCGGGTGACCTGTTTCCATCCCTCGCATTGCTGATCGTTCCAGATCCCCGGCGTGTCCGGATACCCTACGCCGTACGGGGAAACCGAGGTGGCCTCGGTGAGGATCATGCCGAACGAGGCCCGCTGCGCGTAGTACTCCGCCATCAAGGCATTGGGCACGCGGCCCGCCGATGCGCGGCAGCGGGTGAGCGGGGCCATCACGATGCGGTTGGCAAGCGGGAGTGCGCCGGCCTGGAGCGGCTCGAAAAGAGGATCGGACATCGCGCCCGGAGGATAACCGGGGACCCTCCCGGGGCAAGGACAGCCGCAAGCCGCGGTGCCGATGGCGCGGGGAAGCGGGCGTCCCTTCCCCCGAGGGTTTGACAGGACCACCCGTGTCGTTGTTAAATGCCTCCGCCTCCCGGGGCATCATGATCCTCATCGCCGACGCCCGCATCGCCAGCGCCGACTCACCGTCCCTGACGGAGGCGGATGTGCTGGTGGCGGATGGCGTGATCAGGAGCATCGGCAAGGGGCTGCCCCGCCCCGAGGCCGCGCGGGTGATCGAGGCCCGCGGCCGCATCCTCATGCCGGGGATGTTCGACGCCCATGTGCACTTTCGGGAACCGGGCGCCGAATCCAAGGAAACCATCGCCTCCGGCGCCGAAGCCGCGATCAATGGCGGCATCACCGGCGTGGTGATGATGCCCAACACCCAACCGGCGGTGGACAACCCGGTGGTGGCCGCGCGCGTGCTCGATGCCGCCCGACGCAAGGCCCGCATCCCGGTGCTTGCCTCCGGCTGCGTCTCAAAGGGCCGCCAAGGCACCGAACTGGCTGCAATCGCCGGCATGCGCGAACTGGGCATCATCATGCTCACCGATGACGGAGACACCACCGCCGACCCGGCCGTGCTCTACCAGGCGATGCTGTACGCGACCGAACTCGGATGCTTTTTCGCGAGCCACTGCGAGGTTCCCTCGCTGGCCGGTCCGCGCGCACTCACCCTTGGTGCCACCAGCTACCGCCTCGGCATCCAAGGATCTCCACCTTGCGCGGAGGAAATCATCATCGACCGCGACATTCGGCTCGCACACGCCGCGGGGGCGCGCATCCACATCCAGCATGTCTCGACCGGACTCGGCGTCGAAACCATCCGCTGGTGGAAACAACGCGGCGATGTTCGCGTCTCGGCCGAGGCTGCACCGCACCACCTGTTCTTCACCGAGGAGGACATCGGCGACTTCGACACCCATTTCAAAATGAACCCTCCGCTGCGCACCAAGGCGGATACCAAGGCACTGCTGGAGGGAATCTTGGACGGCACGATCGATCTCATCGCTACCGACCACGCGCCGCATACCCCTTTCGAAAAATCCCAGGATTTTGTCAGCGCGCCCAACGGCGTGACCGGAGTGGAAACCGCACTCGTCTCGCTCCACCATCACTTGGTGATGCCCGGCACAATCGGCTGGGACACGGTGATCCGCTGCTTCAGCGCGGAACCGCGGCGGATGATGGGACTGCCCGAGGCGCGCATCGCGGAAGGCGCGGCGGCCGACCTCCTTCTCTTCGATCCCGGACGCGCCACCACCTTTTCACCGGGGTTTTTCCGCTCGAAATCGCTCAACTCACCCTTCCTCGGCAAGACCCTGAAAGGGAGCGTCGACCTCGTCGTGCTCGGCGATGAGGTTCTGCTCGAAAGGAATCCGCAGCCTCCGGCCTGAAGATCATCCTCAGCCCGCGGCGTTGCGGATCACGGTCTCGAGAGGATAACGGGCCTTGGGCGCGGCGGCGTACTTGTCCTCCGCCGAGCGGTGGCCGAGGGCACAGGCCACGGCGGTGGCATAACCGCTGCCCTCGAGTCCGAGAATGCGGTCGTAGGCGGCGGCGGCGATCCCCTCCATCGGGCAACTGTCCACTCCGAGCAAAGCGGCGGATGTCATGAGCTGTCCGAGGGCGATGTACACTTGCCGGATGTTCCAGGCGTGGAGCTGCTGCTCGGACATCGACCCGGTGAAGCCCTCGATCATTCCCTGGAGCATTGCGAAATCCTCAGGTGTCTTGCCCTGAGTGTGGGCGAGGCAGGAGATCCATCCCTTGATGTCGTCGGCGGAAAGCCCGGTGCGCGCGGTGAGCACGATGAAGCGCGCGGCGTCGGTCACCTGCGGCTGGTTCCAGGACTCGGCCTTGAGTGCCTCACGGGTGGCGGGGTCCTCCACGACGAGAAACCTCCAGGGCTGGAGGCCGAAGGACGAGGGGGCGAGCACCAGGGACCGCTTGAGCGCCTCCCAGACATCGGCGGCGATGGGCTTTGCCGGATCAAACTGCTTGGTGGCGTAGCGCCATTGCAAGGCGGAGAGAAGTTGTGCGGGGTCGGTGTTCATGGGTGACGGCGGGACTATTGCGTGTCGATTTCGAATGGCAAGGAGACAGAGGGAAAATCCTTGAGGGTGAGACTGAAGACGATGCCGTACTCCTCCTCGATGCGGTTGTCGTTCATGCTGAGGCCCACGCCCGCCACCCAGGTGCCGAGGTCGCGGTGGAAGGTGTACTGCTGGCCCTCAAGCGTACCGTCGTCGAGCTCGACCATGTGCACGGTGCCGATACCCCAGTGCTCCGAGAGACGCGTGTAGGTGCGGATGTCGAAGCGATTGGAGTCGAGCAGCACCGGGTGGCCGTCGAGCAGACGGTGGCCGATCGAGAAATCGAAATCGGCCGTTGGCATGAAGTGGACGCGCGTTCCGAACTCGGTGAAACCCGAACCGCCGGCGGCGATGGGGAACTGGGTCTGGAGATCGACCCCGAGCCAAGGCAGCGGCTGCCAGCGGATGTCGTTGTAGAGATTCGAGAGATCGCGCTCTCCCTCCGGATCGTCGAGAAACGCATCGGCGTAGGTATCGAGGAACAACCACTCGTGGCTCTGCCCGTCGCGTCGGGTGAGCAGGCGGTTGCGCGTTCCGAGACGCACGACATTCCAGGTCTCCATCTGGTCGATGGCGGTGAAACGCACCGGATCAAGCGGACGCGGCCGGGTGGTTGGCGTGAGGCGGTCGACCGCCGGATCTCCCAGCTCGAAGTCGTCGGTGGAGACGAGCGACCACATTGCGTAGGGCTGGACGACATGCAGAAGGCCGTCGATCCCCCATCGCGGCTTGGTGACGGCACCGAGATCCTTGGAGAGCTTGAGGGAGGCCTCGATGCCGCCGTGAAGGTGGCTGCGATCGAGATCATCCTGCGGTCCGTCGATCGATCCGTAGGTGGAATAGCCGAAGCCCGCCTGCGGAGCGAGGTTCACCGCGCCGAGCCGGAAGGGCAGGGAAAGCTGCTGGTAGGTATGCAGCCGCGTGTAGGAGGGGTCGAGCAACTGCGTGCGGATTTCATCGCGCCGCGGGTCGCCCGCGGGCAGGGCGAGCAGGGACTCGGCCAGCCGGCGCTCGTAGCCGCCGAGTTGGTCGAGCAAGCGCCGGGCCGCGGGATCACCGGCACTCATGCCCCTCAACGGATCGACCACCGCGGAGCCGATGAAATCCGGGGTTTTTTCCCCGATGAGACCGGCGGAGGTGGCGCCTTCGTGCAGCAGCGGCCCACCGAAAAGCGGCCGCCGCGCCTGATCGAACGCGATCTCCGGAGAACGGGTGTCGGCGCGATAAAAGTCGTTCACATCAAATCGCCCGAGTACCGACAGCAGCGAGAAATCGTCGCGGCGGTAAAGCCCGATCGTGTTGTCCGGTTGCGGGTCGCTGCGATAGCTGCGCGTATCAAAGTCCTCGAGGAAATGGCGGTCGCTGAGCCAGCTCAGGTTCGACTCGATGCGCCAGGAGGCTTCGTCCGGCAGGTCGAAGGGGATCCTGTGCGCGAGGTCGACGCGGTAGCGGTCCTCATTGACGAAGCCGCGCGGGATACCCGATCTCGATACACTGGGATCGAGGTCGTTGAGGTAGTAGAGGCTCAGTCCGGGAAAGGACTCGGTGGCGGTACGGATGTCCGAGAGGTCCACGCCCACGCCAACACCGCGGCGGGCGCGGAGGTCGAGATGCCATTGGGACAGCAGCCATGCCTCGCCGCCGGACTCATCCTCCGCTTCGCCGAGCATGATGCCGTAGGTGTTGAGGAGGAAGGGGCCCCAGTTCGAGCGCGCGCCGGGCA
>CAZMUK010000086.1:0-949 GCA_964569415.1 uncultured Luteolibacter sp. | reverse complement strand
CGAATAGCCCAGCTTCGCGTCGAGCGGCTGGCTCAGGTAGGGCAGGGCGAAGACCGGGGTATCGCCGGCGTAGAGCCTCAGCCCCTCGAACACCACCTTTTCATCCGGGGTGATCGTGGTGCGCCGGGCGCGGATCCAGTAGCCCGGTTCCTGCGAATCGTCGGTGGTGACCCCGGCGTTGTGGCCGACGAACACCTGTTTGCCGCCGCGGGTTTCGACCGTGAATTTGCCTGCCTCCAGGAGAAACGGATCCACCGAGGCGCGCATGCCCGAGGCATCGAGAGTCTCGGTCTCGTAGTAGTACACCGCGCGGTCGCCACGCTGCAGCATGTCCCCCTGGTAGACGCTCACATTTCCCGCGAGAGTCACCGTCTTTTCGCGCAGGTCCCAGACCAGCGAATCGGCGAACATCTCCAGCCCGTTGTCGCCGCTCACCTTCACTCCGGGGCCTTCGTAGCGAACCCCTTCCTCGGCGCTGCCGGTGATCGGTCCCTTGCCGAAATTCTCGATGCGGATCGTATCCGGCGGCTCCGGCAGGGTCTGGCGGGCGATGCCCATCGGAATCTCCGGCGCAGGCACCGGCCGGATCGTGTCGACCGGCGGGGGCAGTTCCAGCCCCGGGAGAAGTTCCTGCGCCAGCACGCTGCCGTGGACAAACAACACCACCGGAAACAGCCGGACAAACCCCATCCGCATCGGCGGGCATCAAAAGAGCCGAGGCGGCCGAAGTAAAGGGGAAAGGCCGGGAAGAGGAGGATGCTGGAGGCGAGAGGCCAGGAAGAAGGCTTGTGTGCATCGGGAAGAGAGCCCGGAAAGACCTCCGGACATCTCACAGGCTCCACGAAGCACGAAAAAGAAATGACGGGGCACTGCGCTCAACGCACCAAATACCTTCCAAAACAAAACCGGGTTCGGTTTCCCGAACCCGGCTTGTTGAAACAATCGCTTT
>CAZMUK010000085.1:0-12192 GCA_964569415.1 uncultured Luteolibacter sp. | reverse complement strand
GTTGGGATCCAAACGGATCGCCTCGCGGATCTGCCGCACCGCCCCCTCGCGGTCCCCGCGAACCATGGCGTACTGGCTCAACTGCATCCGCCCTACGGGTTGGTCAGAATTGATATCAAGCATGTGTATCAATTCCTTACCCGCACGGCTCGAGAGGTCGAGCTCGTCGAGCAAGGCCCACGCGGCGGCGATCCTCACGGCCCTCATGCCGTCGGCGAGCAACGGGCGGGCGGCCTCCCGCGACACGGGATCGCGCGCACGCACCGCGTGCAACAAGCTGCGCATCGCCGCCTCCCTCACCAGCGGACTGGGATCGGCCAGACGCCCCACAAGCGCATCCCGCACCGGCGGCATCAGCGACCAGCGCTCGAGCAGGTGGCAGAAGCTCGCCCTCCATGCGGCGATCTCCTCCGTGGCCAGCAGGCCGAGCAACGCGTCCCGCCCCTGCGCCTCCCCGCGCCGGGCCCGGCCGATCGCAAGCGCCCGCACCCGCGTGGGCCGCTCCATTCGCGCACCATACCAGGCATTCACATGACCGAGCGCCCAGTCGGCATCCTTGTCGGTGTGACAGCGGTTGCAGGCGTTGGGGGTGCCGAACTCCTTGGTGAGCAGCGGATCCGGAATGGTGAAGCCATGGTCGTGACGCGGGTGTTTCTGCATGTACACCGTGGTGGGCATATGGCAGGAGGTGCAGTCGTTGCCCGCACTGCCTGGCGCATGGCGCCCGTGGCGGACCGGATCAATCACCGGAGCCGGCGGCTGGGTGCCTCCCCCGTGACATCTCATGCAAAGCATGTTTCCCGCGATCAGGCGCTTGCCGCTGTGGGGCTCATGACAATCCCCACAGGTTACCCCTGCGTGGTGCATCCGGCTGGAAAGAAAGGACGCGTACTCGAAGTTCTCGTCCCGCACCTGGCCGTCGATGTGATAGATGTCGGTCTCGTCGGTGACCACCAGGCTGAAATGATCGTCGAACGGTTCGCCCGGAACAAGATCACCCGTCATCTCGGAACGACGCGCATGACAGGCGGCGCAGGTCTCGAGCATTTGTGTGGCGGAAAACCTCTTCAGGGTCGGATCGGATCCGGACCGCGCGGGATCCCCTGCCTTGCCCCGCTGCCACTCGACATGATCCTTCATCGGGCCGTGACAGGACTCGCAGCCCACGCCGAGCTCCGACATCCGCGTCCGGTAGCTGTCGCTCGAGGGATCGTAGTTCTTGCGCACCCGCGTGTTGTGGCACCCGGCGCACATGGAGTTCCAGTTCATGCCCTGCCCGGTCCAGTGACCCCAGTCCCCGGGCTCGCGCACCTCGTCGCCGAAGACATCGAAAAACTCGTTTTTCTTCGGATCGTGACTGACATCGCAGGTCTGCAGGCGGTTGCCCGGAGCGGGAACCAAAAACTGACGCAAGGGACGATGCCCGATCACCCGCACCACCGGATAGGCCTTGATCTCCCCTCCGAAGCCGCGGGTAAGAATCCGCGCGATGCCGTCCTTGTCGAGAAAGGTCTCGGACTTGTCGGCTCCGTGCACAAGCTCGCGCCGCGGCTCGAAGGCCGCATGATCGAGATCGGCACGAGGCTCCCTCTCGGCCATGCCGTGATTGGAATCCTTCCACAGCTGATACACCTGCGCGTGACATTCCTTGCAGGCCCCCGATCCGGCGTACGCGGCATGCACCTCGTCGTCGGGCGCCAGCACCGGAACATCGTCGCCGCCCGCCATCGGAGGATTCTCGGCAACGGGAGCGGTCCCCCCGCCGCCGGCACCTGACCCGCGCATCCGCCCCAACCACAGGGCGGCCCCCGCCACCAGCAGCAAGGCCAGCGCAAACACGGCAAAGCGGACCCTTCCTGACACCCTGTCTCCCATCGACGCGTGCCATTCCACAAACGGGTGACTTGACTGTCAACCACCGACGCCACCTCACGGAGCGGGAGACGCAATCACCACGCGGAAACCACCGCGGGACTCGCGCAGCGAATTTCCCGCTTTCGCTGCTTTTCCATTTGCATCACGCGATCCCGTGACGGATCGGATCCTACCCGCACGATCGCGGCACTTGCAAAACGCCATGAACACACGCACCAAAAACACAAGACCCTCCACGCAATCCGCAGCCACGCATTCGCGCCTCTGGACGACGAGTGCGATCCTGCTTCTCACACTGGAAGCGACGGCCCTCTCCTCGCGTGCCGGATCCTACGAGGATTGGATCGCCCCGTACGGCGTGACCGATTCCGCCATGCAGGCCGACCCGGATCGCGACGGCGCTTCAAATCTCCTTGAGTTTGTTCTCGGTGGCGACCCGTCGCTTGCGGACGCCGCGGCCTACCCCGCCGGCATCCTGCCGCGCGCCAGCGTCACCTCCAGCGACCTTGTGCTGGAATTCGAACGCAGTGAGGTTGCAAAATCCATCGATTCCCGGCTCCTCTACGGATCCGCACTCGCGGCCGGATCGGAACTGCCACTCACCTCGGACGAACTGACGCTTCATCCCGACGGAGTCCTTATCGCGGTCGATCCCGGAAATCCGGCAAGCCAGCCCGATACCATCACGGTGGCCATCCCGCTGGCGAGGGCTGTCGAGGGGCGCGTCTTTGCACGCGTCCGGGCCACCGTCCCGTGACGCCCCTACGCCGGATGCGACTCCCCGGCCCGGACTTTGCCGTTGCCGCACGAGTCGCCGCGATGCAACCTGTCGCCACATGCAGCAACCGATGTGCCCCCGCTGCGGTACGGCGATTCAGGCCGCCGATGTGAATGTGGCTGCCGATGTGGCCTTCTGCCGCAAATGCAATGCGGGACAAAACCTTTCGCTGCTGATTTCCGGAAGCCTGCCCGACCCCCAAGTCGACCCACTGCGCCCGCCCCCGGGCTGCTGGTACCGCCCCGGTGCCCACGGCGCGGTAGTCGGCGCTTCCCATCGCTCGCTCGGCACTGCCGCCGCCATCTTGTTCTTCGCATTGTTCTGGAACGGCATCGTCGGGCTTTTCGTGCTGCTCGCCACCGCCGCCACTCTTCGGCTCATGGAAGTCCCCGTCCCGGAGTGGTTCCCCGCTCCAGACAGCAATAAAAAACCGATGCAAAAAGGCATGGTGGTCTTCCTCTGGGTCTTCCTCGCCCCGTTCCTGTTGATCGGCGCTGGCCTGATCATTTCGTTTTTCCATTCCCTCTTCGGGAAAACGGAACTGACCGTCGACCGCGGCTCCGCGCGTGTCGGTTCCGGCATCGGCCCGCTTTTCCGCGGCAAGACCTTCGCGACGGCGGACTTTTCCTTACTTCGCATCGAAGACCATGTCCGCCCCCGTCGCGCGGGTCAGAGCTTCGGCAGGCACCGGATCGTGGCGGAACTCGGAGACGGCAGGTCGGTCCCTTTCGGCCAAGGCCTTCCCGGCGAACGGATCCGCTTCCTCGCCTCCACCGCCGACAAACTCCTTCGCGGCTCTCTCCCCTGAACCAACTCCCCCCGATGAAGGCTCTCGTCAAGCGTCACGCGAAACCCGGTCTCTGGCTCGAGGAGGTTCCGGAGCCGGAAATCGGCGCCAATGATGTGCTGGTCCGCGTACGGAAAACCGGCATCTGCGGCACCGACCTGCACATCCACCAATGGGACGATTGGGCCCGCAAAACCATCCCCGTGCCGATGATCGTCGGCCATGAATTCGTCGGGGACATCGTCGCCACCGGATGCAATGTCGCGGGCTTCTCCATCGGGGACATCGTGAGCGGCGAAGGCCATGTGGTCTGCGGACGCTGCCGCAACTGCATGGCCGGCCGACGCCACCTCTGCAAGGACACCCAGGGCATCGGGGTCAATCGCCCCGGCGCCTTCGCGGAACTCATCGCCCTGCCGGTCACCAACATCTGGGCCCACGCCCCCGGCATCCCGGCCGATATCGCCGCGATCTTCGATCCCTTCGGCAACGCGACCCATACCGCGCTCACCTTCCCGGTGCTTGGTGAAGATGTGCTCATCACCGGCGCGGGACCCATCGGCCTCATGGCCGCGGCGGTGGCGCGCCACGCCGGGGCACGCCATGTGGTGGTCACCGATGTCAACCCGCGGCGGCTTGCCCTCGCCGGCCAACTCGGCGCCACCCTCGCGGTGGATGTGCGCCAGTCTTCGCTCGCCGAGGTCCAGAGGAAATTGGGCATGACGGAAGGCTTCGATGTGGGATTCGAAATGTCGGGCAACCCGAAGGCCTTCCGCGACATGATCGCCCATATGGCCCACGGCGGCCGCATCGCCATGCTCGGCATCCCGCCGAACGGATCGATGGAAATCGATTGGAACACGGTCATCTTCAACATGCTCACCATCAAGGGCATCTACGGCCGCGAAATGTACGAAACCTGGTATCAAATGACCGTGATGATCCAAAGCGGACTCGATATTTCCCCCGTGATCACCCACCGACTCCCCTTCGCCGAGTTCGAAGAGGGCTTTCAGGCCATGCTTCGCGGCGAGGCGGCCAAGGTGGTGCTCGACTGGACCTGACAACCATCTCCGACCCGCCACCCCCATGCTCAGCTCCTCCTTTGCCGAACACCTTGAAAAACAGGTGGAAGACGCCCGCGCGGCCGGGCTTCACAAGCACGAACTGCCGATCTCCACCCCGCAGGCGGCCCATGTGGAGGTGGAGGGTCGCCCACTTCTCAATCTCTGCGCCAACAACTACCTCGGCCTCGCCTCCCACCCGGAGGTGCTCGCCGCCGCGCGCGACGCGCTCGACCGCTGGGGCTACGGCATGGCGTCGGTGCGCTTCATCTGCGGAACCCAGACGCTCCACCGCGATCTGGAACAAGCGATCTCGGACTTTCTCGGAACCGAGGACACCATCCTCTACACTTCCTGCTTCGATGCCAACGGCGGCCTTCCTGAAACCATCCTCGGACCCGAGGACGCGGTGATCTCGGACGAACTCAATCACGCGTCAATCATCGACGGCATCCGCCTCTGCAAGGCGAAACGCGCCCGCTACCGCAACAACGACATGGCCGACCTCGCCGCGCGGCTCGCGGAACACGCCGATGCGCGCTTCAAGCTCATCATGACCGACGGGGTGTTTTCGATGGACGGGTCGTACTCGAAACTCCCGGAAATTTGCGACCTCGCGGAGTCGCACGGCGCAGCGGTGATGGTGGACGACTCCCACGCGGTGGGCTTTATCGGCGATCAGGGCCGCGGTACACCGGAGTTGTTCGGCGTTGCCGACCGCATCGATCTGATCACCGGCACGCTCGGCAAGGCCTTGGGTGGAGCCAGCGGAGGCTACACCAGCGGCCGCGCGGCTTTCATCAACCTGCTGCGCCAGCGCTCCCGTCCCTACCTGTTCTCGAATTCCGTCCCGCCTCCCATCGCCGCCGCCTCCCTCAAGGTCCTCGGAATGCTCAAAGACTCGGGCGAACTCCGCAGGCGGCTCCACGAAAACACCCTCTGGTTCCGCCAGCAGATGGAACATGCCGGATTTGCCATCCTCCCCGGAACCCACCCGATCGTTCCCGTGATGTTTGGCGATGCACCGCTGGCCGCCCGCATCGCCGCCCGGATGCGCGAACTGGGCGTCTATGTCACGGCCTTTTCCTACCCGGTGGTGCCCCTCGGCAAGGCCCGCATCCGCACCCAGATCTCGGCGGCCCACTCCCGCAGCGATTTGTCCACCGCTGTGGAGACCTTCATCCGCGCAAGGGATGAGGTCGGAACCTGAGACCAATCGCCCCGGGTTCGGGGCGCCGGGGCCTTCGAAACTTGAAACTTGAAACTCTCCCCGGCAACCGCAGGGTGAGTCGTCGCTTGCAGAACGGGACCGCACCCGAACACAGTGGGTCGCGGATTTCCAAAGGCCTGTAGCTCAGCGGTTAGAGCAGGGGACTCATAATCCCTTGGTCGTGGGTTCGAACCCCACCGGGCCTACCCCTCCCCTCCGTCCGCAGCAGAAGCGCGGATCGCACCCGGAATATCGGTGAAGCCTCTGTTCTCAAGAGTCTTGAGATCGCGCCCGTGCACGGAGACCTTCGGCAGGTCGCGAAGATCAGAAAACCGGCCATCGTCCCCATACTGCAGCTGCAAGCGGCGGATCTCGGCCTTGTCTGGCGGTTCGCCGGCAGCGCGGCCGGGCGGGTGGCGTAGTCATCGAAAAGGGTCGGAGCCTCGGGAAACACCGCGTTGCGGAACTTTTCGTGGTTTGCCGGATCGGGCGTCCATTCCCGGTGCGGGGCCTTGTGCTGGAGCATTAGGAAAAAGGGCCGGTCCTTCGGCCGCGAGCGAAGAAACTCGACGCCGAGGTCGGTGATGATGCCGGTGACATGACCCCTCACCCGCCATTACCCGGAGGGCGAGCGGAAGACCGGGTCGGTGTACTCACCCTGGCCGGGCAGAATCAACCAGCGGTCGAATCCGGTGGGGTCGGTCCCGAGATGCCATTTCCCGAGAATCCCGGTATGGTACCCCCCCGCGCGGAGCCGCTTGGCGACATGGTCGGAGGACCCGTCGAAAGGATTGAAGACCGGCACGCCGTTGGCGTGGGAATACCGGCCGTTGAGAATGGTCGCACGCGCCGGCGTGCAGATCGAATTGGTAACGAAGGAATTGGCAAAGCGCGCACCCTGCGCGGCCAGTCGATCGAGATGCGGAGTCCTGGCGACCTTCGACCCGTAGGCGGAGATGGCCTGTTGTGCGTGGTCGTCGGAGTAGATGAACAGAATGTTGGGCCGCGACCCGGCCGTGCCCGGGATGGCGGCAAGAAGCAGGAACAGCAGGGAACGAAGGCACCGGGATGTCATGGATCGCAGGGAAACGACCCGCGTACATCGAAGGCGGGAAAAGCCTCCGATGCGACGCAATGCAGGTCCGGTCTACGACACAGACCCGGGAACCCTTTCAGACACGGGAACCCTTTCGCGGCCTTTGCGGGAACGGCACCGCATGCGGATGCGGAACCTTCGGCGAAACTTTTCACTTGCCTCGGAAAACCGAAAGATCTCCCACACGGAACGAAGGCAGGATTCGTGCCTGCGCGAGCCGGAAAATTTTCCCGACGATTTCCGCTTGGAATCGGGAAAGCTGTTTGGCTACACTCACCTCCCCATGGCGAAGCAGGCTCTCGGCAAAGGTCTCGGCGCGTTGATCCGCGGCAGCAATTCCTCGAAGGACGGCGCTGCCGAAACAAGCGGCGAGTTCAAGCGTGTGCGGGAAGTGGCGATCGATCTGGTGGTCCCCAGTCCCCTGCAGCCGCGCACCCACTTCGGCGACTCGCCGCTCGACGACTTGGTGGAGTCGATCCGCCAGCACGGCGTGATCCAACCGCTCATCGTGCGCCCGGTGAACGGCAAACTCGAACTCATCGCCGGCGAACGCCGCTGGCGCGCATCGGCCAAGCTCGGCCTCGCCACCGTGCCGGTGCTCGAACGCGAGGCCTCGGACCGCGATGTGTTGGAGATGGCCCTCATCGAGAACCTCCAGCGCGAGGACCTCAACCCGATGGAGGAGGCCATGGGCTATGTGCGGCTCGCCCGCGAGTTCGCGATGAAGCAGGACGAGATCGCCTCCCGCGTCGGCAAGTCCCGCGCCAGCGTGGCCAACGCCATGCGCCTGCTCGACCTCCACGCGGACATCCAGTCGATGGTGGCTCAGGGACTGATCACGGTCGGCCATGCCAAGGCGGTGCTTTCCCTGAAGGACCATGCATCCCAATTGCTGGTGACCGATCGCATCATCCGCCAGCAACTGACCGTCCGGGCGGCGGAAAAGCTGGCGCAGTCTGTCCTCAACGGGGAAACCGGCTCCCCCAATCCCAGAACCAACACCGGCAAGGGCGCCGCGACTGCGGACATTCACATCCGCCGGGTCGCCGACCGCCTCCGCGACCACTTGGCCACCCATGTGGTGATCCACCACGCGTCGAAAAAGGGCCGCATCGAGATCGAGTACTACGGCAACGACGACTTGCAGCGCCTGCTCGACCTCATCGGTCTGCCTGGCGCGGAGTGAGTGGCGCTCTCCACGGCAGGGTTGGGCTTGCCGACATGGTCTCCCGGAGGTAACAGGCGTGGTGCGCCGACGCTCCTTCAGTCTGCTGCTCGCACGCCGCTACCTCAACCCGCGGCGGTCGATGCTCTCCTCGTTCACCCTGATTTCGCTGATCGGGGTTCTTCTCGGGGTGCTTGTTCTGGTGGTGGTGATGGCGGTGTACGCCGGCATGGAGCGTCAGGTGAAGTCGCGCATCCTCGGCTTCACCCCCCACATTCTGCTCAGCCGCCATGCGGGCGGCGCACCGCTCGACGACTGGCAGGATGTCGCCGCCATGGCCAAGTCGCTGCCCCGCGTGACCTCGGCCTCGGCCTTTGTCTCGGACAATGTGATCATCGATGTGGAATCCTGGCAGCGTCCGGTGATGTTCCGCGGCATCGACACCGCGGACGCCCAACAGGTCGAGGGCATCCGCGCGATGCTGGATCTCAAGGCGCACCCGCGATCCGGTGCCGACCTCGGCATCGACGACCGCGCGGTGGTTTCCTCGCAAATCGCCGACCAACTTGCGATCGGCGTTGGTTCGGTGGTGAGGCTGTACTCGACCCGCAATTTCGAGGAGGTGATGCGCGCCTACAAAGCCACGGAAAAGCCGCCGCTGCGCGAGGCCTTCGCCGGCACCTGGGGACAGGCGACCACCATCCTGCGCGAGGAATGGAAAACCGCGGCGGATGGCGAAACCGTCCCGCTCGCCCGGCTTCAGGAGGCGTACACCTTGCTCGATGGTCTGCGGGGGGGACCGATCCGCGGGCCGGAGCGCGAGCTGCTTGAAAACCTGTTGGTGGTCCTCGAGGAGGGAACGCGGGATGAAGCGAATGCCGCCTACCGTTTCGCCGGGGGAACCCGCGCCCGCATGCTTGAGCAGGTGAAGGCCCTCACCTCTACCGATGCGGAAAAGATGGACGCGGAAACCCTCAAAGGACTTCGCCGCATCGTGCTGCCGAAGGAAGTCACGGTGATCGGTGTCTACCAAGCCTCGCAAATGGCGGTGACTCCCGATCTTTTCCTTCCGCTCGGTCTCGCACAGGATCTTGCGGGACTTGATGGAGCGGTGCAGGGCGTGGCCCTCCGTCTCGACGATGCGTACGCGGCCGAGGAGGT
This sequence comes from uncultured Luteolibacter sp., assembly GCA_964569415.1. Taxonomy (GTDB): domain Bacteria; phylum Verrucomicrobiota; class Verrucomicrobiia; order Verrucomicrobiales; family Akkermansiaceae; genus Luteolibacter. Next base: position 3,056 of record CAZMUK010000085.1, on the reverse strand, counting down.
GAAGCAGGCCGCCGGCCGGAAACTCGGCGCGGAATGGTCGCTCATCACCTGGGGCGATCAATACCGGACCTTCTTCGGCCTCATCAACCAGCAGCGGGTGATGATGTACTTCGCGCTCTCCTTCATTGTGCTGGTTTCCGCCTTCTCGATGATGGCGGTGATGTTCACCGTGACGATCCAGAAGAGGAAGGAAATCGGCGTGATGAAGGCCCTCGGCGCGGCCCCCGGCCAGATCGTGCGGGTGTTCCTCCACCAAGGAATGATCCTCGGCGCGCTCGGCGCAATCCTCGGAGTGGTGCTCGGCCGCGTGGTGATCCGCTTCCGCGGCGAACTTCAGGAACTGATGCGCCTGCTCGGATTCGACCCCTTCGCGGCGTCGTTCACCGGGTTCGGCGTCCTGCCGGCCCACAGCAACCCGATCGAGCAATTGGTGATCGGGTGCATGGCCTTCGTGCTTTGCTCGCTTGCCGCGCTGGTGCCGGCTTTCTTCGCCGCCCGCAGCGATGCCGCAAAGTCCCTGCGCAACCTCTGATCCGCCGGCACCATGCAGATCTGGATCGTCGTCAACGGAGAGCAGGCCGGACCCTTCACTCCATCGGAAATCCGGCGCGGCATCGAAAACGGAAGCTATGACGCATCGACCCCCGCCTGGCAGCGCGGAATCACGCAGTGGACCACCCTGGGCGCCCTGCCTTCCGTAGCCGATGCGCTCCCGCGCGCCGCGGATCCCGGGGAAGTCCCGCCCGTTTTGAACCAAACCGCACCGGAAAGCGACACCCTCGCCGCACTCCCTGCTCCGGTTCATCCGTTCCGGAGGTTTTTCGCCCGCTGGTGCGACCTGCATCTCTACCTCGCTGCCTTCTGGATTGCAGTCTGGACCTCGGGTCGCGATGTGGCCACCGCCCTCGCCTCTCCGTGGGTCTTGCTGCTGCTCTTCATCCCCTGGGCACTGATCGAGGCGGCGTTTCTCCACAAAACGGGCACCACTCCCGGCAAATGGCTGCTGGGACTTTCCGTGACCGAGCCCGACGGCTCGCGCTTGTCGATCTTGGCCGCATGGAAGCGCTCGATGCTCGTGCTCTTTGCCGGGGTCGGCATGGGCATGGCTCCGATCAGCTGGATCTGCCAGGCACTCTCGCTCTTCGCCATCTGGCGCCACCGCCGCACCTTGTGGGATCAAGCAGGCAAGCACCGCGTGCACGGCAGCACGCTCCGCCCGGCACGCGTGGTGCTCTTCGCGGTGCTGCTAATCACCTCGCTGCAACTGCAGGTTGCCGTCACCTGGCCATCCGTTTGGCAACGGATGAAACCCACGATGGAAAAGATCTCCCCGGGCCTCGCCGCGGAAATGGAGAGAAACCCTCCCCCACATCTGCCGCCGCGCCGCTAAACCCGACGCCAAAGCACGACATCAAACCGATCGTGCGTCTCGATAGTGCCCGCCCTGGCAAACCGGTCCTCAAACTCGGGAAAACGGACATCCCCCTCGTACTCATCCTTGAGGTGGCTGATCACGATTTCATCCAAGCGGGGAAGAAATGCCGCGTAGACCTCCGACCCGCCGATCACAAACACCCGCTGACCCGCCAAGGCAGGCGCATCGACCTCCTCGACCGCACGGATCACCTCCACACCCGGCGCGGACCAACCGGGGTCGCGCGTGAGCACCAGATTGCGGCGCTTCGGCAGCGGCCGGCCGATCGACTCATGGGTCTTGCGCCCCATCACCACGGCGTGGCCCAGTGTGGTCCGTTTGAAAAACGCCAGATCCTCCGGAAGGTGCCAAGGCAAGGCCCCTCCCCGTCCAATCACCCGTCCAGGTGTCATCGCCACAATCCCGATCAATCGCCCTTCCATCCGCCGCCCACCCTACCCGCGCCCCGCCGCGCCCGGCAAGCGCCTCCACCGCAAACCGCCCCCGGCCTTGACAGCAACCCGCCGGAAAAGCAGATTCCCAAGCCGTTTTCCGGGACGAGGAGCGCCCCGCCGCGGATTCCGGTCCAGCCTTGGCACATGAACTGCCGGAATCCTCGAGGATTCCCCGGGAATACCAAGCTCTCCAGCCCGCCATGACCAACCGCACGCAGCCCGATCCAGACCCCGCACGACGCCCCTCGCCCGCCGGTTGGCCCGCCGCACAAGGCCTTTGGGACCCCTCGCGTGAAAAGGATTCCTGTGGCGTGGGGTTCATCGCGCACCTGAAAGGAAAGCGCTCGCACGACATCGTCCTCAAAACCCTGACGATGAACGCCCAGATGGACCACCGCGGTGCCAGCGGGGCCGACCCCGCCACCGGCGACGGCGCCGGGCTGATGATCCAGATGCCGGACAAGTTTCTCCGCAAAAAGATGGCGGAAAAAGGCGTGGAACTCCCCCCGGAGGGCGCGTACGGCGCAGGCATCGTGTTCCTCTCCCCGGATCCCGGCGAACGCGAGGCGGCGATGCATGTGTTCGAACACATCATCCGCGACGAAGGACAGACCTTCCTCGGATGGCGCACGGTGCCGGTCCGCAGCGAGATCCTCGGCAAAACCTCCGGTCGCTTCGAACCGAACATCAAGCAGGTCTTCATCGGCCGCAGCGCCGACATCACCGACCCGATGGAGTTCGAGCGCAAACTCTACCTGATCCGCAAGCGCGTGAGCGGCGCGATCCGCCGCAACCAACTGCCCAACCAGTTCACCGATGTCCACGGCAACCGCTCGAATGTGTTCCCGGGCGCGGACTACTACTATGTAACGGGCATCTCCGCCCGCACGATGGTCTACAAGGGTATGCTCACCCCCTGCCAACTGGCTGAATATTTCCCGGATTTCCACGACCCGGATTTCGAGTCGGCCCTGGCGCTGATGCACACCCGCTTCTCGACCAACACCTTCCCGAGTTGGTCCCGCGCCCACCCGAACCGTTTCATCGCCCACAACGGGGAAATCAACACCGTGATGGGCAACGCGAATTTCATGAAGGCCCGCCAGGCCCTCTGCCAAAGCCCCTTGTTCGGCGACGACATCCAAAGCGTGATCCCGGTGATCAACGAGGACGGCTCGGACTCGGCG
>CAZMUK010000084.1:4913-12244 GCA_964569415.1 uncultured Luteolibacter sp. | reverse complement strand
CGTTGAAGGGTCCCTGGACATGGGAGGCGCCGGCGCGCACCGCCGCCACCGCATTGGCCACCGCCAGTTCGCAGTCGTTGTGGGTGTGGATGCCGATGCGCAGGCCGGGCAGGTGGCGCCCCACCACGGCGCAGGCGGCGGCGGTTTCCACCCGCAGCCTTACGCCCTTGGTGTAGCAGAGCACGAGGCAGGAGGCTCCGCCCTCGGCGGCCGCCCGCAGGGTATCGAGCGCGTGCTGCGGCGAGTCCTTGAAGCCGTCGAAGAAATGTTCCGCGTCGTAGACCACCTCGCGGCCGTGGCGGCGCAGGTGGGCCACCGTGTCGCGGATCATCGCAAGGTTTTCGCGCACCGAGGTCCGGAGCACCTCGGTGACATGGAGTTTCCAGCTTTTCCCGAAAATCGTCACCACCGGCGTCTCTGCCTCGAGCAGCAAGGCCACCTGCGGGTCTTCCGCCACCGGTGTGTCGGCGCGGCGGGTGGAGCCGAAGGCGGCCAGCTTCGCATGACGGAGGCCGAGCGCGCGCGCCTCGCGGAAAAACTCCACATCCTTCGGGTTGGAGCCCGGCCAGCCACCCTCGATGTAGTCGATGCCGAAGGCGTCGAGCCGCCGCGCGATGCGGATTTTGTCGAGGCCCGACAACTGGAAGCCCTCGCCCTGCGTGCCGTCGCGCAGGGTGGTGTCGTAGAGGAAAACGGGCTTGGTTTCCATGGGCCGGGGCGCGGAACCTACCCGCTGCCACGCCCCCCCGCAAGGCGGAAGCCCGCAACGAAGGGTCGGCAGCCACCCTACGCGCCTCAGCGGGCCGGGTAGACGGTGACCGGTCCGTGACCCCGTCCCTGCACCTCGCGCAAGCGGCTCACGGCGGCACCCACCTTGCGCACCGCGGTGTCGATTTCCTCCGGTCGGTTGAGCACCGAGAACGCGAAACGGAGGCTCGAGGCGGCCCGCTCCGCGGGAATGCCCATGGCCAACTGCACATGGGACGGCTGGCGGCGCCCCGTCATGCAGGCCGATCCCGCGGAGCAGGCGACTCCGGCCTCATCGAGCAGGATAAGCAAACCCTCCGCATCGCAGCCGTCGAATGAGAGATGGCTGGTGTTGGGCAGACGGCGCGAGACATCGCCATTGCGGGTGACCCCGGATACCGATGCCATCACCCCTTGCTCGAACGCATCGCGCAGCGGGGCGGTCGCAGACGGAGCGGCGAGCCGTTCCCTCGCGAGACGGGCGGCGGCACCCAGACCCACGATGCCCGCGGTGTTTTCCGTGCCGCTGCGGCGTCCCGATTCCTGCCCCCCGCCGCGCAGCAGGGGTTCGAAACCCAGGCCGCCGCGCACGAACAAGGCACCGACACCCTTGGGCCCGTGAAACTTGTGCGCCGAGAGCGAAAGGAGATCGACCCCGAGTGCGCGGACATCCAGCGGGATCTTGCCCGCCGCCTGCACCGCATCGGTATGGACCGGCACGCCGCACGCACGTGCCAGTGACGCCGCCTCGGCCAAGGGTTGGATCACACCGGTCTCGTTGTTCGCAGCCATCAGCGAGGCGAACGCCGCTCCCTCCAAACCGCGCGCCCATGCCTCGGGATCCAGCGCTCCGCCGCCGTCCACTCCCGCCGCCCGATGCTCCCGCTCCATCGCCGCCGCGTAGCGCAGCACCGCGCTGTGCTCGATGGCACTGGTCAGCGCCGCCCCCGCACCGCACAACCGATCCAGCGAATGCAGCGCGGTGTTGACGCTCTCGGTGCCGCCGCCCGTGAACACGATCTCCGCCGGATCCGCCCCAATCAGCGCGGCCACCTCTTCTCGGGCCGTATCGATCGCCCGCCGCGCCTCGCGCGAGGCCCGGTGATAGCCCGACGGATTCGCATGCCCGCCGGCCAGCCAAGGCATCATCGCCTCCAACACCTCCGGCAGCAGGGCGGTGGTCGCGTTGGCATCGAGATCGATCACACGCAAAGGATCCTTCACCCCGCGCCACAGGCAACCCGGAAAATCAGCCGCCCGCACCCTGCCGCGCCGCCATCCCGGAAAGCACCGGAATCACGCGCCGCCAAACGAGGTCGGCCCACACCGCGGCGTGACGGAGCCACTCGTTTCCAAACTCCCGGAACGCACGCAAGGGGGAGCCCTCCGACGCACACAACAACGCCACCAGCACCAGCAGGTTCGCCAAGTAAATCACCACCAGCGAGAGGAAGGTCCCGTTCTGACGCAAGTCCGGCTGATCCCGCGGCAGCATCCAGATGGTCCACGCCATGTGAAAGGTCCAGGTCAGCCCCATCATCCCGTAAAACACCAGATCCCACCCCGGTTTCGGTTCCGCCGCAATCCGCAGAAACCCGTACAACCCCACGCACACCACAGACCAGAACGGCAAAAAATACGGCGACAACGCGATGAGAAGATTGGTCTTGTTGGTCGTGATGTAGCCACCGTCGGCACTCACATGAAAATCCGTCACCTTGCCGCGGAACAACAACACGAACAGCGCATGGGTCAGCTCGTGACCCAAGACATAAAGATAGAGGAAAAAGGTCTTGAGCAGTCCCGACCAAAACCAACCCACCATCAACAACACGCCGGTGGCGAAATACCAGAACTCCGCACTCTGCCAAAATCCGCGCTCGACCGTCACACTCGAGAACCGGGAAAGAAAGGTCCAGGTGGTCACCCAGCACAACGGCAACAACAACAGCGCAACCACCCATCGCCCCAAACGCGTCAGCCAACCGGCCAAGGGCTCGGCAAAGGCCTCGGCCTCCGCAGCCGCCACCGCCGCATGCACCGACCTCTCCCCCGCCACCGCCGCCCGCATCCGCCGATTGGCCCCATCGTGCGCACGACGGTTCGCCAACCCGAACATCTCCCCCAAGGTCGGCCGCTCCCGACGCCGATTGCCGGAACCCCGCACCCCCGCCTTGCCCCTGTCCCGTGACTTCGACATCTCCCCGTTTCGGAGAAGCAAGCTATTACGGATCTCTTAAGCAATCAAGCGGTTTCCCGAAATCCGGGAAATCAATGCCTGAATTGTACAAATGCAAAACACTTGCGTTGGTGCGGTTTGGGCCTAGGATCGGCGCCGTGAACGCAAAGCTGACCATGAAACCTTCCCGATTCCTTGTCCCGATTTTTTGCCTGCTCTGGAGTCCGCCCTTCCTCGCCGCCTCGCGTGCCGACGAAGCCGCTCTGCCCGCCACGGCAGAGGCGTTTTGGGCATCGTGGGAGTCCGCGCAGGATTGGTCGGTGGGCGATGTGTTGTTTCCCAACCTCCATCTCCACGGCGTGGGCGGCTGGGTGGACGGCCACCTCGATGAGGTCGAGACCGGCAGCCATGATCCCTCGCGGGGCACCTTTTCCGCGCAGGCCCTCGAGCCCGGGTTGTCCCTGCGCACGAAGCACGTCGAGGGATTCGCCAATGCGATCTTCTGGCAGGACTCCGAAGGCGATTGGGACGGCGACCTCGAGGAGGCGTTCCTCAAACTCACCGGATTGCCGGGCGACTGGGAGTTCAAAGGCGGCCGCTTCCTCTCCCGCTTCGGCGTCCACAATGCCACCCACCTTCACGGCTGGGATTTTGTCGATGCCGCTCCCGCGCCCGTGACCTTTCTCGGCGAACACGGACTGATGCTCGAGGGCGGCGAAGCCACCTGGCGCCTGCCGCTGCGCCGCGAGCCCTACTGGACCGCGGAAATCTCCGCAGGTTTCGGCAACGCGCCGTCTCATGACCACGGCGGCCACGATCACGAAGAACACGACGATGGGGAAGAAGTGCCCCATGAAGGCCACGAGGCCGCGCCCGTGGACGATGTCGCCACCGCCCGTGCCGTCGTGCGCCGTCGCTTCGACGATTTCCATTCGGTCATCAGCGGCCTCTCCTGGGCGAACGGCACCAACGGCTTCGGCAGATCGACCGATGTCTTCGGCATCGACCTATCTTACGAATGGCGCGAGCGCGGACTCGAGCCGGGCGGACGCTCCCTGCGCTGGACCAACGAACTGTTGCAGCGGCGTGTGGATGCCTTCAGCGAACACGACGACGATGATGACGGCGTGATCGACGAAAGCTTCCGCGGCTCCTACGACGAGACCGGGTTCCATACCGACCTCACCTACGGATGGAACGAACATGTCGAGACCTCGCTGCGGCTCGCGTGGCTCGAAGGGGTGGACGACTTCGGCCAAAGCGGCAGGATGCGGGTTTCCCCGGCGGTGACTTGCTGGCTTGATGCCCGGCGCCGCGTGGGGCTGCGGTTGCAGTACAACCACGACGACCTCGACAACGGCGAGGAAATCCACGCCCTGTGGTTTCAGGTCAACATCGCACTGGGCAGCACCGAGGAAGTGCGCTGAGTGCGGTGTGACGCAACCGATGCCAGCGGGGGTTCACAACCCGGTTTCGATCGCATGCGGGAAGAGCCGCGAACCGCTTGAAGACATTCCGCGGCTCTCGAAACCCGACCGTGCCCTGCCGCGGTCCCGAACGCTTCCCGAAACTCGTTTCCTCGCCGCCCCGCGCAGACCCGCTCGCCCGGTCATCCGTTCCGTGGAGTCGGATCCCGGTCCGGAATGCCGGCGAATATCCGGCTCATTTCCGCAGCCCGATGAGGTCCGAGTCGACATCAATCGTGCCCGGGCCGGGCGATACGGTGGCGGAGAAGCCCTCCGCGTTCTCGTTGCTGAAGGCCGTCTGGAGGAGGATCCGTTTTCCGGGCACCAGGTTCTTGACGACGCCGAGGGTTCCCGGGTGATTGAAGGTGCAGCCGGTGAGGAGCACCTTGGTGAAGCCGTAGTCGGCCACCGAGTCATTGCCATGGAAGAACACACTGCTGTTGCGGAGGCTCGAGTTGCTGATGTGGATCACATCGGCCGGGGTCCCGACCAGCACGACGGCCTTCTCCCGGTTGTGCAGCACGCGGATGTTCTCGAAGCGGAGCTGTGCCTGCACCGGGGCCTTCACCCCCGGGTAGAAGGAGCGGCTGTAGCGGTCGTGGTCGGCATGCATCGAGAACGAGTGGCGCGGCTTGTGCAGGAAAATGTTGCGGAACACCACATTGCGCACGCCGACATTGTAGGTCACATCGTTCTGGACCATCGACCAGCGGATGCCGTCGAGCACCTTTTCCCCCTGCCGGTGTTCGGGGCGGGTGAGCGACTTGTAGACCTTCGAATCCGGGTCGGCCAAGACCCGGTAGAGTCTGCCGTTGGAGACCACGGTATCCGACTTCTGCACCTCCATGCCCGGCCGCCAGTCGAGCCACGCGCCGGCGATGATGCGCGAGAAGTAGCCCACTTTCTTCTGATGGTGGTCGTCGAGGTCGTGGCAGTTCTCCACCACCCCGTCCTCGATCCACCCGAGTTCGGGGTTGCCGACATCGTAGTCGTGGGCGTTGAGCGCGATGGCGTCGTCGTAGGTCCGGAAGACCCCGTTGCGGATGTTGAAGCGCTTGCCGCGGCCGAGGTGGATGCCGTCCTTGTCGCCGCTGACGATCACATCGTCGATGATCAGGTCCTCGAAGGTGCAGACGTGGATGCCGTACTGCCACTTGCCGATGTCGCGGCAGCGGAAGCGGTTGATGCGGATGTCGCGCGCATAGAAGAACGAGAGGTGGCCGTGCAATCCGAAGACGAGGAACTTGCGCACATCGACGCCGTTGACGATGATCGAGAGTCCGTCGATCACGATCCGCTCGTCCCAGGTCTTGGTGAGGGCGCCCTTGTTGAGGAACACATGGGTGAAGGGCTCTTTCTCGACTGTTTTTTGCAGGAACACCTTCGCGCCGAAGATCAACGAGGTGTCGCTTCCGATGAAGACCGTTCCCGAGATCTTGTAGATGCCGGGGCGGCTCACGACGATCGTGCCGGCGCGGTCGACCGCCTTCTGGAGGGCTTTCGCGTTTTCGATGCCGGAGGCTTCGGGCAGGAAGCCGAAGTCCGCGGCGTTCGTGAATCCAGCGGCCGCGGGTTCCGCTGCCTTGCCGAAGGTCGCCCATGCCAGCGCGAGGAAGGCGAGCAAAACCGACAGGGATGGCTTTCGGGGGCGGTGGGCAGGCATCGGACTGGCCGAACCCCTACGCGGGCCGGGGCGCGGATCTTTCAGAATCCGGTCTGAAAGGGGGATCCGTCCCGAGGCAGCGGGCAAGATCGGGGAAATCCTGCGGTTCCGGCGGACTCAGCGGGGGGACTCGCGAAGCGACCGTCACGGGAGCCTCGTGATGGGGACGGCGCGGAGGCTTGGCCGGAGAAGATGCGGGTTGTCAAAACCCCCGAGATGATCCGGCATGGTCGCGCGCATGAAACTTCTGCGGTTGCTTTCCAACCTTGGGTATGGTTCCCGGTCGACATGCCGGGACTTGCTGCGTGCCGGGAGGGTACGGGACAGCGCGGGCAAGGTGCTCGGCGAGAATGACGGCACCGCGCATGGCGAGGTCCGCGTGGACGGCTCGCCGCTCGATCCTCCCTTTCCTCTGCTGATCGCGTTGCACAAGCCGGAGGGATTCACATGCAGCACCGAGGATCCCGGTGCGACTGTTTTCGATCTGTTGCCTGCCCGTTTCGCTGCGCGCAAGCCCGGGCTGCACCCCGTGGGTCGGCTCGACAAGGATACCTCCGGCTTGCTGCTGCTCACGGATGACGGCGCTTTCGCGCACCGCGTCATTCACCCCAAGTCCGGCTGTTTGAAAACCTACGAGGTGCTGCTCGAGCGCCCGCTGGAAGGTCACGAGGGCGAATGGTTCGCGTCCGGCACGGTGATGCTGCGCGGGGAAACCAAGCCCTTGCTTCCCGCATTGCTCGAGGTGGGCGGGCCGTGCGCGGCGCGCATCACCATCCGCGAGGGCCGCTACCATCAGGTGCGACGGATGTTTGCCGCCGCTGGAAACCATGTGCGTTCGCTGCGGCGTGTGTCGATCGGCGCGCTGCCCTTGCCCGCCGATCTGCCCGAAGGTGAGTGGCGGGTGCTCGGCGAGGAGGACAGGCAACGCGTGCTGGCGAAGGACTGAAGGGCCCGAGGCCGTTTGCTCCCCTCAGGCCGCGTGGATCCCGCGCTCTCCGATCCGGATTTTCCCCTGCTTGAGGAGCTGTCCGACCGCCTGCTTGAACGCGCGCTTGCTGGCTCCAAGCTCCGCGCGGATTTCCCCGGGCGGGCTGTCATCGCAGAGGCCGAGGAAACCGCCGCGGGCGGCCAGTTCCGCGAGGATCCTCGCGGCGAGCGAATCGATCCGCGCCCGGCCCGGAGCCTCGAGGGACAAATCGATTTTCCCGTCGGCGCGCAACTCGCGCACCCAGCCGCGGAGCCGGTCGCCGCGGGAAGGCTGCTCAAACACCCTGTC
>CAZMUK010000084.1:0-4903 GCA_964569415.1 uncultured Luteolibacter sp. | reverse complement strand
AACAGCATCCCGTCGTAGCGCCCGTCGACCACCGCCTTGTAGCCGAGCGGCGTCTTCTTCCAAATCAGCAAGTCCACCTCCCGTCCCGGCAGGAGATCGCGCGGAGCCGCCTCCAGGTGCCGGGACAAGCGGGCGGAGCCCACCATCCGGCCCGAGACCGAATCGCGTTCGACCCGCAGCACATGAACCGAGCCGGGTTGGACCGCCACCTCCTGTTCGCGGTACGGCACGAACAAATCCTTGGGCAGGCCCCAATCGAAGAACGCACCGGCAGCACCCACATCCACACAGCGCAGCGGGCCGATTTCCCCCGGCCGCAGTTTCGGCCGGAGCAGGGTTGCCACCGGCCGGTCTTCGGAATCGGTGTAGAGGAACACCTCCAGTTCGTGGCCGGCGGCCGTGCCCGGAGGCACCTCGCGCCGCGGCAACAGCACCTCTCCCATCTCCCCGGCATCCAGATACGCACCGTGATCCGCCATCCGTACCACCACGAGACTCGCGACATCTCCCGCCTGCGCCATCTCCGCAGCCTCTCCTGGAAACGCGGGGAAGTCGACGACGAATCCGGCAAAGACCCGCCGCGACCGCGCGAAGCGGAAATGCTTGCGCTGCGGAAGGCCTTGCGCTCCGGAAGGGGTCCGCCCATTCGAACCATCGCAACTCCATGAAACAGCTCCTGTCTCCTCTCCTCGCCGTCCTGGTGCTCTCCTCGCCGCCATCGCATGCCCAAGCTCCGGCCGCAGCCGCAACGGAGGAAGGGTTCGTTTCCCTCTTCAACGGAAAAAACTTCGAGGGCTGGAGGATCGCGGGAAAGGAATCGGCCTTCTCGATCGAGGACGGCGCGATCAAGGCCAACGGCACCTGCTCGCACATCTTCCATGAGGGAAAGGACGGCGGCGCGAAGTTCAAGGACTTCGAACTGCGCATGGAGGTGATGACCCACGAAAACTCGAACGGCGGAATCTTCATCCACACGGTGTTTCAAGACGAGGGCTGGCCGAAGGCCGGATACGAGATCCAGGTGAACAACACGCAGCGGGACCCGCAGAAATCGGGAAGCATTTTCAACGAGGTGAAAAACCCGGTGCCCTTCGCGGATCGAACCTGGATGAACTATGTGATCATCGTGAAGGACGGCGTCATCAAGGTAAGTGTCAACGGCAAGGAACTGGCGGACCACAGGCCCGATCCGGCCACCGGCAGGTTGCGTCCCGACGGGGGCGCGATCGCGATCCAAGCCCACGACGACGGCAGCACCACCCTCTACCGCAACATCCGGATCAAGGTGCTCGAGTAAGCCGCGCTTTTGCCGCGCTCACCAATTGAAGCCGACCGCGAAATGCAGCATCGGGTCGGAATCGATGTCGTCCGGGCAGTCGAGCGGGAAGCCGCATTCGAGGCGGCCGTAGCATTGCTCGGTCCAGCGCCAGCGGCAGCCGAAACCCGCGGAAAGCAGTTGCCCGGGATCGCCGGGCTGATCGCGATCGAGTAGCGCGCCGTCGAGGAAACACACGCCGAGAAGATCGGCGCTCGGCGATGGGTTCCACACCGGGCTCTGCCATTCGAGGGTGGCGATCATGCCGCTTGAGGCGTACCCGACGATCTCGTCGAAGCCGCGCACGCGGGTCATGCCGCCCGCGGAAATCTGGTCGGAGGAGAGCAGGGCGGAGTCGGCCCATTGCGCGCGCAGCCGCGACATCAGCGAGCCGGCCTTGCCCAGACGCAGCGATCGTTCGAGATCGGCACGGAGGATGAGCGACTCGGCACCATCCGCTCCCAAGGCGATGTAGTCTTCGTCGTCGGAACCGAGCACTCCTTGGCCCGGATTCCACAGCAGGCCGCACTCGAGTGCGGTCATGCCGTAGCGGTCGGGGCGTTTCCCCTTCCATCCGGTTTCGAGTTGGAAGAACCGCACCGTACGGTCGGTGCCTCCCGGAAACAGATAGTCGTTGTTGCGGAACTCCATCCCGGAGCGCCACTCGTGCGCGAGGCTCCGCCAGCGCGGAAACATCCACCGGTGCTCCAGCGCCACACGCGCGAAGTCCCCGCTCTGGTCCAGGGGCCCGGGCAGGTCGGTCTCCGATTCGGTGTAGCCGCCGGAAATCCCGAGCAAGTGCCTCCCCGGCAGGGGAATCTCGTGAATCACGCTCGCACCGAGCAGGGCGCCTTCCTCGAGAGCCGAGGTGAGCTGGCCGGTGAACCGGTGATCGAGCCCGAAGAGATCGCCGTACTGCCAGCCAAGGAACAGGCGCTCGTCGCCGAGGTTCTCGCTGAGCTGGTTGTCGATGCCGCCGTACACACGCCAAGGCCGGGGGGACCGGAGCCGCAGGGTGAGATCGATCTCGTCCGGATCGCCGCCGGGGGATTGGGAAACGGTCGCACGGCGCAGCGGGTTCTCGTTGAGCCAGTCGAGATCGTCGAGCAGCCGCGCTTCGTCGAGCGGCCGGCCCGGCAGCGCGCTCCACGAACGCAGTGCGAAACCGGCTCCGAAGGACGGAGCTCCCGCAAGACGCAGGCGGCCCACCCCGGCCCGACCGGCACGCAACGCCACCACCCCGGTGGTGATTTCCTGCGGCGGATAGGAAACGCGCCGCAGCACGGATCCGCGGCGGCGGAATGCGGACTCGATGTCGCCCACCATGGCGTTGAGCGATGCAAGACGCACCGGCTTGCCGATGTACTTCGCGGCGATGCGGCGGATGAGGGCTGCCTCGGCTTCATCGAAGCCTTCGACCGATACCCCCGCGCGGGTCTGGCGCTGCAAACGGAGGGCGGTGGCGGCATTCGGCCCGACCGCCACGCCCGCGAGCGAGTCGACCAGCACCTGCTGCTCGTCCTCGACGACTCCGTCGCCGCTGCGGGGAGCGGACTCCACCGGCTTCTCGCGGTAGCGGGCCTCGGGCGGCGGAGTCGGGCGCGTGTTTTCATCGGCTCCGATGCCGAAAACCTTTGCGGGAAACATCAAAGCCAGGAGCCAACCGGCGTGTTTCATCACAGGAAGAAAAGGGGCTGCCGCGTTGCTGACGCGGCAGCCCCGAATTCGGGAAAAGAACCCAGACCTCAGCGAAGGAACACTCGTCCCTTCTGGACCACGGCGGCGGGACCCTTGCGGATCTCATCCAGCTTCGCGCCGCCTTGGGTAGCAGCCGGCTGTACTTCGGCACCACGCTCATCGCGGCCAAAGGCATTTCCGCGCGTAGCCGCTGCACCAGAATCTTGGTTGGTAGCGGTGTCGTTCTTGAACATCACGGCCTCGTCGATTCCACGCGCCTCACCGCGCTGGACCTCGACACCGCCCACCGTGGAATACAGGATCGACTTGTCCTCGACCGTGACCTCGCAAACAACTTCCTCGCATTCGCCGCCCTCTTCCGTTCCGGCGGTTTCGCCTTCGACATCGGTCACGGTGACCTCCACCGCTTCCTCGTCGGGGGAAGCAGTCGTTTCCCCGCCCTTGTCCTCCGGTACCGGGAGGACGCAAATCTCAGGGGCCGGACCCGGGCAAACCGTCGGCTCAGGCGAGACAATCTCGCACTCGGTGACACAGGGTTCCTCGGGAGTCTGCGGAGTGGCGGCCGCTTCCTCGGCACGGAGCGCGGCAAAGGGAATGGTGGCGGCAGCAAGGCCGAGAAGAAGGGAAGAGACGGATGGTTTCATGACAGGCGGATCGATGGGGTTGTTGGATTGTTTCCGGAGACAATCCGTCAGGGGCGAAGTCTGCGGACCACATTCTTTTGAATTTCCCGCAAAAAGCAAGGCCGGAATGCGGACCAGCCCCGGGGAATCCGGAACATCGGGCCCACCCCGGACCCCCGGAAACGCCGGAAACCAAGGATCCGACCCGCCTTGAACGAGGCGAGCGCCGGCGGCCGTATCCGTCACCCGTGCGGATTCTCGTGTGTTCCCTCTGCCTTTGCGGTCTGCTCGCCGCCCCGTCCCGCGCCGGGGAACCGGCGAAACGCACACCCAATTTGGTCATCATCCTCTGCGACGACCTCGGATACGGCGATGTGGGTTGCAACAATCCGGAGGGCAAGATCCCCACACCCCGCATCGACCGGCTTGCCGCACAGGGCATGCGCTTCACGGATGCGCACAGCTCCTCGTCGGTCTGCACGCCGACGCGCTACAGCCTGCTCACCGGTCGATACGCGTGGCGCAGCAAACTCCAGCGGGGCGTGCTCGGCGGACTCTCGCCCCTGCTGATCGAACCCGGCCGCAGCACACTTGCCTCGATGCTCAAACAACGCGGATACCACTCCGCCTGCATCGGCAAATGGCATCTCGGCTTGGGTTGGCGGACTCTTCCCGGAAAAGAGCTCTCGCAGCTCGTCATCGAAAGCCCCGCGCAATACCGCAATGTCGATTACACCGAACCCTTCCGCGAAGGGCCGCTGACGGTGGGCTTCGATCACTTCTTCGGCATCGCCGCATCGCTCGACATGGTTCCGTATGCGTTTCTGGAAGACGATCGCATCACAGCGCAACCGACCACGGAGAAATCGTGGCCGATGCATCCGGGCCACCCGGAACACACCCGCAAAGGACCCGCGGCACCGGAATTCGATGCGGCGGATGTCCTTCCCGAACTTACCCGCCGCTCGGTCGACTACATCCGGGATCGCGCGAAGACCAGGACGCCGTTTTTCCTCTATGTGCCGCTGGCCTCGCCGCATACCCCGATCCTGCCGACCAAGGAATGGATGGGGAAAAGCGGACTCGGACCCTTTGCGGATTTCGTGATGCAGACCGATGCCTCCGTCGGGGAAATCATGGATGCCCTCGAACAAAGCGGAGTCGCGGAGGATACGATGGTCGTGTTCACCAGCGACAACGGCGGATCGGCGACGTACGCACGGATGGAGGAGCTGGCGGCCAAGGGCCATGCCTGCAACGGAGCCCT
>CAZMUK010000083.1:0-12398 GCA_964569415.1 uncultured Luteolibacter sp. | reverse complement strand
AAAGCCGCCGTCCTTTCCGCCGCGCGGCACGAAGGCCTTGCGGATGCGGCGCCCGGCTTGCGAGCGCACCGGAATGTTCTGCAGGTTCGGGTCCGAGGAGGCGAGCCGGCCGGTCGCCGCCACCAACTGGTGGAAATGGGTGTGCACGCGTCCGGTTTGCGGCACCACATGGCGGGGCAAGGCCTCGATGTAGGTCGACTTCAGCTTGGTGGCCTCGCGCCAGGCGAGGATATCGGCGATGACCGGGTGGCTTCCCTCGAGCATCGACAGCGTCTGCTCGTCGGTGCGGTACTGGCCGGTGCGGGTCCTCTTCGCCTTTCCTCCGAGCGCGAGGCGGTCGAAGAGGACTTCGCCGAGTTGTTTGGGGGAACCGATGTTGAAGGAAACCCCTGCGTGGCGGGTGATGCTTGCGGCGAGTTCGTCGATGCGTTGGGTCAGTTCCGCGCCCACTTCGCGCAGGGCGGAGGGATCGATCGCGATGCCCTCCGCCTCCATGCGCACGAGCACCGGGATGAGCGGGGCCTCGATGCGCTCCATCACCGCGTCCTGGCCGTTTTCCGCGAGTCCTGGCCGCAATACAGCGGCAATCCGCAGCGTCACATCGGCATCCTCTGCGGCATACTCGCCGAGTTTGTCCGGCGGAATCGCCCGCATGTCCGGCGCGCCCGGTTTTGATGCGGTTGCGGGAGCCGCAAACAAATCCCCTTGCAGCGGAGTCTCCGCAGCCGCGGGTTGCCCGAGCAAATCCTGCAAGCGGATCGGCGCGTAGCCGAGCAAGGCCTCCGACAAATGGTTCATCGAATGCCGTCCCTCGGGATTGACGAGGGACGAGGCCAGCATCGTGTCGAAGAAAGGTCCCTCCACGCGGATTCCGTGCCGTTCCAGCACCGCGAGATCGAACTTCAGGTTGTGCCCGGTCTTGACCGCCGCCGACGCGAACAGCGGGCGGACCTCGTTCAGCAGATCCGGCGACCAGGGCAAGTACCATCCCTCGTGCTCCTTCCATGAGAATGCGATGCCGAGAAGTTCCGCCTCAAAGCGGTCGAGCGAGGTCGTCTCGGTATCGAAGCAGAACGAGGCTTGCTCCGCGATCCGCGCGAGGAAATCCCGGCGTTCATCCGCGGTGCGCAGGATCCGGTAGTCGTGCGGGGTATCGCGAATCGTGTGGAAAGAAGCCGCAGCCGCCGGCGCAGCTTCCTGCGATCCCTGCCCTGCGGAAGCGGCGTCCTGCCCCGCAACGGCACCCTCTCCCAAGACCCGGCGCGCCAGCGAGCGGAACTCGAACTCCTCGAAGATCCGGCGCAGCTCCGCATCGTCGCGCTTCGAGAGTTCCAGATCCTCCCATGAAACCTCCACGGGCACCGCGGTGCAGATCGTCGCCAGTTCCTTCGAAAGCAGCGCCTGGTCGGCATTTGCCTCGATCAATTCGCGTTGGCGTCCCTCGAGCAATGAGGTCTTGGCCAGCAGATCCTCCACCGATCCGAAGCGCGCGATCAATTTCTGCGCGGTCTTGGGTCCGATGCCGGGCACTCCCGGGATGTTGTCCGAACTGTCCCCCATCAGGCCGAGCAGGTCGGTG
Organism: uncultured Luteolibacter sp.; assembly: GCA_964569415.1. GTDB lineage: Bacteria > Verrucomicrobiota > Verrucomicrobiia > Verrucomicrobiales > Akkermansiaceae > Luteolibacter. The sequence goes on along the minus strand of CAZMUK010000083.1, from coordinate 10,819 downwards.
ATTTGCCGCGGCTCGGCAACCCCCCAGAACTCCGGGAGATCGCCAACCCCGATGAGTTCGTGGCTGTCGCCTTTGCGGCCGGGTCTCCAGAGGAACACATGACCGGAAAGCAACTGCGCAAAATCCTTGTCGGCTGTCACCATGAAGGAGTCGAAGCCGGCCTGCTCCGCACGTTTCACGAGGGTGCCGATGATGTCGTCGGCCTCGTATCCGTCCATTTCCAGCACCGGGATGCGGAACGCGTGGCACAGCGCCTTCACCTGCGGGATGGCCGCGGCGAGTTCCTCCGGCATTTCCTCGCGGTGGGCCTTGTAGGCCGGATAGCGGACATGCCGTGCGGTCGGCGCCTTGGTGTCGAAGGCCACGCCGAGGTGCGTGGGTTTCTCCTTCTCGAGGATCGAAAGCAGCGTGACGGCAAACCCGTGGAGGGCCGAGGTGTTGAGTCCCTTCGAGGTGCGGATCGGATTGCGCGCCAACGCAAAATGCGCCCGGTAGGCAAGGGCCATGCCGTCGAGCAGGAACAGGCGCTTCACAGGGAAATCCTGCCGCCCGCCGCGTCCTGCGTCGAGGGAAACCCGGCCGCTCATCCGTCGCTGTCCGGCGGCGCGCCGCCTTCGCCGATGCCGAGCATGGTGGAGATGTGCGTGGCCGTCACCTCACCCATGGTTTCGCAGCGCGAGAAACCGCCGCCCGGGTGGATCCGGTCGAGTTCCCGGGCGAGGGTGGCCACATGCCCGCGCGGAGCGAGTTCCTCGCCGCGCATCAGCTCGAGGAGTGCGCCGAGACGCCCCGCCTCCACCTTGGCGCGGCGCGCCATCTGCGCGTGTTCCTCGGCCACATACTGGTTGATGCTCGTGCGGTTGAGCACCTCGAATGCCAGCCGGGTGACGGCCCGGTTGGAGCGGTAGCGGAACGCAAGATAGGTCGATCCCCTGCCCTCGTAGGACTGCTGGTCGAAGTCGATGGCGCGCACCCGGTACTGCACCTCCTCGAAGTCGGGCGTGATGTCCACCACATAGTTGGCGCTGCGCATGTCGCCGAGCAGCCGGATGAAGGTGCGCTCGTTGAATTTCGTGAACTCCTTGGCGATGCGCACCTTGTTGAGTCCCGGTTGGCCGAGGTGGTCGCGCAGGAATACATCCCCGGGCACTCCCGCGATGTGTTCCTCGACGAGTGTGTCGCCGTTGACGAGATAGTTGATGCGGTTGGGCGAGAGGATGTGCTCGAGCTCCAGACCGTAGATGCGCGAGGCGTCGGCGAACTTCACATAAAAGTAGTCCGAGTTGTCGTTGAACAAATTGGTGATGCGGATGCGGAAGGGTCGCGAGTTGCCGAAGTCGCCGAAGTCGATGCGGTCCACGACGAGGTGGCCGTGTCCGCCGTGGCCGCGGCCGAGCTTGAGTTCGCTGTAGATCTCGGTGAGGCGCGGGCGGATCTCGGCGAAGGTCTCGGGCGGGTAGATGACCGAGAGCCAGAGGGTTTCGCGGCCGGAGGGATCCTCGTAGGGTGCGGCGGCGGTGAAGCGGAGCAGGTCCTGGTAGATGCGCGGGATGGCGCGTTCCCGGTCGAAGTTCCGGAGGTAGCGGCGCAGTCCCGGCGACACCGGGTAGCGGATCTTGCGCTTGGCGATCACGCGGGAACTTTGCAACGGGCCGCCGCGCGATGCGAGCGTGCTTTGCGGACGCGGATTCGGGGTTTGGCAAGGGGGCGGGCGCGGACTATCCTGCCCCGCCATGATCCGGTTTCTCCACACCCGCATCCGCGTGCGCGACCTCGACCGCTCGATCGCGTTCTACAGCAAGCTCGGCTACCGCCTGCGCGACCGCAAGGACTCCCCGCAGGGCAACCTGCTCGCCTTCCTCGAGCTTCCCGGCAACGAGGTTTTCCTCGAGTTGTGCCACTCGCCGGACTACACCGCAGTCTGCCCCGAGGATCTCATGCACACCGCCATCGGGGTCGACGACATTGTTTCCTACTGCGATGGTCTCGAAAAGCAGGGCATTGTCATCTGGCCGGATGCCTGGAGGGAAAAGTTCGCCTCCGGCGGCAGGAAGATGGCCTTCGTGACCGATCCCGACGGATACGAGGTCGAGATTCTCGGCAACTGAAGGTGATGGAATCTTCCGCGCGCGGGCCGCATCAGACTCGCGCGCCGAGGATGCGCCACACCGTGAAGGCGGCCGCACCGCACATCGCCAGCAACGCGGCACCGCCCGCGATGAGGTCCGGCCAGGTCATGCGGGGGCGTGCCGATGATTCCGATTTCGGAAACACGATGAGCGCGTAGGCCATGCCGATGAGCACGCCACCGATGTGGGCGGCGTTGTCGATGTAGCGGTAGCCGGCGATGCCGATGGCGAGCGTGAGCAGGAGTCCCGCAAGCAGGCGGCGGGTGGCGGAACGCGGGACGAGGTGGCGGTGGAGCGACTCGAAGACCAGGAGGAAACCGAGCCAACCCATGAGGCCACCCGAGGCGCCCACCGAATTTCCGCGGAGAAAGGTGACCGATGCGATCCCGCCGGACCAAGCGGCGAGCAGGAAGACCAGCGGAAGGTGTGGCCAGCGCGCGAAGACCTCCATGCGGCGCCCGAGGTAGAGCAGGGCCGCGCCATTCATGAGAAAGTGCAGCGGATTGCCGTGCAGGAACGGAGCGGTGAACAAGCGCCACCACTCACCCGCGATCACCCGCTGCGACACCAGTGCCGCCGCCTGCACCGAATCGCCGGGAAGCAACTGGCAGAGTCCGACCGCCGCCATCAGTCCCATTACCAAGCGTGTGACCGGTGCCTTCTGCCAATCGAGCCAGGTTTCGAAACGCAGCGCGCGGAGGGATTCCACGGTGTCGGTTTCCCCCTCGCGCGAGCATTCCGCATGGCGTTTGCGCGATTGATACCAGGGGATGAACGCGAAAATGAGAAACATCAGCAGTGCGATGCCGAGCGGATGGGAGCGGAGAAGTTCCCGCAGCAGGCGTGACGGCAGACCCGGGGCACCGGCATGGCCCGACAGCAGCGGATAGATGGTGAGGACCACCGCGACGCCGATCAGGGCCGCGAACCAACGCAAGCGCAGGACCGCTTCCTCAAGGGCAGCCTTCGCATCGCGCCGCCGCGCGACCTTCACCGCATCGGCCGTGAGCGGATCCTCCTCGGGAAGCAGCATGTGCGGGTGCTCCGGCGACCACACGACGACTGCCGCGCAGGAAGGATCGTCGCGCAGGGCGGCAAGCAGCGAAGCGGCGTCGGCACACGGGTGGGCCTTGCCGCGGGAATCCACCCATCCCCAGCCGCCGCGCGCCGGCGGGAACGCGTCCTCGCGGGCCCAAACCGGTTGCAGGACGGCAGTCTCGCCATCCGGGGGAAACTCCTTCACGCAGAGAAAGCGTCACGGCTGGCCCGGCCTATCTTCCGCGGATGGGGAAGAGGGCGCGGAAGGTGCCGCCTCGGGCGGGGACGGGACGGCGTTCGGGGCCGCAGGCTGGGGGGCCTCCGGAGCGGAAGGTGCGGAGGGGGGCTGGGCCTCCGATCCCGGTGCCTCCACCGGGGCGGGAGTGCCGGATGGCGGCGCGAGTTCTTTCGCGGCGTTATCCGCGGGAGCCGGGGTAGGCGCGGATGATCCGTCGGTCGGAGCAAGGGCCTTGGGGCCTTCCGGAGCCGATACTGGCGCGGGAGTGGGTGCGGGGGCGGGGGCGGGTTCCTTCGCCGCAGCGGCCTCCTGTTTCGGTTTCTCCTCCACAAGGCTCTTCGTGCGGTTCTTGTGGCCGATCAGCACCGCAAGGGTGAGGCTCAACAAGAAAAAGGCCGAGGCGAGGTAGACCGTGCCTTTCTGCAGAACATTCGTGGTGCGGGCACCGAAAACCTGATCGGTCACCCCACCGCCGAACGCCGCTCCCAAGCCCTCCTGCTTGGGCCGCTGCATCAGGATAAGCAGGGTCATGAGAAGGCAGACGATGACGAAAACCACCAAGAGGAGGTTGATGCTGATCGAGAGGAGGTCGGCGAGGGCCATGGGCCGGGGACTATGGAAGGGCCGCGAAACCTTGTAAAGGGAGAGTTTCGCTCCGAAAGGGGGCGGATCGCGCAAGACCCGCCCCCCGGAAGACATCCGAAGGATTCCCTGAGGCCGGCACCGGATTTCAGGAGGCCGCCTCGCCCACATCCAGTGCCGCGTATTCGCCGTCCTTGCGGCGGTACACGATCGTCAGGCACCCCCGCCGGGCGCTCTTGTAGAGCACGAAGGGCCGGTCGGACAGTTCCAGTTCCATGATCGCGTCTTCCTTGAACATCGTCCGGATCCGGTAGTTGTCGGGGTAGACGATGTAGGGCACCGGATCGGCCTCCGACTCCGCGGGGTGGTCGAGCGCCTCCTCACGGAAAAAGCGTTCCTCGATGCGGCGGATCGACTCGTTGCGGTGGGGACGGTTCTTCTTGAGCAGGCGGGTCTTGTGCTTGCGCATCCGGCGCGCGATTTTCTCGATAGTTTCGTCGAGCGCGGCATACATGTCCCTGCCCTCGGTATGGGCCTCAATGGTGATGTGGTTGGCGCAGAAGAGGATGATCTCCGCGATATGCCGGTTTTTCTGCACATCGAGGATCACCTTTGCCTCGATGATGCGGGGGTAGTCGAGGTGGAGTCCCTCGATTTTGCGGATGGCGTGGTCGCGGAGGGCGTCGGTGACTTCCTCGTGTCTCACGGTGACGGTTACCGGCAGGTTCACATTCGATGTTTGCATGGCGGGGTGTTTCAGTTGCGCGCCGGAAACCATTTGCCGACGCACTATTCACCATGAAGCGGATCCGGCGTCAGTTCCAGCAATTTCTCACCGAAATGTGCGGAATTCACCGCAGCCGGATCAGCGCGGCGCGGTCAGTTCCTCAAAGGTCGGGACGGCCGACCCGGGCGCGGTGGTCAGCACCCCGGCGCCACCCGGAGCCACCCCGGCCTGCACCAACTCGCGGAAGTTGTCGGTCGGTGCCAGAGGATTTCCGCCGATGGTGAGTTTCAGCCAGCGGAACCCGCGGGATTCCTGGGAAAAAAGACCGACCACCTCCGGACGCTTGGCCGTCTGGAGCAGCGTTTCGGCCAACCCGACATCGATGGTCCCCGCAAGCGAACCATTGGCGGCGAGGGACAGATCGATCCGCAGCGCCATGCGGGCGGGATCCACCAAACGGAGACGCTCGATCCTCGTCTCGTCCCGCGTGCGGATCAGCACGCCCGAACCATCGTCGCCGAATTTCGGTTGCTCGATCCACTTATCGTCGAGGACGGATGCGAGGTCCTTGAGAAACGGAAATCCCGCCAGCTCCACGAACGAGCCGCGTGTCGGAACGAACTCCAGCGACAGCTCAGGCCTTTCCCCGAGCGTGAGTTTGTTGTGCGACCCGGAATCGCTCTGTCCGGAGGAATCGATCGTTGCGTCGATGAGCCCCGCAAGAGGGGCGCCCGCGATCGAGCGAAGCGGCAAGCGCTTTACCTTGACCGAGAGCGGCTCCGGAGAGCCTCGCGACGAAAGCGGGCAGGAACCGGCCACCTCGATCAACGACTGCTCGTCGGCGGGATCGGACAACTGCAAGGACACGATCTCGAGCGAGTCCGCTCCGAACTCGACATAGGCGCGTCCGAGCCGCAGCACCGGCAGCGGGGCGAAGTTCGCCGTCCCTCCGTTGAGGACAAGCTCGTCGATCCCCCGCGGATTGGGCGACTGGAACGAGGCCTCGGTGCGGTCGATCACGAAATCCGGCGTCTCCCGCGACCCGAAAACCACGCGTGTCTGCGACGAGGAGATCCTCTGGAAATCCACCTTGGCCGCGGAATCCGCGGCGGGACGCGGCGCCGTCCCACCTGCGGCGGGCGCGGAGGCATGGATAGTGGCGGACGCGCATTCCAGCGTCTCCCCGGAAAGCGATCCGACCACGATGCCCGCGGGGTTGATCCGGCTGCGTACGCCGACCGCCTCGATTTCCCGGAGCACGGAGCCTTCCGGCCACTCAAGCCGCAGTTTCCCGGCGTTCGCGTTGCGCGGGGTGATGCGGAACTCGCGCAGTTCCGTCACCTCCGCGCCGGTGCGCGCGGCGATCTCCCTGAGGATGCGGTCGCGAAAAGGCGGGCTGTTGGCGTACGCGAGCAGGCCGCCGGCTGCGATCGCCGTGAGAAGCGCGCAGCCGACGAGGATCGCCACCTGCAGGAAGCGGATGCGTTCCTTGCGCTTGCGTTCCTCGCGAACCGGTTGGTGCGTGCGCCGCTTGCGCTTGCGGACTTTCACCGCCGCCGTGCCATCGGCGCGGATCACCAGTTCTCCGTCGCCGGGAGCACCTCCCGAATTGCGGCGCTTGAGGCGCTCGATGATTTCATCAATCTCGTACTTGTCGCGGTCTTCGTCAGGCATCGGCGGGGGATTTCGTGACTCAACGCTTGCGGAAAGGACGGCCGGTCGCGTCGAGCAGTTCCACACGCACGAGGAACACGATGGCAAGGGAAATCGGGGCCTCCGACTTCGAGGAAAACAGCCTGCCGACCACCGGCATCTCGCCGAGCACGGGGACCTTGTCCTCCACGGTCCGCAGCGACTTGGAAATCAAACTGCCGAACGCAACCGTGGCCCCGTCGGCCACCGTGATCTGGGTGTTGGCGCGCTGGACATTGAACACCGGCATCAGGATCGCGTTCTCCGTGAGCGTCGCGGTGTCGAACCCGCCGGTCAGGTTGGGAACGGCCGTCTGGATCGGGCTGCCGTAATTGACGAAGCCCTCGAGATCCGCGAACACCGGATTGAGCGAAACATCGATGTAGTTGCGGTCCTCGTCGGCGACCGGAAGGACCTCGAGGCTGACTCCCACCTCGCGCATTTCGAAGGCTGCGGGATGGGCCGGGGTAACGACGGGACTGCCACCGCCGCCGAAGCTTTGGGGCACTTCCGGGGGTTCGTATTCCGTGGGATAGATGAACTCGCGAATCACCTTCACCGTCGAGGACTGGCCGCTGCGGGTGACGGTGGCCGGGCTTGCCATGAGGTCGATCGACTTCTTGCGGTCGAGTCCGCGCATGATCATCTGCACCTGTCCGTCGGTGAACAATCCGGTGAGCGAGAACACACCGGGCGCCACTTGGTTTTGCTGGAGCCCGGCTTGGCTGTTGAGCAGGCTTTCCACGCCAAGGAGGCCGATGGCACGGCTGCCGGAGCGCAGGCCGTTGGTGAGCAGTCCCTGGGTGACGAGCGCCGACGGGTTGAGGGGCAGTCCCGCGACCTGCACGCCTCGCACCGGGCTGGTCATGTCACCGGCCGTGCGACCGCCGCTGTTGCCAATGCTGCCACCGGAGCCGAAGGCGTTGCCGCCGAGATCGATGGGGCTGACAAGCCAGTCGAATCCGAGTTCCTTGAGATTCGATTGTTCCGCGCGGATCATGCTTACGCGCACCGAGACCATGACCGGTTCGGTTTCGGAGAGGCCTTGGACGATTCCGGCGACCATCTCGTGGGCGGCCTCGGTGTTGACAACGGTGAGGGTGCCGGAGGCGGAGAAGGAGGCGCCGGCGCCGGCGGGGAAGGTGATGCCTTGGCGCTCCAGGGCCTCGCGCGCGGAGACGCGGCGGGAAAGAAGGCCGCGCTCGGGTTGTTCCTCCGCGAAGGGGTCTTCTTTGGCGGCTCCGGAGGCGGTGTTGAGCGAGGAGAGGAAATCGGGAGGCACCCGGTAGGAGCGCGAGACCAGCGCGGTGGAATCGGCACCCGCGGGGCGAATCTCCACGGCGAAGCCATCGGCCTGCCACACGCAGCCGGTCATCTCGGTCACATAGTCCAGCACCTTGCTCACCGGGATGTTCTCGAGTTGGAGATCAATGAGGCGTGAACCGGCTTGGGAGTCTCCGAGTCGCAGGTGGAAATTGAGGTCCTTGCCTTGGGACCTCACGGCGGCGCGCAGGAGTTGGGTTGCTTCGCCGACGGTGGCGCGGGAGAGCGCGACCACCGGAACCATTGTGCTGTCGAGCATCTCCTCGACCGAGGCCCGCGCGACCGCGGCTGGATCCGCTTGGGTCAGGACAGGCGCCCCGCCGTCCTCCGATGCACCGAGGGGCTGCTCCCACGCGGCCTCCACATCGGAGAGCATGGCGGCGCGGGTCTGGTCGTAAGCGGATTTCGCGTAGCGGCTCTTTTCCGCCGCCACCCGTTCCATCCCGCGGCGCGCGGCCGCGTTGGTCGGGTCAAGACGCAGCACCTCACCGAAGGTCGCGGAAGCCTTGTCGAAATCGCCGAGGTCGAAGGCCCCCTCGGCGGTGTAGAGAAGGCGGCGCGTCTCATCGACCTTGGCTGCATGGGCTGCATCGAGCGCCGGGTTGGTGCGGATCGGATCCAGCAAACGCGAGCGCATCTCGAGCGCCCCGGGATGTCCGGGGGCGGCCCCGGGGGCGAGAGCCCTTTCGATTACTGCGGCGGCCTGATCCCCGTCGCCCTTGCGCGCCAGTTCCCGCGCGCGCTCCACCGAGGCCTGTGCAAAGCGGTCGGCCGCAGACCTGCGGAGCTCGTTGGTGACCGGCGATGCGGGAGTGAGGGAAAGCGCGCCGCTGTAGACCTCGACGGCCTTCGCGTAGTTACCCGCATGGTAGGCCTCGTCGCCCTTGCGAAGCAACAACAGCGCCTCTTGGGCCGCGGCCTCGCGGCGGGCGCGCTCGCCGCCCGCGGCGTCCGCGGAAGGACCCGCCACGGCCAACTGCGCGAGCGCAAGAACGGCAGCCACCGCAAAGACGCCGCGGAGCGATCGGGGGTTTTCAGGACACTGCATCCGGTGGAATGCGCGATCTATACGACGCAGACCGCCAGAGCGTAAGCGCAAAATGCGCCCACTTTACTTTTCGCGAGCCCAACGAAACTCGAGCTGCAACTCCACTTTCCGCCGCCGCACCGGCCGACCCAACAGCGGGCCGAAGCGCGCTTCCAGCAAAGGAAGGTGCTTGAGGAGCCGATCCGTGAAGAACAGGACCTGGGGTGGCATCTTGGGGAGGCGGTACCGCGCATGCATGCTGGTACTGTTCAAAAGAACAAAACAATGTCAAGCACCCGTTTTCGGGGCCGTATTTCCGAGGATTTCCGCAGCCGCGGCAATGTCCTTGCCCACCTGCCGGGCAAGGGCACCGGCGGATTCGAACCGTTGCTCCCCACGCAATCTCGCGAGGAAACCCACCTCGATTTCGCGATCGTACAGGTCGCCTTGGAAATCGATGAGGTGTGTCTCAAAGCGATGGGTGGCGGATCCGATGGTCGGGCGGAATCCGAGGTTGGCGACCGCAGGGCGCAAGATGCCGTCGCCGATGTCGGCACGCACCGCCCAAACGCCGTCTTGGGGCAGTTGGGCCTCGCCAGGATCGAGGTTCGCGGTGGGGAAGCCCAACTGCCGGCCCAGACCGTCGCCCCGGATGACCTTTCCGACCACCGAGTGATCGCGCAAGAGCATGGCACGCGCTGCGGCGAGGTTGCCGTCGCGCAAGGCTTGGCGGATGCGGGTGCTGCTGATCCGGTCGCCCTCGAACATGACGGGAGGCACGGCGTGCAGGACGAAGCCGAGCCGAGCGGACTCCGCGGAGAGCAAGTTCACATCGCCGGAGCGGTCGTGCCCGAAGCGCCAGTCCTCGCCCACCGAGATGCTGCGTACCGGAGCGCGGAGCAGGAGCCGCACGAACTCCGCCGCCGGCAGTGCGGCCATTTCCAAATCGAAATGGATGGGAGCGAACACCTCCACTCCGAGGGACGAGGCAATGCGGGCCTTTTGTCCGAGGGTGGTGAGCAGGGACTGCGGTGCCTTATTGGGTGCGATGACACGGATCGGATGGGGATCGAAGGTCAGCAGGCCGGCGAGGCCACCGCATTTCCGGGCCTCCTCCACGGCGCAGAGCAGCACGGCGCGATGCCCTGCGTGCACCCCGTCAAAGACGCCGAGCGCGAGATGGAGCGGCTGCGCGGACGAGCGGAGTTCCTCGAGGCTGCGGATGAAGGTCACGGGCGGGAGTAGCAAGAGGCAGGCTTCCGATCAAGTCCACCCCGTCAATCAAGTTCGCGCTCGGCAAGGTCTTCCTCATTCCATCCGAGATAATGTCCGAGTTCGTGGAGGAAAGTAATCCGGGCCTCCTCGCGGAAGATCCCCTCGTCGCATTCCGAAAAATCCCAGAGGTTGGCGAGGAACAGCCGGATCCTGGGAAGATCCGCCGGGTCGGGCTCCTCGAAGGCGTCGCTACCCTCGAAGAGGCCCAACTCGTCGCCGACCAATCCGGAGTCGCCGGGCTCGCGGCCGGGCCGGTCCTCGAACGAAACCGCGACCTGCTCCGCCGCCGCACGCACCGGACCCGGCAGACCGCCAAGCACGCCGTCGATTTCCTCGGCCGCCCAGCGCTCGAGGGTTTCCCGTTCCTGCGGCATGGGACGCGGGCGCGCTCAGGCGCCGTAGAGGGCATGCAGCCGTTGCCCGACCGCCTCTTCGTTGTCGAGCAACTCGCGGATCGGATCCCACCGGCCGGAAATCAGCGCCTCGCGGGCCGATGCGGGCATCGCCACTGCAAAGGAAGGTCCGCCCGGCACGGACACCCGCAGCGATTCGACATCGACGGTGACCTCCAGCGAGGGATCCGCCTCCACGGCTTCGCGCAGCGCGGCGATGTCGGCCGCCGCCGCGGTCACGCAGGGCATGGCAAGCGTGGTGGAGTTGCCGAAGAAAATCTCGGCGAAGGATTCGGCGACAATCGCCCGGAAGCCGTACTTGCGCAGCGTCTGCGGAGCATGCTCGCGCGAGGAACCGCATCCGAAATTGACTCCCGCCAGCAGCACGGTCGCTTC
>CAZMUK010000082.1:0-12569 GCA_964569415.1 uncultured Luteolibacter sp. | reverse complement strand
TGATGTGGGTCACCTCCATGTCGGCGGGCAGCGAGGCGGGATCGACCGCGAAGCCGTGGTTCTGGGAGGTGATCGAGATTCTGCCCGAGCGGAGGTCCTTTACCGGTTGGTTGCCGCCGCGGTGGCCGAATTTCAATTTGAAGGTCGAGCCGCCGAGTGCGTGGGCGAGCAGTTGGTTTCCGAGACAGATGCCGAAGATCGGTTTGCGTCCGATGAGTTCGCGCAGTTGGGAGTGGATTGCTCCGAGCGCGGCGGGATCGCCGGGGCCGTTGGAGAGGAAGACGCCGTCGGGATTGCGGGCGAGCACCTCGGCAGCCGTGGTCGAGGCCGGAAGGACCTCGGTTTCAAAGCCCTCTTGGCGGAGTCGGCGCAGGATGTTGAACTTGATGCCGAAATCGAAGGCCACGATGCGGTGGCGCACCGGTGGCAGCGGGGCGTAGGTGCCTTGTGCGGGGAGCGAGGGATCCGGCAATACCCAGGGGCGGGATTCGCGGTCCCAGAGAAAGGGGTGGGGAGTCGAGACCTCGCTGACGAAATCCGATCCCTTCATCGGTGATGCCGTGCGTGCGGCTTCCACCGCTTGTGAGGCGTTCAGTTCGGAGGAGAGGCAGGCGCGCATTGCGCCGAGCGAGCGGAGGTGTTTGGTGAGGGCACGGGTATCGATGCCTTGGATGCCGGGGATGTCGTGGGATGCGAGGTAGTCGGCGAGGGTGCCGCTCGAGCGCCAGTTCGAGGGGATCTCGCAGAGCTGGCCCACCACGAATCCCCGGATGTGGGGTCCGGCGGACTCCGCATCTTCGGGGTTGATCCCGTAGTTTCCGATTTCCGGGTAGGTCATCGCCACGATCTGTCCGCGGTAGGAGGGATCGGTGATCACCTCTTGGTAGCCGGTCATCGAGGTGTTGAAGCAGATTTCGCCGGTGCGGGTGCCCGGCGCGCCGAACGAGATGCCCTCGAACAGGCGTCCGTCTTCGAGGGCGAGGATGGCTTTGGGCGGCACGGCGCGGAAGCTAAGTGGCGGCTTGGGGGGATGCAAGCCCCTCGTCACTCCCGCAGGCGGCTGTCGATCACGATCGTGACCGGGCCGTCATTGGTCAGGGAAACTTGCATATCGGCACCGAAGACCCCGGTGCGCACGGGGCCCGTCGTGGCTGCCGCGAGGGCGGCGCAAAAGGCCTCGAAGAGCGGCAGGGCGGTGTCGGGAGCGGCCGCCCCGGTGTGGGAGGGCCGGTTGCCTTTGCGGGTCGAGGCCAGCAGGGTGAACTGGCTCACCGCGAGAATCCCGCCCCCGGCCTCGCCGACCGCGAGGTTCATCAGGCCTGCGTGGTCGGAAAAGATCCGCATGCGTGCCGTCTTGCCTGCCAGCCAGACTGCGTCCTCCTCTCGATCCGCGGGGGCCACGGCCACCAGCACGAGCAGGCCCTTGCCGATTTCCGAAACGATCGATCCGTCGATGCGTACCGAGGCATGGAGGACCCGTTGGATCACCGCGCGCATGGTGGGCGGGAGCGGCTCAGGCCGGGGACTTGGTATTGATCAATTGCATTGCCTTGCGTGCGCTGCCGTAGGCGGCCGAGGCATCGCCGCCGATCGCCCATTCGATGCGGGTGGTGGGCGCGTGGGGCGGCAGCGGGCTGCGTTGGTACGGGGGCATCGCGCGTTCGGCGAAGCCCTTGTGCACTTCCGCGAGAAACCAATCGCGGAAGCCCATTTCCGAGAGGCCGCCGCCGATCGTGATGAGGCCGGGATCGAGCAGGCTGGCGAGATCGCCGAGCGCATTGCCGAGGACCTGTGCCTGCAGGGAAAACACCGAGAGTGCGAGGGCATCGCCCTGTTCGGCATAGTCGCGGAGTTGGAAGGCCTTGTCACCGATGGGTTTGTCCGAGAGCGCGAGCGGGTGGTTCGCATTCTCGGGTTTGGCGAGGGCTTTGCCGAGTTGGCGGCGCAGGGCCATCAAGGACACCCATGCTTCGAGGCAGCCGCGGCGGCCTCTGCCGTCGACCGGCAGTTCCCCGTCCTCGAGTCGCGGCACCGAGAGATCGCCCACTTCCAAGGCCAGTCCGTTCGAGCCCTCGTAGATCGCGCCGCCGGGAAGCACCATTCCCCCGCCGAGGCCGGTGCCCGGCGCGACATAGAGCAGGCCCCCATCATAATCCGTGCGGTGCATCCACTCCCCGAAGGCCGCCGCGTTGCAATCGTTTGTCATGAACACCGGCTTGCCGGCTTCGCGGGAGAAGGTGTTGCGGATGTCGGTGCCGACCCAATCATCGCCGAGGTTTGCCTTGCCCCAGACCACGCCGTTCGAGCAGGGCGCGGGCACATCGAGGCCGATGGCGGCGATATCTTCCACCGCGATGCCGGCGTTGGAGGCGAGGGTGCCGAGTGCGGCTTGGAGTTGGCCGAAGGTGCTGCGGAATCCTTGTTTCACCCGGCTTTCGACCTCCACCAAGGGACCTGCATTTCCGCCCGCCGCGTCGAGCAGCAGGCATTTGATGGTGGATCCCCCGATGTCGAGTCCGGCGAAGTGGGTTTTGCTCATGGCGTGGCGGGGTGCAGCGTAGTCCGGGCGGGGCGGCGGGTGCAAGCGTGGGCAGGGAAGGTGGCGGGTGGCGGGAAATGCGGCTTTTTCGCACTTGTTCGCAAGTCGTTCACTGCTTGCCGACATTGACCCGCGGGCGGTGCTTCGGCAAACTGACGGTCATGTCCGGAGAGAGTGGAAACGCGGCGGTGGCGGGGAGCGGCGGGGTGGCCTTGCAGAGGGCACCGGTGGTGAACGAGGATGCGATGCGTCCCCTGCCCTATGCCTTGGGTCCGGAGAAAAGCATCCTTTCCTCGATGCTGCAGAACGCCACCGAGTTTGTCGGGGCTGCAGTGGAGGAGCGGCTCACGGCGGATCACTTTCATATTCCGGCGCACGGCATTCTTTTCTCGTTTCTCACCGCGATGTGCGATGCCAACGAGTCGCTTGACCTGGTCGGCATCGTGCAGCGGCTGCTCGACCGCGGATTGCTTGATCGTGTGGGCGGGGCCGCCGCGGTGGCCGATCTTTACACCTATGCTCCCAACGGGGCGCATTTCCTCAAGCACTTGGAGATGGTCAAGGACAAGTATGTCCTGCGTTCGATCATCCGTTGTTCCAACGAGGCCATCGCGCGCGCGTTCGACGCGCCCGACGAGGTCGCGGAGTTGCTGGACAATGTCGAGCAGGACATCCTCTCGATCCGCGGCAGCACCGAGAAGACCGTCACCTCGACCCTGCAACTATGCCTCAACGATGTGATCGACGAGTTCAAGAACCGTCTCGAGAACGGCATCACCACCTCCGGGTTCACGACCGGGTACGGGATGCTCGACACCATGTCGGGCGGGCTCAAGGCTGGCGAGTTGTTCGTGATCGCGGCGCGTCCCTCGATGGGCAAGACCTCGTTGATGATGAACATCGTCGAGCACATCTGCATCGATCTCGGTGCGCCGGCGATGGTGTTTTCCTGCGAGATGGCGGCGCGGCAGATCGTGCAGCGCCTTTTGTTCTCGCGGGCGCGTTTCGCCTTGTCGAAGATCAAGCGCGGCTATCGTCCCGACAAGGGCGAGTTGCAGCGGATCGCGCGCGCGACCGACGAGATCAGCAAGTGCCGGATGTTGATCGACGACACGGCCGGCATCTCGATCAACGAGTTGCGGGCCAAGGCGCGGCGGCGCAAGCGGGACGACGGGATCGGGTTCTTGGCCATCGACTACCTGCAACTGATGCGGTCGCGGTCGCGTCAGGCCGAGAACTCGCGGGAGCGCGAGATCGCCGAGATTTCGTCGGGCTTGAAAGGGCTGGCCAAGGAGTTGGACATTCCGGTGCTGGTGTTGGCGCAGCTCAACCGCGGGCCGGAGGGCCGCACCGGCAAGAGCCTCGGTGTTCCGCGCTTGTCGGACCTGCGCGAGTCCGGATCCATCGAGCAGGATGCGGACTTGGTCGGGCTGCTGTACCGCTCGGCCTATTATGCGGACAGCGAGGAGGACAAGGAAAACGAGGAAGGCAAGGCCACGTTGGTTCTCGCGAAGAACCGCAACGGTGAGACCGGCGACATTCCGTTGACCTTTGTGGCCGATCTCATGCGCTTCGAGCCCGGTCCGCCGGCGCGGGAGGTGGAGGCGTAGCGGTCAGTCGTTGCCTTGGGCGGCGGGCGGCGGGCTTTTGAGCACCGTGTTCGAGGCATCGGGCGGCGGGGCCGAAGCGGCGCGGTTCGACGAGCGGGTGAGTGCGTAGCCGGAGGGGATGATGCCGAGCGAGCCGAGGTTGAAATCGAAGGAATCGCTGCCGGATCCGCTGAGTGGCGGGAGGCTGCCGATCAAGGTCGCTTGGTCTTGTCCGGCAAAGGTGGCCCAGAGGCGGTAGGACATCCCGTCGCCCGCAGCGGGCAAGTCCTTGATGCGGATCGTTCCCACATCGCGGGCGGCGTCGTAGATCGGGATCGCGCTCGGCGTGTTGGCGGCGAGTACGGGCTCGGTGGCGGATGCCGCGCCGGTGCCGTCCGGCGGCAGGTTGTCCGATGCCGCCGCGGGAGGATTGGTGGTGAAGGCTGCCGATGGGTCCGCCGTGGGAGAGCTGGCCACGGGGTCTGTCTCGATCGTCGGGGATTCCGCGGTGCGGGCATCCGCGGCGGTGACCTTTGCGAGGGATGCCGAAGCCGAAGCATCGCGCACGAGTGCCTCCACCGGCGAGGGGGATTGGTTGGCGGCGAGGGCCGGATCCTCCGCGGACCAGAGGCCCGGTGGTTTCATTTCCATCATCAGGGGCAGGGCCACGCCCGGCACCGCCTTGAACAGGATGCGTTCCCGTTCCTCGTGGCGCGCGAGGCTGCGGCGCAGCGACTCCACTTGCTCGACGAGCCGCCGGGTTTCGGTCCGCACGAGGACGCGGACCTTTTCGGGATCGGGGGAGGGAGCCGCATTGCTGTCGCGCGGCGAGGGCTGTAACGAGTCGCCGCTGTCCGGGTCCTCGTGTGCGAGAGTGCTGCCGGGAGTTTCCCGGAGCGTGGTTGCAGACGACGCGTATCGGTCGGGAGTTGCTTGGGATGTGCGGGTAGCGGCGTTTGCCGGGGCGCGCGACGGGTCCGGCCTGAGCAGCAGGGCCGCGGTGAGGCAGGCCGCGGTGGCCCAGCCTGCGGCGGCCAGCCATGCCAGGGTGCGGCGCGGTTTCGCAGCGCCGATGCGGGCGAGGATTTCCGGGAGTTGTTGTGGGCTTGGCCGCAGCGGGGCGCTGGAAACCACCGCGATGGCGGCGGCGATGCGTTCGGTGGCGAGGCATTCCTCCGCGACCTGCCTGTCGTCGCGGATTGCTTCTTCCAGGCAGGCCGACTCGGCGGGGCCGAGCATGCCGAGGCTCCTCCACGCGGGGTTGTCGCCGGGTTCAGGATTCATGGGATGCGAGTTGTTTGCGGACCTTGTCCAGGGCGCGACGGAGGCGGTGTTTCACGGTACCGAGTGGTGTGGTGAGCGACTCGGAGATTTCCGTCTGGGTATATTCGAGAAACACCGCCAGTTCCAGGCAGCGGCGCTCCTCCGGTTCGAGGGTGTCCAGGGCCTCGCGGATTCGGCGGCAGTCATCGAGAGCGAGGACCTTTGGGGCCTCCGACGATTCCTTGGGCGGGTGGAGGTGGATCGGCACCACGCGGGAAGAGTCGCGTTTCGCGCGGTGGCGGAAGCGGATGCGGTCGATGCAGCAACCTCGCAGCAAGCCGTAGGCCCAAACGAAGGGAGGTGATTGTGCAGGATCATAATCGCCGGCCCGGTTCCACATCCGCAGGAAGACATCTTGGACTGTTTCCTCCGCCTCCGGGCGGTCGCCGAGCATGCGCCAAGCGATGCCGAGCAAGGTCGGGGCCCAGAGGCGGTGGAGTTCGGAGAGGGCGGAGGCATCGGATTGGCTCATCTTGCGGACCAGCGCCGCCGCGTTTCCGGTCGGATCCTCGCAGAGGTCCGATGCGGGATTCCGCGGCATGCCGGTTTCCGGGTGGCTCATGGTGTCGGCATCGGAAAACGGAATGCGGGTACCGGGCAATGCGGATCCGTATGGTATGATCCGATTTTCCGCCCCGGATCGGATCACCTTTCCGCGCAGGGGCCGCCAACCCGCCCTTGCGGGGGCCGGGCCGCCGGGTCTAAGGTCGGCCATGCATCAGGAGATTCCGCTGACCCGCGAGGTCCAGGCCATTCAGATTCCCAGCGGAGACAGTTTGGTTCTGCCGGCCGGCACGCCCGTGTTCATCACCCAGAGGCTGGGGGGGACCTTCACGGTGGCCACCTCGCAGGGATTGGCGCGGATTTCCTCCAAGGATGCGGATGCACTCGGAGTGGATCCCGAGGAGGAGCGCCGCAAAGGCGAGGAAGCTGCTCGCCTCAAGGACGCGCCGCTGGAGGAGCAGGTCTGGGCCCAGCTCAAGAGCGTGTATGATCCGGAAATCCCGGTCGACATCGTCAACCTCGGACTGGTGTATGACTGCGTGATCGAGGAAAGCGACGGCAAGAAGGTGGTATCGGTGAAAATGACCCTGACCGCGCCGGGTTGCGGCATGGGCCCGGTGATCGCTGCGGACGCACAGGCCAAGATCATGACCATCGAGGGCATCGACGATGCCAAGGTCGAGCTGGTGTGGGATCCGGCGTGGAATCAGGACATGATTTCCGAGGAAGGCCGCATGAAGCTCGGGATGGTGTGAAACATCCCGCGAGGCAGCGCCGGCGGCGCAACTCAGCCGACTGATTCCAGATAGGCCACGATGGCCGGGATTGCCTTTTCCAGCACTGCGGCCACTTCCTCATAGGCTTCGGTTCCCATGCCGATCGGATCCGGCACATCCTTGCAGCGCCGTTCTTCCGGCGATGAGGCGAACTCGCGGACGAGGAAAAACTTGTCGGTATGTTCGGGGAAGCGTTCCTCGAGGATGGCGAGGTGATCCTCCGTCATCGCGAAGACATGGGTCGCCTCCGCGAGGATCTCCGCGGTGACCATGCGGCTTGCGAAGGAATCGAGCGCGGCGTCGCGGCGCTTCAGGACGGAAGCGGTTTCCTCGCTGGCCGGGCGTCCGCGGGAAGCGGCGACTCCGGCCGAGGAGGTCGCGAAGTCGGCCCGCCCGCGCACCGCCTTGCGGAACAGCCCCTCGGCCATCGGGCTGCGGCAGGTGTTGCCGGTGCAAACAAACAGCACATGCTTGCGGTCGGCCATCGGCGCGCAGCATGGACGACCCGTAGCCCTTCGTCAAACCGCAAAGGGGTGTCAGTCAACCGCGGATGGAGCCCCGGGCGCTCGCGTGGCAGCGGGATCCCGCAATTCCCGGCCGAGGCGGTCGGCAATGTCCTCGAGATCGGCAAGGAGCCGCTGGCGGTCCTCCGCTTGTTCCCCGGGCCCGCACTTGTGGATGCGAAGTCCGTTGAGGAATGCCATGAGGATGTCCGCCGCCTTGTCCCGCAGGGTGTCGCGGCCTGCCTTTCCGGATTTCGCGAGCTCTTCGAGCGTCCGGTGGAACTGCTCCAAGAGGTCGCGCAAGCTGTTCGGACAGGAATCGCCGGGGAATGCCGCGGATGTCGCGGCGCCGAGGGACAGCACCAGAGCGGCAGCTTCCTCGCTCAGCGCCCTTGTGCCGGAGCGTCCCATCCGATTGCGCAAGTCATTCATCACCTTCTGGGCGAGCATCAGCGGACGACGGGCCGCAGCCTTGGGCGCCGAGGGCGGCATGTGGAGGTCGGATGTCCCTACATATCCAGGATATCTTCTCCTGAGAGACGAATCCATGAGCAAAGGAGCCGCGTCGCAGCAATAATTCGGGGCCGGGCATGGATTTGCCAATGCGAGATCGGCGAACACCGGTTGTACGAGTTCCGATTGAGCGATCGGTACTTTCTCGGCCTTGTCCCACGCGATGAATGCCGTGTGGCGCGAGAGCAGATTGGACCGCTTGGCGAGGACCACCGCCTCTCGTTCGCAATCGTTCGCATCGAGATGCCGGATGCGGGCGCGCGCCCAGACGAGGCCCGCCTGTCTTGATTCGCGTTGTTCGGGCGTTTTCCACCAGGCGGTTCCGTCCGCGGCAGTGCCTTTGAGGAAAAACGCGGCGGCGTCCGGTGCCGCACTGATCGGGATCACGAAGTCATCCGCATCGCAGAGATTGCGCAGGGAGGATCCGTCGGCACAGCTCCAGCCCTCGGGCATCGTCAGGCCCGTGACGACCGGTGCGCGCAAGACATCCGCGAAACGCTCGACCGCTCCCGGGATGTCTTCGCCCGGTGCGAGAAACACGCTGCGTCCGCCGGTTTGGGCCGCGATCCGGTCGAGGCCGTCGTTGACGCTGATCGCGATGCCCACCAGATGGACCGGGCAACCGCATTTCCGCGCTGCGGCGATGGTCTCGGACTCGTTGCCGACCTGTCCGTCGGTGATCAACAGCACCACCGCGGGGCGGTTCTTGCTGTGGGTCCGGATCTTCCCTGCGAGGTGCTCGAACGCGGGCACCAGTTCGGTTCCGCCGGCAACGCCCAGGCGGTGGATTTTGCCGCCGTTCGTGCCGAAATCGACATCCGCCGCGCGGACCGGAACCGCATCGAAGTCGCGCACCGAACTCTCGAACAGCGTCAGCCAGACCCGGGTTTCCGGATCGAGCCGAGCGACGAAGGACGAGAGGGCTTTGCAGGCTCCGTCCCAGTTCGCACCACCCATGCTGCCGCTGCGGTCGAGAAGGAAATACAGGTCCGGTGCCACAGTGGCCTGCGCGCTCGGGGCGGACTTGGGCAAGCGGACCTCGAGCAGTCCGCGGTGATGTTTGTCGAGCCAGGTGCGGACAACGGGCGCTGCGGGATTCTCCTCGTCGTAAAGGAATACGAAGTCGCGGTCCGGCAGATGACTGTGCGAGGCAAGGAGGGCGCTGAGGTCCTCCCCGTCCTGCCGGATGATCAGCGGGTGACTGGGAGAAGAGGCCGATGCGAGGGTGCCTTGTCCCGCGCCGCGGAGGCGGACCGCTGCGTGCAGCGAGGCCGCGTCGGGATGGGCGGGGTCGATGCGCGGTGGGGAAATGCGCGAGGCATCGGGCACCTGATCGGTATCGTCGCAGGTTCCGGGGCCCGAGTTGTCGCGGACCAGAGGCTTGCCGGGGATGTAGCGCACTCCCGGGTTGACCGGGATGCGCAGCGTACGGCGTTCGCGGAGGCGTTGGAGCGGTTGCAGGTAGGCGAAGCGCATCAGCACCTCGTCTCCTGGTTGCAGATTGCCGAGTTGGAGCGTAAACAGGTTGTCGCGTTCGCACTCGGTGA
This sequence comes from uncultured Luteolibacter sp., assembly GCA_964569415.1. Lineage (GTDB taxonomy): Bacteria > Verrucomicrobiota > Verrucomicrobiia > Verrucomicrobiales > Akkermansiaceae > Luteolibacter. Next base: position 3,275 of record CAZMUK010000082.1, on the reverse strand, counting down.
GGGCCGCGCGGTTGCCTGCCGCCTTGGCTTCGCGGAACATCCGGATCGCTTTGTCGCGTTGCTCAACCTTTGCCGCCACGATGCGGCCGTTGACATGCATCTCGCAGCGATAGGCCGCCGCATCCGCCGGCAGCGGAAACAGGAAGCGGAAATCCAGCGCCTGTGCGTTGTCCTGGGTGAAGAGTTGGTCGATCTCCACATCCGCGAAGCCGGCAGCGATGTCGGCGCGGACATCGAGGCCGCGCAGCGGCAGGATGACGCGGGTGTTTTCCAGCCAGGCTTCGAGGCCGATGGATTCGGTCGGGGTTTGGAGACGGGTATCGCGGGTGTTCATGGTTTGCAGCGGGTTTTCTGTCTTAGGACGCGGTTGATGGCGGCCACTTGTGCGGCGGTGGGTCGCGCGCCGTCGCGGCCAATGAGGGCAAAGGATCCCTCGAGCGGGATGATGTTCCACGATTCGGCGGCAAAGGGCGGGAGGGTAGCCACCGGTTGGTGCTCGTTCTTCGCCCGCGAGAGCAGGGCGCGGAGATTCTCGTTGTCGCGGCCGTAGAGCAGTTCCTGGATGCGCCGCAGAGGCATGCCGTGCGATTGCAGCGCGCGGATCGCGGCGATTTGGAGGAAGTGCCTCTCCCCGTACGCCCCGCCGCCGCCCGCCGGCCCGTCGAGCAGGCCCAGCGTCCGGTAGTAGCGCAGGCTCCGCTCCGAAAGCAGCTCGGCGGCCTGGCCGCTCGCAGGGACCAACCCCTGCGCGGAACACCAGCTGTTCACAGCGTCCGCGAGGGTCTGCAGGTTCTCGTACCGGATGGCGGAGGGGCGGGTGGACCGACTCATGCGGATAGATTTACAGCAGACAGTGTTGCTGGCAAATAAATATTTCCCGAATCCTTTCCGGGTCGGCTGTCATCGCTCTGGCGCGGGCGGGTGTGGTGGTGCAGGCTGGGGCCATGGACGGACTGATTGCCGGGTTGCGGGAGGGTCGGGATCTGGATGACACGCAGGTGGCGGAGGCGGCGGCGCGGTTGCTGGATCCGGGAGAGGAGGATGCGCGCAAGGCCGAGCTGCTCGAGGCCTTGGCGCGGAAGGGCGAGAGTCCTGCGGAGATCGCCGGGTTCGTCCGGGTGTTTCTGAAGCACGCCGTGGATCCCGGGATGGAAGGATTCCGCGCGGCGGGTCCGTTGCTCGATGTGTGCGGCACGGGCGGCGACAAGCTCGATCTCTTCAATGTCTCGACCACGGCCATGTTCGTTGCAGCGGCCGCGGGCGCGGTAGTGGTCAAGCACGGCAACCGCGGCATCACCTCAAAGAGCGGCGGCGCGGATGTGCTCGAAGCCATCGGCATCCCCCTCGACCTTCCGCCGGAAGGCTTCCGGCGCTGTCTCGAGCAGGCGGGGGTCGGGTTTCTTTTCGCGCCGTCCTACCATCCCGCATTCAAGGCGGTTGCCCCGGTTCGCAAGCAACTCGCCGAACGCGGCGTGCGGACCCTGTTCAACCTCATCGGCCCGCTGATGAACCCCGCGCGGCCGGAATGCCAGTTGGTGGGGGTCTCCGGACCCGGCCTCGGCCCGGTGTTCGCCGATATCCTCGCGAGGCTGGGCCGACGCAACGCTTGGGTCGTGCAAGGCCTCACCGCGGAGGGTCTGCCGGTGGATGAGGTGAGCCTGATGGGTCCCACGCAGGTCTGGCCTGCAGGAAGCGGAGGCGAGGGCTTCGAAATCCATCCGCGCGATTTCGGGATCGGCCTGTGTGAGGTGGCCGCGCTGAAAGGGGGCGATGCGGCGTACAACGCGCGCCTGCTCGAGGACATCCTCGGCGGCCACGAACGAGGGCCGAAGCGCGACATGGTCCTGCTCAATGCCGCGGCGGCAATCACCTGTGCCGGGCTCGCCGGGGACATGGCTGCGGCACTGGATCTCGCGCGCCGGCTCATCGACGAGGGGGCGGCGCTGGACCGCGTGGAGCGCTTGCGCCGTGCGGCGCGCGGCTGAGGCCGACCGGTCGCCGCGGTGGCAGGTGATTCGGCAGCCCGGAATATCCAACTTTCCTTGACATTTGTCCCCGACTTCCGATTGCTGGGTCCGCGGATGGGGAAGATCGTGTCATCCAATCCCGGTTTGCAGCGCTTGCAGGCCCGCACGCGGATCATTGGCGTGGCATGGCGCTCTTCGTTTGTCGTCTTCCTCGCATCGGCGGGTTTCGCGGTATTCGCTGCCTCCTATCCGCAGGACCGGGTGATCCGCGAACTCGAGCGTCAGCAGGTGACGGCCGAGGAACTGGAGCGGCAAGTCCAGGCCGAGCGCGAGCACCGCGCGATTGAACTGCGCGCCCTGCGGGAGGATCCGGCCTATCTTGAATTGCTGGCACGCGATCGGCTCGACTCCTGTCTCGAGGGGGAAAAGGTGCTGCGGATCCGCCGCGATCCCTGAGTCGGGCTTGTTCTGGACGAAGGCCCCTCGCGGGATACCCTCGCCAGCATGCGCGGGGACATCGGGCGGGTCTTGATCGATGAAGAGGTGATCGGTCGGCGCCTCGACGCGATGGCTGCGGAAATCGAGCGCGATTTCCCCGCCGGGCCGATGGTGGTGGTGGTGCTGTTGAAAGGGGCGATGGTATTTGCGGCCGACCTGTTGCGGCGGGTGCCGCGGGTCTTGGAAATCGAATGCCTGAGTGTCTCCAGTTATCATGGAGGAACCTCCAGTTGCGGCACCGTGGACTTTCACGATGTGCGGTTTCCGGAGGTCGCGGGCAGGCATGTGCTGCTCCTCGACGACATCCTCGACACCGGACGGACCTTGCAGGCGGTATCCCGAAGACTGCGCGAGGCGGGTGCCGCGGCCGTGCACACCGCGGTGTTGCTCGCCAAGGAACGGGAACGCGACGGGCTGCAAGAGGCCGACCATGTCGGCTTCGCGATCGGCGACGAGTTCGTCGTCGGTTACGGCCTCGACTACCAAGGCAAGTACCGCAACCTGCCGTTCGTCGGCGTGCTCGACGCGGAGATCACCGGCGCGGACGGAGGCACACGGCCCGGATGAGATGCCGCCGGAGCACCGGGCGAACCGGCGGAGGGGAAAACGCAAGCGGGGCGCGCCTCGCAAAAGACGCGCCCCGCAGGGTTCGGTTGAATCGAAGTATGCCTCAGGGAGTTGTCAGCTTCTTCGGAGCCACATAGGGCACCCCGTAGACCAGCGGCAGGATGTTGGCCAGATGCTTCTCGGCATAGGCCCACTTGTTGGGCGGATGCAGCGCGCTCGAGAGGCCGTTGGTTTCCGCGATCT
>CAZMUK010000081.1:0-12634 GCA_964569415.1 uncultured Luteolibacter sp. | reverse complement strand
GCAAGCCTCCGCAGTTCGTCGCGCTTCCTCGTCCGCGGCGAACGGGCACTCCTCGAACTCACGGTCTCGGACGCACGGCCGCTCGCCATGCCGGAATTTCCCGAGAGCCGGGATTTCCAGATCCGCCGGGCCTCAAACGCGGTCTCCACCCGCCGCTCGCCGCGCGGAGGGATCGACTATGTCTTCGAGTTCCTGCTCTCGGGGTTCCAACCCGGCGATCACGAGATCCCCGCGGTGAAGGTCCGCACCGATGCAGGGGAACTGAGCACCCGACCAACCCGGTTCCGCGTCTTTGATCCGGAACAACTCACTTGGGCGCAGACGGAGTCGCGCGGCCTGCGCTTTCGCTACGCGTGTGCGTTCCAGGTCATGAACGACCGCCCCTTCGAGGGAGAGACCGTGCCGGTGGAAATCAAACTGTTCGTTCCGCGCGACCTCTTCGTCCGGGACTGGGGCATCCCGGACTTCGAACGCGACGGCATCACGGCATGGCGACTGCAGGCATCGGCCATGCGCGGCGAAGCAATGCTGCAGGGCTCCCCCTTCCTCTCGGCATCCTACCCGGGCACCCTCACCCCCACCCGCGCCGGCGAGGTGGCGATCGGCCCCGCGAAACTCCGCCTGATCCTTACCGAGGTGGTGATGGACGGCCTGCTCCGCCGCGTGGCCTCGGAGGTAAACCTCGCGATTCCGAAACGGACGATGGATTGCCGGCCTCTGCCCTTGCCCCGCGCGCCGGGCTTCGACAACGCGGTAGGCTCTTTCGAAATCAGCGCCGCTGCAGAAACGACCGAGGTGACCGAAGGAGACCCGCTCGCTGTGGAAATCAAGGTGACCGGCCGCGGCAACATCGATACAATCAAAGCACCACGCCCGGTGGATGCAAAGGACTGGAAACTCTACGAGGCATCCGCTCTGCCGCGCGATGACACCCGCGGGGAAACCGACGGCACCACGATCTTCCGCCAGTTCCTGCGCCCGATTGGAATGAAGAGCTCTCTCCCTCCGTTCCGCCTGGTCTTCTTCGATCCGGCAACGGCCCGCTACGAATCGGTGGAAACAGCTCCCATCCCGCTGCGAATGAAACCAGCACCCCCTCCCGCGGCAACCCAACTCGCCCCGCCGAACGCCGCGACCGTCCCGGTGGAACGAATGACCGATATCCTCGGCCTGCTCTCCGACGCCTCGCCGGCAACCCCGCCCGCATTCCGCTGGCCCCGACACCTCATCCACTGGATCGGCGCCATGCTGGCCGTCGCTTTGCTGCTCAAGGCCGCGTGGATGCGACTCGCACCCCGACTCCGCCAAGACCCGGAACGAATCCGACGCAAGCGCGACCTGCGCCTCCTCACACGCACCTCCGCCGGGCCCGACCGCGATTTCCTGATGGCGGCCGGACGCTTCGCGGAACAACACCTCGGCGGAACGCAGGATGAAGCGGTTTCGGGCATCCTCGCCCAACGCGACTCCCTGTGCTTCGGGCCCGATGCGAATGCACGCGCAAGCGTCCCCCCGAAACGCCGCTCGGAGATCCTGCGCATCCTGCGCAAAGCGGCCTTGCCGCTGCTCGCGGCAAGCACCGTTCTTTTCCCGCCAACCGCACGCGCAAACGAACCCGCAAACGGAACAACCCGGTCCGCCCACGCGGCCTACGCCGCCGCACGCTATCCCGAGGCCGTCGCCCTCTGGTTGGCGGCCGCGCCCTACGAGTCCCTCCCGGCCGATACCCTCTACAATATCGGCAACGCCTGCTATCGCATGAACCAACCCGGCCACGCGGCTCTCTACTACCGCCGCGCGATCGCTCGCGTTCCGGACCACGCGGAGGCACTCCAAAACCTGCGCTTCCTCGAACGCAAGTACGGCTCCATCACCATCAAGCGCCCCGACTACCAAACGATGATCGCCCGCGTCCCGCTCCCGGCTTGGCAAAACCTGCTCGGCGGCGGTCTCTGGCTCTGCGTCCTCGCCCTGCTGGCCTTCCCCGCCTCCCGCCCCGGTGCCACGATCCGCACCCTCGCGGTGGCTGCTCTGGCAGCCGGACCCCTCCTCGCCACCATCGGCGCCCTCGGATGGCGGCACTTCCCCAACGACGCGCGCTTCGCGAGCCTCGAACATCAAGCAGTGGTGGTCACCCCGGACACAATCCTCCATGCGGACGCCTCCCGCACCTCCCCGGAAGTCATCGAGGCTCCTCCCGGCACCCTCTGCGAAATCATCCGCAGCAGCGGCGACTGGTGCTACGTGTCCCTCGCCGGCAAAACCCGCGGCTGGGTCCTCTCCCAAGCCGTGGAACCCATCCTCCCCAACACGCCGCCCAGCCCGCCCTCGCCACGCAAACCCGAGGCGGATGAGAAAACGGCGGGCATGACAAGACCAGCACCGGACGCGCACGGTTGACGGGGACGCGGATGCCCCATAGCCTCCCCTCACGATGAGGCGCGTGTTCACCAGCATCCTTTCCAGCGCTCTCCTGCTGGCGGCAGCTCTCAGCGACCAGGCACAGGCCCAAATCGTCGCCACCCTCAAACTCAATAAAAAACTCCACCTCGAAGGCGAACCGGTCCGGGCCATCCTCACCGTCACCAACCACGCCGGACGCCCGCTGCTCTTCGCAAGCGACGGACGCCAACAATGGCTCACCGTGATCGTGCGTGACAACACGGGCAACCTGGTCAGCCCTCGCGCCAACCGTCTCTTCGGCCCGATGAAAATCGAGACCGGGCAAACCCTCTCGCGGGAAATCGACATCGCATCGCTCTTCCGCATCGACCAATCGCAGAATTACTCGGCCAATGTCGTGATCCGCAGCCCCGGCGGCACCGACGAAGGAACCACCAGCAACCGGGTCTTCTTCAATCTCGCCACCGGCCTGCGCCAGTGGACCCAACGCGTCGGCGTCCCCGGCAGCCGGGCCATCCGCGAATACCGTCTGCTGCGCTTCGCAGGCGACTCGAAAACGATGCTCTACGCCCAGGTGGCCGATGGCCGCAGCGGCCAGACGCTCCATACCATCGCGCTTGCCGAGTTCCTCGCAATCCGCCGCCCCCAGGCAATGGTCGACAAAGCACAACGCATGCACACGCTGTTCATCGCCACCCCCACCATGTGGGTGCACGCCGTGGTGGATACCGATGGCCGACTCATCGACCGCAAAATCCACAAACGCCCGGCCATGGGCGACCCGATGCTCGCCGCCTCCGCCGACGGCACCGTCCGCGTCACCAACAGCCTCCCTTACGATCCCAAAGCGGTCTCACAACAAAAATCCGCCACCCGCCGCGCCAGCGAACGCCCACCGGGAATCCGCTAAACGATACTGCCGGACCCACCGCTTCCAGGTTCCGGGGCCTGGGCTTCGGTGGTCGGTTTGCGGCAGTGCGGGAGATGATGGACGGCGCAGCACATTGCGCTGCCAGTGAAACCCCACCAACGCACGAGCGATGGTGGCCACCTAAGGATCGCACCGACCGCCAATCCACAGGTGGGCCCCCGCGGTGAAGCGGGTCTGCTCCGAATGGGTGTCTCGGGGATCCGGACCGCGTCACCTTTCGTTGCGCGAGCAGACGATGAGGGCGGCGATCGCGCCCGGCACCCACCCTGCAATCGTCAGCAGGGTGACGAGCACGACTGACCCGCAGCCTTTATCCAACACCGCAAGCGGCGGAAGGATGATGCAGAGGAGGACACGCCCGCAACCCATGACAATTGTTTCCGATTCGCCACCGGCCACACGGGAAAGCATGCTCCTGCGGATCAGGGCATTCCCCGGCAACGGTCCGGCGCTTGATCATTTTCATATCATTTTCTCCGGAAATGTCAAGGAGGCCCGGCGAACGAAGCGGAACGGCCTCTCTGGGGGGCGGAGGTGCCGGGAACAGGGGTCGAACCTGCACATCTTTCGATACCGGATCCTAAATCCAGCGCGTCTGCCAATTCCGCCATCCCGGCGCGGAAGAGTGGTTTGCGGGAAGATCATTGCCGATCGTTCCCGATCCGGCAAGGCCGGGCGAACTATTGCGGCGTTCATCCGTCGACCGGGGCGAAGAGACGCTGCTCGAGGGTGGTTGCATCGGCAGCGTCAGCAGCGGAGGAACCGGTGCGCCAGGAAAGCTCGATCACATGAAAGCGCGAGCCGAGATGGGCGGGATGAGTGAGTGTTTGGAACTGTCGTGCAGCAGCGGGATCGGCCCGGCCCTCGCGTGCGGCGAGCCAAGGGCCCGCGAGTCCGGTCAGCCACGATCCTTGGCTGCGAAAGTCGGTCGCTGTTCCACCGATCCGCATCGCCGCACGTGCGACGGCGGTGAAATCCACATGGGCGGTGATGTCGTGACGGCCGGGGTCCGCCAGCGGGTCCTCCGAGGCGCGGTGGCGGGAAAAGACGCGCATGGTTCCCTCGCTGCGGCCGGGTGCGAGAAGGTCGGCGGCGGCGAAGCCGTAATCGATCCAGATCATGAGCGGATCGCGCACGGTCTGCCGCATCGCACGAAGGAACTCCTCCATTCCGCATCTCCATTCCACGCGGGTTCCGTCGGGCAGGCATGGCAAGTCGGCGGCGGCCCCGGCGAGTGCGGGTTCGGTGATCGCGCAGCGTTCCCAGCGGAAGCCATCGCGCTCGTGCCAAGAGACGCGTTGTTCCTTCCATGATCCTTCCTCAGCGACCAACACATCGAAGGGAAGCGCGTCGAGCACCTCGTTTCCGAACACCAACCCCGGCAGCGGTTCCTGGGCGAGCGCAGCGGGATCACTGGTGATCCGCACCCTTTTTCCGAAGGAGGCGAGTTTGCTCTGTTGGCGTTCGCGCAGCGTCGCGAGGGGTTCCACCACCGCGTACTCGAGGGCATCGTAGGCGGAGGGATCGGCATTGCAGATCGCCTCCAGCACATCTCCGGCGAGGGTTCCGTCATGAGCTCCGCATTCGGTGACGCGCCAACGGGAGGGTCGGCCCAGGGTTTCGAAATCCTTGAGGAATCGGGCCGCCAGCAATTGGCCGAAAAGCGGGCCCGTGCTCACGCTGGTGAAGAAATCCCCCGAGCGCCCGATCGAGGTCGTGGGTTGCGCGTAGTAGCCGTGTTGCGGGTGGTAGAGGGCGGCCTCCATGAAATCCCCGAAGCGCAGCGGTCCGTCGCGGGCGATGCGGGCGGCCAGTTCCCGGGTCAAACCCGTGGTTGCGGGGGAAGCGTCGATCGGGTAGGAATTCCGGCAGTCCCCGCCGCGGTCGGCGGGGGATTGGTCGCCAGACATGCCGGAAGCTCGCAACATCCCCCGCAGGAAGGGCTGGATCCCGCGGTTTCTCAAGAAGAAAGCCTTCTGGGTCTGGTCGGCGCTCCTCCTGCTGGCGGCCGCCATCGTGGGAGGGTTGGTGGTGGAGTCCCGCACCCGTGAATTCCGTGCGCGTGCCGCGGGCTACGATCTCGAGCGGATCAACGACCTCGAGGTTCCGAGCGTCATTCTCGACCGCGGTGGCCGCGAGATCGGGCGGATTTTCGTGCAGAACCGCAGCATCATCCCGATCGCGGAGGTGCCGGAAAATTTCCTCCAGGCGTTGCGCGCCGGCGAGGACTCGCGGTTCCTCAAGCACCGCGGCGTGGATGTCATCGGTACTCTGCGCGCCCTGAAGTTCACCGCCGAGGGAAGCTCGCAGGGCGGCAGCACGATCACCCAACAACTCGCGCGCAACGCCTACAATCTCAAGGAAGAGGCCAAGCTTCGTGGCGAGGGCACCATCGAGCGCAAACTGGTGGAGATGTTCCTCGCGCGGCGCATCGAGCAGCGCTACTCGAAGGAACAGATCCTCGAGTTCTACCTCAACCGGATTTATTTCGGCAGCGGCTTCCACGGAATCCGCTCCGCATCGCTCGGGTACTTCGGGAAAGAGCCGCGGCAGCTCAACACCGCCGAGTGCGCGTCGCTGGTGACCTTGATCAAGAATCCCACCGGCCGCTCGCCGCTCAACAACCCCGCCTCGAACCGCGACGGGCGCGACTATGTCCTCGCGCGGATGAAGGAGGAGGGCTTCCTCGACGCCGCCGAGACCAAGCGCCTGCAATCGATGCCGCTGGTGCTCGACCCCAAACCGCTGCGGCGCGGCACCACCCACCTGTACGAGCGGATCGCGGATGCGGCGGCCAAGGCCCTGGGCGAGGATGCGCTGGCTTCAGGAGGTCTGGTGATCCGCACCACCATCCTCAAGGAGGCGCAGGACGCCGCCGAGCAGGCCCTGCGGCGGGCGCTCGACAACGCCGAGACGCGGCCCGGGTACACGCGGCTGCGCCATGCCGAGGCCCTGCGGCGCGGAGACGCGGCCGCGACCGATTTCCTGCAAGGCGCCTGTTTGATGGTCGACCACCAGAGCGGCGAGGTGCTGGTCCATGTCGGTGGGCGGGACTACGCCAAGGTTCCCTATGATTTCATCGAGCTGGGCAGGCGACCGCTTGGCACCGCCTTTTTTCCCTTCGTGTATGCCGCCGGGCTCGAGGCCGGACTGACGCCTGCGACCATGGTGGATGACGAGGCGATGGACAACCGGGCGGTGATGATCGGCGGGCGCGAGGGCATTCTCGGCGAATGGGGCATGGAGGTGGCCGAGCCCGTGTACCGCGGGCGGATCACTGCGCGCGAGGCGCTCGAGCAATCGAAGATCGGCGCCACCGTCCGCTTCGGCGACATGGTCGGCCTGCGGCGGGTGATGGAAAGCGCATCCGCCTTCGGCCTGCCCCTCGGCAAGGCCGAGTTGTTGCGGCGCGTCTCCGTGGGCTTCGAGGAGGTCTCGCTGCGACAAGTGCTGCGGGCGATGTCGACCTTCGCGCTCGGTGGTCGATTGGGTCCGGCCGACCCGGTGTACATCGACCGCATTGACGACGCGACGGGCCGGATTGTCTACCGCAGGCCCTCGCCCACCGCACCAGCCGACCGCGTGGTGAGCAGTGCCACCGCCTGGCAGGTGCACAGCATGATGGCCGGTTCCCTCTATCGCGGCAGTTCGCGCGGTGCCTTGGAGGGTCTCGTCGAGAAACCTTTCCCCGGTGCCGGCAAAGGCGGCAGCACCCATGATTTCAGCGACTGCTGGTTCGTCGGTTACAACGCGCGCGTCACTTGCGGCGTGTGGACCGGTTTCCTGAGTCCGGGGCCGCCGATTTATCCCGGGGCCTTCAGCAGGGACCTGGCCCTTCCCGTGTGGCAGGCGGCGATGAACGCGGCGGCACCTTCGTTTTCCGGAGGCGGGCTCAACCCTCCCGACGATGTGGTGGAAATGGCCGTCTGCGCCAGCACCGGCCAGCGTGCCACGCGCTTCTGCCACGAGTACAGCGAGGACCCCGCCACCGGGGTGGTCCGCTCCCGACCCACAGCGGTCAACGAGTACTTCCGCCGCGGCACTGGCGAGACCGGGTATTGCGCCCTGCACTCCGGGCTCTCCCCCGAGTCCACCCTGCCCGGCAACGCCCTGCGCAACCTCCCCGCGCTCGACACCGTGCCGATCCGCCCCAAGGCACCGGTGCTGCTGGGGGACGATCCCTATCACACCGAGCTTCCCTCCTTTGCCGCCACCGACACCCATCCTGGTCTCGTGCGTCGCCGCACCAATGTGCTCGACAGCCTCGACCTCGGCGACGGCGGCGAGGGCATTCCTCTCCCCCGCCCGCGGCGCCTGCCGATCGCCGACGACGACTGGCGGGCGGACGGCTCCCCCGCACCGGGCGGCGGGAGATGATTTGATATCTTTTGATATCAATATTTAGACATCGACGGATCGACCGTATCCGCCCACATCGCGATGCCTCCGCTCATCGAGAAGGCGGCTTCCACGCCGTGGGCGCGCAGGAATTCCGCTGCGCGTTGCGAGCGCATCCCGTGGTGGCAGTAGACCACGATTCCGCGGCCGGCCGCGGCGCGCAGGCGCGGCAGCGAGGAAGGGAAGTCCCCGAGCCGGATCCACTCGCATCCGTCGATCGCGCAGACCGCCAGTTCCTCCTCTTCGCGGCAGTCCACCAGCAGCGGGCGTTCCTCCGCGGGCAAGCGGTGCCAGCGCGCCACCGCCCATGGGCTGATCTCCAGCGTGGTGGCCGCGTCGGGCAGCAGCGGAAAGGTATCGCTCATTCCACGATCACCGGAGTTCCCACCGAGACATTCTCGAAGAATTTCTCCGACATGTGGTGTGGCATGCGGATGCAACCGTGGGAGGCCGCGTAGCCCGGCAGGTAGCCGGTGTGCATCCCGATCCCGCCGGCGAACCTCATGAAGTTGGGCATCGGTGCCGGATAATAGACCGCTCCCGGCGGGACCTTGTCGACGCGGATGTCGACATTGTCGTTGATCATCGCACCGGTGGCCTTGTCCTTGAACACCCCGTAGATGGACGACTTGTGGTCCTTGCTTTTCTGGGTGATGCGGTAGCGGCCCGGCGGAGTGGCGTGGTCCTCGCTGCCGCTGGAGATCTTCGACACGCCGACGAGCACTCCGCCCTTGTAGAAGAACGCCTTTTGCTGGCTGCGGTTGATGCGGATGACCGGGTCGCCGATGGTGCCGTCGCCATCCCAGAAAGAGACCGAGTCAGGGATGGCCGGGGGCGGATGGTGCGGACCATTGGAAACCTGGCGGTTGATGGGTCCCACGCCGGCCATGTATCCCGATTTGCGCGGTCCTGTGAGTTCGCAGGACGAAAGGAAAAGCAGGCTTGTCGCGCAAACAGAGGCGGCAATCGCGCGGGAAACGGGTGTCATCCTCACGGCGCAGAGACTGCCACGGATCATGTCCCCGTCAAGCCGGAGCGTTTCACTGCCGCTGGCTGCGGCGGTTCACATGATCGATCACCGACTGCGGCAGCGCGGAGGAATTGCGGGTCATCCACGAGGAGGCGGCGGCCGCGTCCCGGTCCATCCACGCGCCGAGTCCGCGGCGGTACATGCGTTCGCGCGATCCTTGATCGGTGAGCCGCGCCGCTTGGTCGAGGGCGATGCCCGGATCCTTGTCGAAGGAATGCCAGATGAACGATTGCACCGTGCGATCGTTGAGTTCGGTCGGGTAGCGGTCCATCAGGCCCACGGCCTCCGCAGGGTCCCTGCGGGCCATGCTGGTGACCAATCCGCGCAGGGCGTCGCCGCGCGGTTCGCCGGCGGGCAAGGTGTCGAGCGATTCAAGGGCGGCTTTCTGGTCCTTGCCGGCCCAGATGCGGTAGACATCGTCCATGCTGCGATCGGTGGCCTCACTTGGATTCGTCAGCAACCATGAGACCGTTCCCGGCGGATCCACCCGCGCGAGTCGTTCGGCCAGGCGCATCATGGTCCCGTTTTTCAGGGAGGCATCGTCGAGTCCGTCGGTCCAGGCCTTGGCAGCGTCCGTTCCCTTTGCAAGCAGGTGGGGCAGGAATCCGTCGAGTGCTTCGGCGCGTTCCACGCTGCGTGGCATGCCCCGCAGGAGCGACTCCGCTTGGGGAAAATCCGTGGCAGCCAATCCGCGGATGATGCCGGCGAGATGGGGGTTGGGGGCATCGCCCGAGTGGTTGGCCTCCGCCCAGCGCAGTGCCGATGCGGGATCGTTCGATGCCCAGGTTGCCAGGACTGTATTGCTCGCGAAGCGTTCTCCGCCGGTTTCCTGCACATGGGAGAGAGCCGCCACCGGATCCACCTTTGCCCACGCCGCGAGGATCATCGCATATTCGCCGCGGCGGATGTCGCCGATCCCCATGTCGGAGAATTGTTCCACGAGTGCCGTGAATTCCGAGGGGGCCACCGTCGCGAGCAGGTCGGTGAGCGAGCGCACGCGTTCCACCGGGTCCTCGCTCATCACGATGTCCTGCATCCGCTCGAGGCGGCGGGTAGCAGCATCCGCGCCTTGGGAGGAAGAACCCGTTCGGCGGGAAGAACCGCGCTCCTTGCGGTCCGTGGAAACCATGCGATCCGCGCCCTCGCGCCCGGTACCGCTGCGGCGCACCGACGCCTCGGCTGCCTCCTCTGCATCGCGTGCCGTGGCGGGCGCATCCGGCTTCGAGATCCGGCCGACGAGGAAACCACCGGCGGCGGCAAAGGCCGCGAGGGCGGCAAGGGTCCATGGGAAGCGGGTTTTCATGGCGTGGTGGAAGAGGAGGATGGGACTCTTACGCGGCAAAGCGCCTTCGTCATCCGGATTTGTGCGGATCGGGCCCGATTTCCCGGTTATTTCCCGGCGGCGCGCAAGGCAGCAAGGATCTTGAAATCCACCGCCTTGCCCACGCGGCGCTGTTCATCCAACCAGTAATCGAGACCGGTCAGGGGTACGCAATGCACTGTGATGCGCTCGGCGGCCGTGCCTCCGCCCGCGTGTTTGCGGCTCAGGCCCTCGGCGAGAAACAGGTGCACCCATTCCGAGGTGAGGCCTGCCGAGGTGGGGCTTTCGAGGAGCGGGGACATGCGTGCGGCGCAGAAGCCGGTTTCCTCCAGCAATTCGCGGGCGGCGGTGGTCTCGAGCGATTCGCCGCGGTGCTCCTCCTCATCGCCGACGATCCCGGCAGGCAGTTCCACCGCCGCGCGCCCCAATGGGTGGCGGAACTGTTCGACGAGCACGATTTCACCGGCATCGGTGATTGCCAGTACTCCGACGCAGCGGTCCGACTGCGGGCGCACCACAAAGTCCCAATGACCGGTGCGGCGTACCTGCAACCAAGGCGTTTCGAAGAGGATCTCGGATGGGTCCATGGAGAAAGGCGGAAGAATTCGTGGCGCGGCGGACCGGGACCATCTATCCCTTCCGGGCACCGATGTCCCGTCATGATTTCCAGATTCCGGTGATGCATACCCATCGCGTGGTCTTTACCCGCGGCGCTTTTTCCCCGGAAAACCCGGTGCTGGAGAGCATCTTGGCCGAGGGGGGCGGCGGCAAGGTGCTGGTATTGATCGAGCAATCGGTCGCCGGGTCCGTGCCCGGACTCGTGGAGCAGGCGCGGATTTTCCTGGCGGCGGCCGGGTACGACCCCGCTGCGGTGGCGGTCCTGCCGGGCGGGGAGGAGGTCAAGGCTGACGAGCATCTCGTGCGGGATGTCTGGCGCAGGATCGATGCGGCGCACCTCGATCGTCATTCCTACCTGCTCGCGGTGGGAGGCGGGGCCTTTCTTGATGCGGTCGGCTTCGCGGCCGCCACCGCGCATCGCGGCGTGCGCCTGCTTCGCTTGCCCTCCACCACCCTTGCGCAGGCCGACAGCGGGGTGGGCGTCAAATGCGCGATCAACGCCTTCGGCAAGAAGAACTGGATCGGTGCCTTCGCCGTCCCTTACGCGGTGGTCAATGATCTCTCGCTGCTGCACACCCAGCCGGAGCAGATCCGGCGCGCCGGATTGTCGGAGGCCGTGAAAGTGGCGGTGGTGAAGGATGCGGATTTCTTCGTGTGGATGGAGGAGCGGGCATCAAGCCTCGCCGCGCTCGAGCGCGATGCGTTGGAGACCTGCGTCGAGCAATCCGCGCTGTTGCACGCGCGCCACATCGCCGAGGGCGGAGATCCCTTTGAAACCGGCTCCAGCCGGCCGCTCGACTTCGGCCATTGGGCGGCGCACAAGCTCGAATCCCTCACCGCGCACCGCTTGTCCCACGCTCATGCGGTGGCGGTGGGCGTGGCGCTCGACTCCCTGTACTCCGCTGCGGCAGGGCTGCTCGCGCGGGACGAGGCGCTTCGCGTGCCGCGACTGCTCGCCGCACTGCAATTGCCGATCTTCCATCCAGCTCTCGGAGAGCGCGATGAAACGGGTGCGCCGCGCGTTCTTTCCGGACTCGACGAATTCCGCGAGCACCTCGGCGGACCGCTCACCGTGATGATGCTCGGCGGCATCGGCCGCGGCATCGATCTCCACGAGGTGGACCCGGCCAAGGTCGTGCGCTGTGTGGACGAGTTGCGCTCCATGGCCACCGCTCCGGCCTGAGCGGATCGCGCGGGCATCCGGCTCGATGCGGCTCAATGTGCCGCGAGCCAGTCCGGGCCGGTGCCGTACTCCACTTCCACCGGTACTTCGCCGGGCAGCGGCAGTGCGGTGCGCATGATCCCGAGAATGCGCGGTACCAGCTCCTTTTCCTCATCCGCCGCGAGATCGAAGACCAGTTCGTCATGCACCTGAAGAAGCATTTTGGTGCGATACGGTTTTTCCCGGAGCATTGCGTCGATTTGGATCATCGCCAGCTTGATCATGTCCGCTGCGGATCCCTGCACGGGCATGTTCACTGCCGCGCGTTCGGCGTTGCCGCGCACCGTCTGGTTGGCGGAGTGCAGGTCCGGGAAGCTCCGTCTCCTGCCGGCGATGGTTTGCGCGTAGCCGCTGCGGCGCGCCTCGGCGACCGTCTCCTCCATGAAGCGGCGGATCGCCGGGTACTCGCGGAAATACGCGTCGATCACCGCGGCCGCCTCGGTGCGCGGGATGCCGAGGCGCTGGCTCAGACCGAAGGCGGAAATCCCGTATATGATGCCGAAGTTCACCATCTTCGCGGTGCGCCGCATTTCCGTGGTCACCTCGTCCAAGGCCACCCCGAACACTTTGGCGGCCGTCACGGCGTGGATGTCGGTTCCGGTGCGGAAAGCCTCCGCCATGGTGGCATCGCCCGCCATTGCCGCCATGATCCGCAGTTCGATCTGCGAGTAGTCGCAGCTCAGGATCACAAAGCCGCCGTCCTTTCCGCCG
>CAZMUK010000080.1:0-12858 GCA_964569415.1 uncultured Luteolibacter sp. | reverse complement strand
GTGGATGATGCGGGAAGGATCGAATCGATCGCGCCCGCGCAGCGCATTGCCCTGCTGACTGCTCCCGGCGAAGCTGCGGAAGCCGGGGATTTCGCGGGGATTCCGATGCGGTCGTGGCGGGAGGTGGCCGGCGGTCTTCACCCGCGGGAAACCGGATCGCAGGCGCTCGCCCCGCTGCTGCGCAGAATCGAGGTCTGTGAAACGGTGCGCGCCTCCGAGGAACGCGAGCGGGACTTCCGCGAAGGAAACCGGGAGGCTGTCGCGAAATGGATCGGGGCCGCCGGCGCTTCGGGTGCCGCGGCGGCGCTCAACCTGCAACTCGCCCTCGCGGCAGAGCGTCCGGAGTGGATCGGTTCCTGCCTGCAACGTGCCAACGGGCTTCCCCCCTCGCTGCTCAAGCTCGCCAGGGCGCGCCTCGCGTGGCTGCGCGGCGACACCGCCACCGCGATGGAACTCTGGAACGGAGAAGTCCCGGCCGACTCGGAACTGCGCGCCGCCGAGGACTGGATCGGTTGGGAGCAGGCCGACTTCACCGCGGCCTTTGCCAAACTGCGCGCAGACATGCTCGCCGAGCGAAGGAAGACGGCACTGCCGCCCGAACCCACGCTCGTGGATATGAAGCGCGTTCTGGGCAAGCTTGAGGAAGCGGACACAATGCGGCGCCTCGGCAAAGCACGCTACGCTCACGACTGCCTCACCGCGGCCATGGCCATGGCCGAGGCGAAAGACTTCGCACGCGATGCCGCCGCACTCGCATCCCTCGCGCGCCAACTGGGCCACGACCCCGCACCCTGCCTCCGCGCCGAGGCCGCCGCACTGACAACCGCGGGCGATTTCACCAAGGCCCGCGAACGATGGGTGCAACTCATCTCCGAAACCCCGCAGGCCGCGCACCTTCCCGACGACTACGCCGAGGCAGCCTACACCGCATTCGAAAACACCGACGCCCGGCAGGCCATGGACATCCTCGAGACCGGCATGCACCGCTTTCCCGACCACTCCGCCTTCGCCCACCGCGCGGGATGGATCGCCCTGCTCGCCGGATATCCGGATGTTTCGTTGCGCTTCCTTTCCGAAGGACAGCGGAACGGTTTCGAGAAAGACACCATCGAACACGCCACCGCCCTGATGGCCGTCGCCGCCGCAAGATGCGGACAAGAACCCCGTGCGTCGGCGCTGATCGCGGAACTCGCGCGCCTCGACCCGGCATGGGCGGAACCCGATGCGGCCGATGCCCTCGACTGGCCGGCCGACCTCAAGGAAAGCCTGCGGGACCTTCTCCGCACGCAACACCAACCGGGCAGGATCAAGCGAGGTCCATGACCAACACCCGCTCCCACCACGAGCGGTAGGTCTCAACGAAGGCCACATGCTCCGGCACCACCTGATAGCGATCGTGCCCGGCCAGATCCGCGAACACCAGACTCAGCCCGTAGTCCCAGGAAAGATCCACCACCGGCCGCGCCTCCACCGCCGCAGGAACCCCCCAGCGGCCGGAAACCACCTCGCCGATCGCGCAAAGACCCGCGAGCGCCGTTTCAAATTGCGCCCGATCCCCCGCACCCTTCCGTTCCTCCTTCAGCCAGAAATACACATGATGCTCCATGCCCTTTCCATACAGGTCCGCGGCCGGAGCGGCAAGTCCCTCCCCACATTTCCATTGCCCGCCCCCCACGCCCGCCTACCATCCCGCTCCGCCATGCGCCGCCTCCTCCCCCTAGCCCTGCTCGCCACCGCAGCCCTCTCCACCGCCCGCGAGGCGCCCCCCAAGGCATCGGATGTCTACCGCTCGGTCCTGCGCATCGAGGTGGCCACCCAAGTGCCCGACTACCAGACGCCCTGGAACTCGGGTCGCTTCAGCGGAGGCATCGGCACCGGTTTCCTCATCGGGAAAAACCGCATCATGACCAATGCCCATGTCGTCTCCAACGGCCGGCGCATCCTCATCACGGTCTACGGCAATCCGCGCAAGTACCCGGCCCGCATCGTGCACATCGCCCACGATTGCGACCTCGCCTTGCTCGAGGTCGAGGACTTCGCCGACTTCGCATCCTTCCCGGTCTTCGAAATCGGCGACATGCCCCAACTCGAATCGCAGGTCCGCGTGATCGGATACCCCATCGGCGGCGATCGTCTCTCGGTCACCCGCGGCGTGGTCTCGCGCATCGACTTCCAGCCCTACTCCCATCCCCGCGCCGACTCGCACCTCGCCATCCAGATCGATGCGGCGATCAACCCGGGAAACTCCGGCGGACCCGTGCTCCAGGGGGACAAGGTCGTGGGAGTGGCCTTCCAGGGACTGCGCCAGGCGGACAACACCGGCTACATCATCCCCACCCCGGTCGTGCGCCGCTTCCTCAAGGACGTGGAGGACGGCAAGTACGACGAGTATGTCGACATGGGCATCAGCCACTTCCCCCTCCACAACCCGGCGATGCGATCCGCACTCGGACTGGCCGACAACGCCAAAGGCGTGCTCGTCAGCAATGTGATCCCCACCAGCGGCGCGGACGGCGTCCTGCTGCCGGGGGATGTGATCACCGGCATGGACGGCTACGACGTGGACTCGGCCGGAATGGTGACCATCGATGGCGAAAATGTGGACCTCAACGAAATCGTGGAACGCAAATTCGCCGGTGACAAGGTGCCGCTGCGGATCTGGCGCAAGGGATCGTGGATCGATACCGAACTGACCCTCAAACCGATCCCGTGGTCGCGCATGTACGCGGTCAACTACGGCAAGAAGCCCCGCTATGTCGTCTTCGCAGGCCTTGTGTTCCAACCGCTTGATACCAATCTCTTCGCCGCCTCGCGCTTCACCGATGTCACGGTGCGCAGGCTCTACACCGACTATGTGTCCAAGGGATTGTTCCGCAAACACCGCGACATCGTGGTGCTTACCCGCGTCGAGAGCGATCCGGTCACCAGCGAGCTCGGCGGTTTCGCGGGCAGGGCGGTGGACAAGATCAACGGCACGGAGGTGACCAGCCTCCGCCACGCCGACGAACTCCTGCAAAAACAACCGGACGGGAAATTCCATGTGATCGAACTCTTCGGCGCACCGCGGCCGCTGGTAATCCCCGCCGACCAAGTCGCCGAGGCAAATAACCGGGTGACGGTGAACTCCGGCATCCCGAGTCTGCAAAACCTCGAGGACTGATCATGCCCCGCGCCGGAATCGCGCTGGGATCCAACCTCGGCGATCGCCTCGGCTTGCTCCGCAGCGCCGTGACCACCCTGCGCGCCGCTTGCACGGATCCCGCCTCCTTCCTCTCCGCGCCGGTCTACGAGACCGACCCGCGCGACTGCCCGCCGGACTCGCCCGCCTTCCTCAATACGGTGGTGGAAATGGAATGCTCCGGCGATCACGCGGCGCTGTTCTCATTGCTCCGGTCGATCGAAATCACGCTGGGCCGCATGCGCGCCACCGAACGCAACCTGCCGCGACCGCTCGATGCCGACCTGCTCTACTTCGGAGATGAAACGGTGTGCTCGGAGTCGCTCACCATTCCGCATCCGAGGATGTTGGAGCGAAAATTCGTCCTGCGGCCGCTCGTCGACATCCGGCCCGACTGGACCCCGCCGGGATCCGCGCGCAGTGCGGTCGCCTGGCTCGCCGCGCTGGATGGCGACGAGCAAGAACCGCGCCGCTTCGCCGACCCGCTTTGAGCCGCGGCGGCGCCCCCGCGCCGACCCCTTCAGGCTCCGCCTTCCGTCCACTCACCGAAACGCCGGAACTTCGCGTACCGCTGCTCGAGCAGATCCCCGACCGGCAACTTCACCAACTCGTCGAGTTGCCCGACCACCGCCGCTCCCAAAGCCCGCGCCGCCGCCTCCGGATCCCGGTGCGCACCACCCTCCGGCTCGTCGATCACCCCGTCGATCAATCCCAGATCCTTGAGATCGGGTGCCACCAATTTCATCGCCTCGGCCGCCTCGGGCGCGTGCTTGCGGTGCTTCCACAGGATCGCCGCACATCCCTCCGGACTGATCACCGAATAATAAGCGTTCTGCATCATCAACACCCGGTCGGCCACCCCGATGCCCAAGGCACCACCCGAGCCGCCCTCGCCGATCACCACCGCCACCACCGGCACCCGCAGCAGCATCATCTCGCGGAGATTGCGCGCGATCGCCTCGGCGATGTTGCGCTCCTCGGCGCCAATCCCGGGAAAGGCCCCGGGCGTGTCGATCAACGCCACCACCGGCAGCCCGAACTTCTCCCCCGTTTTCATCAAGCGCAGCGCCTTGCGGTATCCCTCGGGGTGTGCACTGCCGAAGTTGCGTTTGAGGTTCTCCTTGGTGTTGCGGCCCTTCTGGTGACCCAGCACCACAACCCGGTGGCTGCCGATCCGCGCGAAGCCGCCGGGCATCGATGCGTCATCGCCCACCTGCCGGTCGCCATGCACCTCACAGAACCCGGAAAAGGCCGCGCCGAGATAATCGAGCATGAAAGGCCGCGCCGGATGCCGGGCGATCTGCACGCGCTGCCACGGAGTCAAATCGCGGTACACCGCAGCACGAGTCTCGGCGAGTTTCTCCTCCATGCGAGAGATCTCCTCACCGAGGTCGAGGTTCTGCGAAACAGCCCGCGAACGGAGCTTCTCGAGCTCGCGCTCGATCTCGGCCACGGGCTTCTCGAATTCCAGAAGCTGCATGCCCGCGATCCTCGGCCGCCGCAGGCCCCATGGCAAGACGCGATCCGCCCGGAAACCCCGGCGCTCACCGGAACTCCACCGGGTCCCCCACCCGCATCAACATGTGGATTTCGTGCAAATCCTCCGCCGCCAACACCACCACCCCGCGGTCCTCGTCCCCCTCCCCGCGCCGGGAGCGGATCGATACCGCCGGCCGAGCCAAGGTCAGCGATTTCTCCGTGGCAACCGCGCTGCCCGGCACCACCGCGGTCCGCAACGCGACCTTGGTGACCCCCGGCCGCCACGCGGAATCCCCCGCGGTCTCCACCACCGGATAGCCACGGAAAAACCGCCCCCCGCGCCACAAGGAAACCCGCCCCTCGCGGTACTCGATGAGCAAACGGAAATCCAACGGCTCGTGCGCCAAACGCTCGCCCGCACGCAGGGACGGACTCATCAACCCGTTGACCTCCATCAGGTACTCAACAGTCGTGCCGAGACGCGCGGCGATGCCCGAGAGCGATTCGCCCTTGCCCACGACATGCACCGGTCGCTCCGCAGCAGGTGCCAGAAAGGCATCGATGTTCATTTCGCCAACCACCCGCCGCGCCTCCTCGGAGCGGTCCGATCCGGAGAACACCTGGGCCAGTGCCGAGAACTTCTCCCGTGCCTCGGCACGCCTGCCCATGACGAGATCTTCCCGCGCGGCCAGAAACATCCCCTCCGCCGCCGCATCCGCTCCTTCGTCGCCGTCTCCGGGCTTCTTGCCCTTCTCGGCCACCGACACCACCGGTTCGCCGGGCAACCACTTTTCAAGCACCCCGCCCACCGGCCCCACCATCACATGCCGCAACACCAACCCGGTGCCCGCCAAAAACCCCAGCACCACCAAACCCGCCGCCAGCTTCACGAGGGTCGACAAACTCATCGCTCCTCTCCTCTCACATCATACCCCGCCTGCGGAAGTCAAAGGTGTTGATCTCATGGGACCGCAAAATCATCTCGAGCGAAAAACGCAGCACCGAGATCTCCCAGGCGTCGTCCACCCCCTCGATCACCGCCAAGGCCGGATCCCCGCTGCGCCGGATGTCGTCCAACACCCGCTCCCTCACCGCATCGATCCCCTCATGCACCACCTCCTCGCGCACCTCGCCCCTGCGGAAATGAAACCCGTAGCGCAGCATGGCCAGATCGCGACCCTCCTCACGCAACTTCTCCACCATCCGCTCGAAACGCGCGCGCGTCCCGCTGCCGAATCCCTCCAACTCGATCCCGCAATACCCGTCCGGCCGCAACAAACGCGGACGCTGCGCCTCCAACTCGCCGGTGCGGATCCGCACCTCGCCCACCCGGTCCATCAGCTCGCTGATCAGGCAAAACCCGAACCGGGTGTCGCCGAAGGTCCGGATCCGGTGGTCCGGCTCGCGCAACACCCGCGTGGCCCCCAAGGCGTATTGTATGTCGTCAGGACTGTGCATCCGCCGCCAATCTGCTCCATTCCTTGCGTTTCGCAACTGCAAGAGAAAGGGCGGACGCCCGAAAGCACCCGCCCTCCCCATCGAAAAGAATCCGCAGCAGGATCAACCCTTCTGGCTGGTGATGTAGCTGATCACATCTCCCACCGATTGCAGCTTCTCGGCCTCCTCGTCGGGAACCTCGATGCCGAACTCCTCCTCAAAGGCCATCACCAACTCGACCGTGTCGAGCGAATCGGCTCCGAGATCATCCACGAACTTGGCGGAAGGGATCACTTGGTCGGCGTTGACGCCAAGACGATCGACAATGATGTCCTTGACGAGTTCCTCGATGCTTTTTTCTGACATGGTTGCTGGGGTTGGGATTGTGTTGGGGGATGCTTAGGCCCCCTCCCCCCGGATTGGCAACCCCGAAAAACAATCCCGCGGAATTTCCCGCGAACCACGCTCTCAATCCCCGCCACCGGAATCCCCGCCACCCGCGTCGCCATCCCCGCTGCTCCGGGCCGGAGCCACCGGAGCGTACTCGACAATTTCCCCGGAAAACCCGGCGCGGATCCGCTCCATCAGCCGTGAGGCCGGTTCGCCCTGCTCGGCCTTGAAGCCGCCATAAGTGAGCCCGTCGATCCGGATCCGCCCCTTGCCGCCCCCCCCTTCGTAGTCAAGATACGCGAGCCCCTTGCTGTCCCACTTGCGCAAATCCAAACGCGTGAGGTCGGCAAACGGCACCCGCAACCCTCCCGGCCCGGTCACCGAATCGGTGTCGACCCGGATCGACCTCCCCAAGGTGCGCAGCAGGATGGAAAGCGCGCCGAGCGTCAGCACGAGACAAATCCAGAAAAACACCCACTGCTCGCGGATCTGCCGCGAATCATAGGGCTTCTCGGGCTTGGTGGCGTCCAAACCCTCGCGACCGGAGTAGTCAAGCCACATCCGGTTCCACTGCAACTGCCTCATCCGCTCGTAATCCTGCAGCGGCTCCGGCCACGGCAGGGGCCGCGGCAAATCGGCGGGCACCAAGGCCGGATCATCGGGAAGCGCGACCTGCTGCTTCGATGCGAATTCCTTCCAACGAGCCGCGTCCAATCCTTCCTTGTCGAGGCGGATGAATTCGTCGTTCGCCGCACGGAAGGTCTCGCGCAGGTGAAAGGTCAGGTTCTTCTTGCGATAGCCGGTGGACCCATCGATGAAAAACAACACCGCGAAGACTCCGAACATCAGGAGCATGATCAGCGCCCTCAGCAAAAACCAAGGGGTCGGCTTGCAAACGATGGGCTCTCCCGCGACCATGAATGCAGACAGAAAATCCGCGAAACGGGGCCTTGGCAAGCCCCGGATGACCCCGTTGCCGCGCATTCGGGGCTTGTCCCCGGCCGGATCCGGCGTTACGCCTGCGGCGCCATGCCGATCGCCACTCCCGCCCAATACCGCGCCATGCTCGATGCCGCCCAACAAGGCGGCTACGCCTACCCGGCCATCAATGTCACCTCGGTCACCACGATCAACGGCGCCTTGCGCGCGTTCTCGGAAGCGAAATCCGACGGGATCATCCAGGTTTCCACCGGCGGCGGCGAATTCGCCTCGGGCACCATGGTCAAGGACGCGGCCTTCGGCGCCATCGTGCTCGCGGAAGCCGCCCACCGACTGGCGGAAAAACACGATGTGCTGGTCGCCCTCCATACC
This sequence comes from uncultured Luteolibacter sp., assembly GCA_964569415.1. Classification (GTDB taxonomy): domain Bacteria; phylum Verrucomicrobiota; class Verrucomicrobiia; order Verrucomicrobiales; family Akkermansiaceae; genus Luteolibacter. The sequence continues at coordinate 5,063 of CAZMUK010000080.1, read as the reverse complement.
GACCACTGCCAACCAAAGAAGGTCGACTCGTTCTTGCGCCCGCTGCTCGACGCATCGCGCCGACGCAAGGCCCAAGGCCTCGGCCCGCTCTTCCAAAGCCACATGCTCGATGCCTCGGAACTCCCGCTGGCGGAAAACATGAAGCTCTCCGCCGATCTCCTTCGCGAATGCGTGGAACTCGACATCATCCTCGAAGTGGAGGCCGGTGTGGTCGGCGGTGAAGAAGACGGCCACGACACCTCGGGCGTGGCCGCCGAAAAACTCTACACGACCCCGGCCGACATGGTGGCGGTCTACGAAACACTCAGCCCCATCGGCCGCTTCCTGTTCGCAGCGACCTTCGGCAATGTCCACGGCTCCTACAAGCCCGGCGCGGTGAAACTCAAACCGTCGATCCTCCGCGAGGGCCAGGCCGCGGTCACCGCCAAACACGGCGCGAAGGCGGAAATGGACCTGGTTTTCCACGGCGGCTCGGGCTCGGAACTCTCGGAAATCCGCGAAACCCTCGACTACGGAGTGGTGAAGATGAACATCGACACCGATACCCAATACGCCTTCACCCGGCCGATCGTGACCCACATCTGCCAAAACATCGAGGGAGTGCTCAAGATCGACGGCGAGGTGGGCGACAAGAAGAAGTACGACCCGCGCGCGTACCTCAAACTCGCCGAGGTCTCGCTGGCCGACCGCCTCAAGCAGTCCTGCGACGACCTCCGCTCGACCGGGCGCACGATCTTCGGCAAGGCCTGAGCGCCCGCCACAGGGAACGTCGCCTTCCGGGCGCTCGTCGGCTCTTTTTTGGTTCCGCACTGCCGCGGCCCATGCTGGACTGCGCCCGAACCCATGGCCGCGTCCGCTCCCACCCACCGGGAACACCCGCTCACCAACCTGCTGGTCAATGTGCTGGTGCCGGTGCTCGCTCTCAGCCACCTGAGCAAGGACCCCGAAACCCAGCGCGCCCTCGGTGAAGCGGTCCGGCCCTGGCACATCGGCCCGGTCAACGCGCTTTTCGCCGCCCTCGTCCTGCCCGCGGCCTACGGGATCCTCCACTTCATCCGGAGCCGCCGGATGAACCTGTTCTCCGTACTGGGCCTCGCCTCGGTGCTGCTCACCGGCGGCCTCACGCTCTTCCTCTGGAACGCGGACGGCAGCATCAAACCCCGCGCGGCCCTGCTCTTCGGCCTCAAGGAGGCCTCGATCCCGCTCGTCCTCGCCGCAGCAGTCGTCGCATCCCACTTCACTGCCTCGCCCCTGCTGCGCGCACTGGTCTATAGCGACTCGCTCTTCGACATCCCCCGCATTGAAAACGCGGTGAAATCGCGCGAGGCACAGCCCGCCTACCGCCGCCTGCTGCTCCACGCCTCCCTGCTGGTCGCGGCCTCATTCATCATCAGCGCCGCGGCCAACCTGATGCTCTCGCTGCATTTCCTCGGCCACATCGACCCCACTGCGGCCAACGCCCGCACGATCTTCAATGAACAAGTGGCGAAGCTGACCTCATGGGGCTACGCGCTCATCGGCCTGCCGATGCTCGCCTTCCTCACCGCCACCCTGATGATGCTCCTTTCCCGACTGCGCAAACTCACCGGACTCGCACGCGCGGAAATCCTCCACGGGCATTGAGCACCCGTTCGTCCCGGCGACGGATCAGTCGACGAGGTTGTCCACCCGCTGCGCCATCTGGATGTCGAGCTCGGTGAGTCCGCCGGCATCATGCGTGGTGAGACGCAGCGTCACCCGCGTGTGCCGGATGGTGATCTCGGGATGGTGCTGCGCCTCTTCGGCGATCTCGGCAAGGTCGTTGATGAAATCAATCGCCTCCATGAACTCCTCGAACTCGATGGTCCGGGTGATGGCTTTTTTTTCGTATTCCCACTCGGGGCATTTCCGCAGGGCGGCCTGCAGGTCTTCGTTCTCGAGCAAATCGGACATGTTGCGTGGGGAGTCGGCTCCGCGCGAAGAGTCGGGCGGTCCCTCGGGACTTGGCAAGCCCGATTGCGCGTGACCTCCCACCTGCTTTCGGAGTTGCGCGAGGGATTTGGAAGACCCATCCTGTCCCCATGAAACTTCTGCTCCCCGCCGCTGCGGCGGCTCTGCTCGCTGCGGCCTGCGCCCCCTCCACCCCCCAGGCCCGCATCGATGCGGAACCTGCGAAATTCGCCGCCCTCCCGCCTGAACACCAGGCACTGGTGCGGAAAGGCGAACTGACCCGCGGCATGTCCCGCGAAGCGGTGGCCCTCGCGTGGGGCGCGCCGGACTCGGTCTTCCGCGGTTCCCGCCACAACCGGCCCACCGAACGCTGGGACTACGCCGGCGCCACTCCGGTCACGGTGGGCTCCTTCGCGGGCTGCGACGGCATGGGCTTCGGGCCCCACACCCCTTACGGACCCTACGGCCGCCATTCGTACTACGGGTTTCCCCGCGATATGGCCTTTATTCCCTACCGAATTGCCTCGGTTTGGTTTATCGACGGGAAGGCCGACTCCTGGGAACGGGGCCAGTGATCCCATGATCAGCGGCGGCTTGCCATGAGACGGAAAACCGGAGAGAGTCCTTCCCGAGCAACAAAGACACCCTGCCCATGAACGCACGCATCCGCCTCCTCACTCTTGCCGCCTCCGCACTGGCGGCCTCACTGCTCGCTCCCTCCTGCGCGACCGCACCCGGCGGCGCGGGCCTCTCCGCCTATCAGTCCTACGACCGCCCGGCGAAGCTGCCCTCGAACCCGCGCAATGTCCGCGTGAAGGTCTCGCTCAGCAAACAACGCACCTATGTGATGGAGGGATCCCAGCTGCTGATGTCGATGCCGGTGTCGGTCGGCGCTCCGGGCAGCTCGACCCCGCAGGGAAATTTCCGCATCTTCAACAAGATCCACAAGAAGCGCGCCAACACGCATGGCTACGCCTACAACGGATCCCAAGTGAAGCAGACCTTCATTTCCAAGCGCCCGGCGGGTTGGTCCTTCAAGGGAACACCCATGCCGTACTGGTGCGAGTTCAAGCCGAACTACGGATTCCATACCGGCTGGGTGAAACACCACCCCTGCACCCACGGCTGCATCCGCATGCACGAGAACCTCGCACCGAAATTCTTCCGCTTGGTCTCGGTGGGAACCCCGGTGAACATCGCCTACTCGCAACCGGAGGACGCCGTCCACGGCAATATCCCGCTGCCACCCGATTCAGGCCCGCTGCCGGATTACTCGAGCTCGATGTACCTCGGTGACGGATATTTCACCCGGCACAAGCACCCGTCGTTCCATTGACGGATGCCGCTACGCGCCGGCGATGAGTCGCAGGCCGAGCACCGCGAGCGCCGCCGCGAACAGGATCTCGATCCACGCGGCCTTGCTCCGGTAACCGTTGCGAACCGGCTCCCACTGGAGAATCAGCGACCAAAGGGACCACAAGCCGATCCCGAAACCGGTAATGGTCGCCCACAAGGCGTAGGGCCACCACCCGGGCCGTTCGCCGAGGGAAAATCGCTCACACAAGGCGCACAGGAACAATGCGGCCTTGGGATTGAGGATGTTGCAAAGAAACCCGCGCGCAAACGGATTGCCGTCCGCGCGTGCGGTTCCGGCGGTTTTTTCCTCCGCGCTGTCCCCCGCCCGTGCCTCGGCGTGCCAAGCCGCCAGGATCCGGTACGCCAGCCATAGCAGATACGCACCCGCAACAAACCCGAAGCCCCTCCTCATGCCCGGCAAGGCCGCCAGCAAGGCCCCGGCACCAAACACGGCCACCGCCGCGTGAAATGCCAACCCGCAGGTGATCCCCGCCGCCATCCGCACCCCGGCCCACCCGCCGTCCCGCACCGCCGTGCGCGTCAACAACAACATGTCGGGCCCGGGACTGAACTGCCCCAGCACCACAATCCCCGCGAACAACCAGAGATCGGTCACACGCGCTCAGTTGCGGCCGCCCCCCTGCCCCTTCACCGCAAGAATGTAGGCCAACACCGCCTCGCCATCGGCCTTGCCCACCCCGGCATTCCAACACATGCCCGGCACGACGAGCTTCCAATCGGAAACCTTGACCTGCTCCGGACGCACATACTCGTGGCAGCGCCCGCAATGAGTCAGGTACACGCCACGCCCCCGCCGCAATTCGGCCACCGAATGCCCGGAAACCTCCGCCATCCGCGCATCCACCTCCGGCACGGGAACTGCACTCCCCACGCAGCCGACAATCCCCGCCGCCACCCCCAAACCCGCCAACAGACGCTTCATGCCCATCCCATACACCACCGATGCGGGTCCCGGCAATCCGCGATTCCACCCCAAAGAGGGGAATTTTCCCGGGGAAAGAACGCATTTTGACAAATTCCCCCCGGCCGTTAGCCTCCGCGCGTCCGCGAGAGAGCCCTCCCGGATTTCAGACCGACCATGAATACACTGCGCAGCTTCCCCACCGGCTTCGGCACCGAAGGCAAGTTCCACTCGCTGCCCGCCCTCGCGGAACAGGGATTCCCGAACCTCCACCGCCTGCCGGTATCCATCCGCATCGTGCTCGAATCCCTCCTGCGCAACCTGGACGGAACCAAAGTCACCGAAACCGATGTCCGCAATCTCGCCAACTACAACGCGGCAAATCCGGGCGACTACGAGATCCCCTTCGTGGTGGCACGCATCGTCCTCCAGGATTTCACCGGCGTGCCGCTGCTCGTCGACCTCGCCGCGATGCGCTCCGCCGTCAACCGCATGGGCCGCGATGCGGGAATGATCGAACCTCTCGTTCCGGTCGACCTCGTCGTCGACCACTCGGTCCAAGTGGACTACGCGGGAACCTCCTCGGCCCTCGAACGCAACCTCGACCTGGAATTCCAACGCAACCGCGAACGATACGAGTTCCTCAAGTGGGGCGAACAAGCGTTCGAGACCTTCAAAGTGGTCCCGCCCGGCATCGGCATCGTCCACCAAGTGAATCTGGAGCACCTCGCGAAATGCGTGCTGGAAAAGGACGGGGTCTTCTTCCCGGATACCCTCGTCGGCACCGACTCCCACACGACGATGATCAACGGCCTCGGCGTCGTCGGCTGGGGCGTGGGCGGCATCGAGGCGGAGG
>CAZMUK010000079.1:0-13073 GCA_964569415.1 uncultured Luteolibacter sp. | reverse complement strand
GTCGTTGCGGGTGCCCGATTGCGGGATGTGGATCGCGGGAAACACCCGTCGATCGGCCAGTTCGCGGTCGAGGCGCACCTCCATGTTTCCCGTGCCCTTGAACTCCTCGAACACGACATCATCCATGCGGCTCTCGGTCTCGACCAGGGCGGTGGCGAGGATGGTCAGCGAGCCGCCTTCCTCGACATTGCGCGCGGCACCGAAGAACTTGCGCGATTTCTGGAGTGCCACGGGGCTCACCCCGCCGGATCCGATCGGGCCGCCCTGCATGGACGAATTGTGGCCGCGGGCAAGTCGCGTGAGGCTGTCGAGCAGCAGCACGACATCCTTGCCCGTCTCCACCAGCCGCTTGGCGCGCTCGAGAACAAGGTCGGCCACCTGCGCATGGCGGCGCGGCGATTCATCGAAGGTCGATGCGTACACGCGGGCGCCGACGGTTTCCTCGAAGTCGGTCACCTCCTCGGGCCGTTCGTCGAGCAGCAGCACCACCAGTTCCGCCTCCGGATGGTTCAGGCGCACCGCTTTGGCGATTTGTTTGAGAAGGATGGTTTTCCCGCCGCGCGGAGGTGCCACGATGATGCCGCGCTGGCCTTTGCCGAGCGGGGCGATGAGGTCGATGAGCCGCACGCCGAGGAACTCCTCGCCTTCTCCGTCGAGCAGCAGCCTGCGGTCGGGAAACAGCGGCGTGAGGCGGTCGAAGTCCTTCGGTTGCCGGAAGTCCGCGACTGGCGTGCCCTCGATCTCGAGCACCTCGAAGGCCGAGAGGTACTTGTCGCGTTCGCGCGGCGGGCGGACCCGGACTTTGACAAGTTGTCCGGTGCGCAGGCCGAATTCCCGCTGGAGGTTGGATCCGAGGTGGATGTCGTCCGGCGAGGGTCGGAAGCTGCGTTGCGAGTCGCGCAGCATCGAGAAATTCTCCTTGGCTTGCTCGACCACTCCCTCGCAGACCAGTCCGGTTCCTTCGCTGCCGAGGAAGCAGAGGAGTTCGTAGACCAGTTGCGACTTGGGCAGGCCTCCGGGGATGCGCGCGGGCAGGGAGGAGGCGAGGGCCTGCAGTTCGGCGAGCGGCTTGGCGCGGAACTGGTTGATATCGATCGACGCCGGCGGGGCGGGTGCCGTGGCGCCGGGGTTTTCGGATTCGGGATGCTGGTTCATGCGATGTTCGAGTACTAGGCGGCGGATCTGTGCGCGGAGCACAGCCTGGGGTCCTTCGTTCCAGAGGACGATGTCCGCCTTCGCGATTTTTTCCCCGGCTGGCATCTGCGCCGCCAGTATGGATTCGATCATCGTGTCGTCGAACCCGGCCCGCGCCTTGAGCCGCCGGATCTGAGTGGCGCGGGAGGAGGCCACCACCATCACCTGTTCCTGACCGTAGTCGAACCCTTTCTCAAAGAGCAGGGGAACATCAGCGACAAGCAGCTCCGCCCCCTCTTTAGCAGCGCGCGTGGAGGATTCAAGGAAGATCTCGCGCACCCGGGGATGCAGGATTTTCTCAAGGAGGGACCGGGCCGCGGTGTCTCCGAACACCTTTTCCCGCAGGAGGGCGCGATCAATGCCTGCCTCCGGGGGCGCCACCGTCTCGCCGAAGGCCTCCCTCACGAGTTCGCTCACTTCCGGATCCTCGTCGAGCAGGCGGTGGACCGCCGCATCACTGTCAAAAATGACGATCCGCGGCATGGCCTCGCGCAGCAGACGGCAGACGGTGGATTTCCCGGAAGCGATCCCCCCGGTGAGCGCAAGAATCCTCATGGGCGCAGGATGTCCGCGATCCCCCGACCGGGCAAGTCCGGAAGCCGCGACGCACCGACGGCAGGGGAACCAGCGCGCATCGTGATGTTGACATGGTCTGTCTGAATAAGACAAATTACGCCCAAAGTATAATTTGTTAGAAACCGAGTATCTGATAGATCAGTCGTAGGTAATTCCCTGCCTCTTTCACCCCTGCCTCCCCTTCGCCCCCGTTCATGTCGTCGAGAAGCCGTTCGAAGCGTGCAGTGAAGATCAGCGCAAACCGCGTGTCTCCCAAAGAGACTTCGCGGGCGCGGGTGGTGTTGCTGGATGGTGATGCCGCGACCCGTCAACGGTTGGCCCGCATGCTGCGCAAGCGGGGATACGAAGTGGAATGTCATCCCGGTCCGGACGAATGGGTCGGCGCCGCCGACGCGGGATTTCCTTGCTGCATGCTCATCGAGCATCCGTGCAACAACGGCAAGTGCGCCACTGATGTCGTGAATGGACTGCGTTCGAAAGGATGGAACTTTCCCGTGGTGTTTCTTGCGAGGGAATGGTCGCTGCGGACCGTGGTTCGGGCGGTCAAGGGAGGTGCGGATGGTTTTCTCGGAAAGCCGGTGACCCAGCGCGAACTCGCGGAGACGATCGACGAGGTGCTTGGCGGGCCGGAGCGTCGACCGGTGAACTCCCGGATGGCGGAGGAGGCGCGCCGTCGGGTCAAGACGCTGACGCCGCGCGAGCGCGAGGTCGTGCGGTGGGTGGCCGCCGGGTTGCTGAACAAGGAGATCGCCGAAAAACTCGGGCTCGCGCTGGTCACGGTGAAGGTCCATCGCGGGCGTGCGGTCCGCAAATTGGGTGCGGGAAATCCGGCGGCCTTGGTGCGCATCGCCTCCTTGGCCGGGCTCTTGCACTGACCCCTCATTCTCTGCGCTTCCGCGCTTGGGGATCGTCCGGATTTCTGTCAGCGTCCTTTCGTGAGCAGTGACGGAGAGAGGGGGCCTTCCCGGCTGTGTTTCCATGAGTTCGGCGTTCCGGCCGAGGTGTTGCGACTTGAGGCGTTCGAGCCGAGGCCGCCGCAGTCGGGCGAGGCCTTGGTGCGGGTTCTGGCAGCCCCGATTCATCCTGCCGATTTGAATTTCATCGAAGGGAGTTACGGCATCCGGCCCGTACTTCCCGCGGTGCCCGGAGGCGAGGGTTGCGGAGAGGTGATTGAATCCGCGGTGCCCGGTTTGCGGGCAGGAGATCGCGTGGTGTTCTTGCATCGCACGGGCACCTGGGCCACGCATGTCACAACTGCCGCCGGCGACCTCCTGCGGATTGGGGCGGACAGCGACATCCTGCAGGCGGCCATGCTCAAGGTGAATCCGGTCACCGCTTGGTGTTTGCTCAACCATTTCGCCGAGCTTCATCCCGGGGACTGGGTGGTGCAGAATCTCGGCAATTCCGCGGTGGGTCGCTGCGTGATCCAGTTGGCGCGGGACGCGGGGGTTCGCACAATCTCGTTCGTGCGTTCTCAGGAGCAGGTGGCCGGTCTCACAGACCTTGGCGCCGAGGCGGTGTTCGTCGATGGAGAGGAGGGGATGCGGGCTGCCATGGATCGCATGGGTGGGGCTGAAGCGCGGCTGGCGTTCAATGCAGTCGGCGGGGAAAGCGTGTTGCGGCTCATCAGGCAACTCGCGGAGAGCGGCACCTTGGTGACCTACGGCGCGATGGCTCGCAAGCCGGTGACCGTTCCCAACAGTCCCCTGATTTTCCGCGACATCCGGATCCGCGGCTTGTGGGTGACCCGCTGGCTGGAGCAGACCGACCCCCGCAAGGTCCGGGAGGTCCATGAATTGCTGGGAGAAAAGGTCCGGGCGGGGCGCCTGCTTCAGCCGGTCGATTCCGTCCACCCGCTTCGGGGATGGCGCGCGGCCTTGGCTCGTCTTTCTGCCGCCGATCGGAGCGGCAAGGTGCTCTTCGGGCCGTGCACGGTGCCCTGAAGGGCAGCGCCCTGGATGCCGGAAACCAAGAGGAAACGCGAGAATGGGCTTGTCCCTCCGTCAAATTTGAAATTCGCAGGCGCGGGATCGGGCACGCATCAGGATCAGATGGTGTTGTGCATGGCGGCAAACGGTTTCGAAAACGCCCCAACCGGCGTCGGCAGCCATGCGCTGCAATGTGGATAGCGTCTCCGGATAATCAAACGCAGCGACATGAGCACAGGCTTGTTCGAGTTGGCCGGGATCGACGGCCGTCCACTCGCGACGCATGGTGCCGAGGTAACCCGACAGGTAGTCTTCCCGACTCTGCCCATCCTCGCGCACGATGTCGACGAGCAACACCATTCCATCCGGAGCAAGCAGGCGCGCGCACTCGCGGAACAGAAGTTCCTTCGCCCCCTCCGCGAGATGGTGCACGGCATAGCTTGAGAAAATGATATCGAAAGGCCCCTCCGCCGTCCGGACCGCCTCAAGCATGTCGCTGCATCCAAGGGTGACTCCCGCCAGTCCCGCCAAGTGCACATTCCGTGCTTCCTCCAATGCGACCGGCGAAAGGTCGATTCCGACATAGGAGCTTGGCGGATGGTGGCGGAGGCAGGGTCCGAGGAACCTGCCGTTGCCGCAACCGAGATCCAGCATGGCCCAGGGCCCGGAACGATGGCGTTCCCGCAGCAAACGGGCCACCTCGCCGAAGATCTCACGATGATGCATGTAATTCATTTCCGACAGGGCATCGTAAATCGTCCACGATTGACGGAAGATGGAGGTTTCGTCCGCCTGGGAACCGGGTGAGGTCATCGGCCTGATGAAAAGCACCGATTCCGGCCAAGGGCGAGGATTTCGAACGGTCAAACGGGGAAAATATCGGCCGAGGCGATCGAGCGGTACTCCGATCGTGCCCCGGCAAGGCGTTCTTGTCCGGGGAACCTCGAGACCCGAAAATCGTTCTCGACCACACGGCTGACCCTCGGGAAAGATCCGCCATCGGCGCGGGGCGCAGTCTTTTCAAGTCCGGAGGAAGGCCTTCCTGCCGCGACCTCAGGCGTGCTCCCCGGGTCCCGAAGTCCGAAATCCCAACCCCATCCCCATCCCCATCATGAACAAGCTCCTTCTCGTTGTCCTCGGCATGAGCGCCGTGTTCGCAAGTTGTGAGAAGTCCTCGCGGACGGAAAATTCGCCTCTTCCGACCCCGGCAGAATCGGTACCGGGTATCAAGACCGAAACCTTCGGAACCATGCCTGATGGCCGCGAGGTGAAAATTTTCACCCTGACGAACAAAAACGGCCTCCGCGCACGCGTGACCGAATACGGTGCCATCCTTGTCTCGATGGAGGCTCCGGACAGAAGCGGGATAACCGCGGACCTCACCTATGGTTACGACGACCTTGCCGGTTGGCTTACCAACACCTCGTATTTCGGATCAAGCGTTGGACGCTTTGGCAACCGGATCAGGGACGGGAAGTTTTCCCTCGACGGAAAGGAGTACACGCTCGCGACAAACGACAAGCCGGGAGACATCCCCTGCCATCTTCACGGCGGCGAAAAGGGATTCGACAAGGTTCTTTGGTCTGGCAAAGCCGTTGGCTCGGACGGTGTGGAATTCAGTTACCTGTCCAAGGATGGCGAGGAAGGTTACCCTGGGAACCTGAGTGTTACAGTCACTTACACGCTCAATGATCAAAACGAACTCAAGTGGGAGGCGAAGGCTACCACGGACGCGCCCACAATCCTCAATCTGGTGCACCACTCCTACTGGAACCTGTCGGGTCAGCCGAACACTTCCATCAATGACCACCTGCTGGTTCTCAAGGCACCTTCCTTCCTGCCCACCAATGCCGGGTTGATTCCGACCGGGGAAATCGCCCCGGTGGCTGGTACGCCGATGGATTTCACCAAGGCGACCGCGATTGGCGAGCGGATCGGTGCCGACTTCGAGCCGCTCAAGTTCGGCAAGGGCTACGATCACGCATGGGTTCTGGAGCAGGGCGAGGGTGTCCGCAGCGCCGCGATTCTCAAGGATCCCAAGTCCGGTCGGGTGATGGAAGTCCTGACCAACCAGCCGGCGATCCAGTTTTACGGCGGCAATTTCCTGGACGGCACGGTGGCAGGCAAAGGCGGGGTCAAATACGCCTACCGCACCGCTCTTTGCCTCGAGACGGAGAATTTCCCGGATGCCCCGAACCAGCCCTCTTTTCCCTCTGCTGTTTTGCGTCCCGGTGAGACCTATCACCATGTGATGATCCATCGCTTCTCCGCCGAATGAGCGGCGGATGCGGCGATGGTAGTTGATTTTCGACGATTCGGTGCGATCGGGCGAAGCATGTCGGCGCTGATTCTCGCTGGGTGGTTCGATGGGCAGGTGGGAACCGGCATCGCTTGGCTCATCACCATCTCCCTCCTTGTCGCAGGACTGGTCGGTTGCGTTCTGCCCTTTCTTCCGGGCCATCTCCTCCTCTTGCTCGCTGCCGTCGCTCATCGGCTGATGTTGGGGGATGCTTCCGGTCTCGCCTGGTGGTCCTTTCTGGTGCTCGGCTTGCTGATGGCCTTGTCCCAGACGCTTGAATTCCTAAGCGGGGCCGCGGGTGCGCGGTGGTTTGGAGGCAGCCGCTGGGGGGCCATCGGGGCTTTGGTCGGGGGACTTATCGGGATTCTCTTCCTCCCGGTAGGGCTCCTCGCCGGACCCTTGCTCGGCGCGCTGGTTTGTGAACTGGCGTTTGCCAAGCAGGAAACCAAGGAGGCGATCCGCTCCGGTGTGGGCTCGGTGGTCGGCACCCTCACCGGGATGCTGATCAATATGGTCCTTGGCGTCGCGATGGTGCTTTGGTTTTTCGTGGATGTGTTCTGGATCGGGTGAGAGACCCGGCGGCGGCCCGGATTTCGCGGTGCCTCGGCAACTCCTCCCGGCTGGGATTTCGGTGTGCGGGTATTCCAGCTCAAATCCTGTCCGAATGCGCGGTGAGGTCGGTGGGGGAGTGTCCGGAAAATAGCAGGAGATCTCGGGAAAGTCAGGGAAATCCCTACAAAAGGCCTGTCCCTCTATAAAGATTCGAGGGCTCAGGGGCGGCGGATTTTTTGTCGGGCGGGGTGGTGCGTCGACCGCTGGCGAAACGGCGCCCGTGTGCAGGTTCCCGGGAGTCGGGCGAGTGGACTCATGGTGCAGGGGTTGTGCAACCCGGGGGCCGGGGCGGATGGGGGCGGGCCATGGCAATGGGCGGCGAAACGGGCACAAGCCCAGATGGCGATGCGGAGGAACTCGGGCAGGAAGCTCCGGGAGATTGTCGGGGCGGCCTTGGCAACCCTTGAGATCTCGGGGTGCGGAACTGCCTGCACGCGGGATCACTCATCCAAAGTCCCACTGCAGGGGAGACTCACCCGCTTGAGAGATCCATGTGCCCGGTGTCAACCTACTTGGCGCAATGCGCATCTCCGTTCATACGAAGGTTGTTCCTTGACCCGGCGTGGCTCGGCCATCAGTCTGCCGCCCCGCGCCCCGGCCGCAGCGGCCAAGGCCCTTTCCCGCAACCATCACCGATCCACCCATGCCCGCGAAAGTCTACACCTCCAAGGATACCCCGCTCACCCCGATCAAGAAGAAGACGCTGGCCGTCATCGGCTTCGGTTCCCAAGGGCACGCCCACGCGCTCAACCTGAAGGACAGCGGCCTGAATGTGGTGATCGGGCTCTACCGGAAATCAAAGTCGCGCGCCGTCGCACGCAAGCTGGGCTTCCGGGTGATGGACACCGCCGCCGCCGTGAAGGCGGCCGATGTGATTTTCATCGCCACCCCCGACATGGTGATCCCCAAGGTGTTCGAAGAGGACATCGCCCCGAACCTCACCAAGGGCAAGACACTGCTTTTCTCGCACGGCTTCGCAGTTCACTTCAAGATGATCAAGCTGCCGAAGGATGTGGATGTGATCCTCGTCGCGCCGAAAGGTCCGGGCCACACGGTGCGCTCGCAATTCGTCGCGGGCAAAGGCGTGCCGGGTCTCATCGCGGTGCATCAGGATGTGACCGGCAACGCGCGCAAGACCGCGCTGGCGTGGGCCGGCGGCATCGGTTGCGCACGAGCCGGTGTGTTCGAGACGAACTTCCGCGAAGAGACCGTGACCGACCTGTTCGGCGAGCAGACCGTGCTCTGCGGCGGAGCTTCGGCCCTCGTCAAGGCGGGCTACGAGGTGCTGGTCGAGGCAGGATACCAGCCGGAAATGGCCTACTTCGAGTGCCTCCACGAACTCAAACTGATCGTCGACCTCATGAATGAGCAGGGCATCGCCGGCATGCGCTTCTCGATCTCGGAGACCGCCGAATGGGGCGATGTGACGGTGGGCCCGAAGATCATCGACGCTTCGGTAAAGGACCGGATGCGCAAGCAGCTCGCCGAAATCGAGTCGGGCCGCTTCGCCAAGCAATGGATCGCCGAGTACAAGAGCGGCTACAAGCGCTTCAACCGCATCCGCAAGGCCGAGGCGGCGCACCCGATCGAGAAGGTGGGCGCGCGGCTTCGCTCGACGATGAGCTGGCTCAAGCAAAGCAAGATCAAGAAAGGCGCCAGCCAGGCGGCCTTCGTGTCTTCGTCGAAGTGACGCCCCGCGCGTCACGGAACCCACGGGCCGCAGGGACGCGGACGCCGCAAGGCCCCACGCACCCGGACCCGCATGTTTTCCGCCGACGACTCCATCTGGATTTCCCCCTACCGCCTCGTTGCGCGGAGGAAAGACTCACCGCTCAACGCGGTCTCCTCCCGCACGGCGCTCGAGGGTGTGTTGATCCGGGCGGGCGCCGGTTTCGGCTGCATTCACCCGTGGCCGGAACTGGGCGATCCCACGCTCGGTCAATGTCTCGCCGACCTTGCGGGGCCGCGCCGCCGTTCGATCGTGCGTCGGGCGCTGCGCTGTGCGGAGTACGACCACGCCGCGCGCGAGGGCGGGTTTTCCCTGTTCGAGGAGATGGAGGTTCCGCCCAGTCATGCCACTCTGGCTTCGGCGGATCCGCGCATGGTGGCGCTTGCCGTCGAAGCGGGTTTCACCGCGGTGAAATGCAAGGCCGGCCGGGAACCGGGGCACGAGGCGCTGTTGCTGAAGGAACGGATCGGCGAGTTCCCGAACCTGCGCTGGCGGCTCGATTTCAATGAATCGCTGTCCCCTGCGGAAGCGAGTCGCTTCTGGCGCTCTCTTCCACAGGAACTGCGCGCGCGCATCGATTTCCTCGAGGACCCTTGCCCGTACACGGATGCGACTTGGATCGAGTTGCGGCGCGGGCAGGGCATCCCGCTCGCGGTTGACCGCGAGGCGGCTCCGCTCACGAAGGCCGCCGACTGGATGGTGGTGAAGCCCGCGGTGGACGAGCCACTTCTCCTTGCGGAAGCGGCTGTTTCCCATGGTCAGCGCCTGATCGTCACCTCCCGCATGGATCATCCGCTCGGACAGGCTTTCGCCGCGTGGGAGGCCGCCCGGCTGGGCCTCTCCTTCCCGGGACTCGTCGGCCTTTGCGGACTGCGCACGGATTCATTGTTCGAGACCGATGCGTTCGCGGAATTGCTCGGCCCCTGGTCGCCTGCATTTCCTGTTCCGCCGGGCACCGGACTTGGCTTTGATGATCTCCTCGACGCTCTTCCATGGACGAAACATTGCTGATCTCCGAGCGCTTCTGGTCCGATCCGGCTCCGTGTGCGCCCGGGACGGACTTCGCCGTGCCGCAATTGTGCGGGCTTGAGAGCGGCGTGCTTTTCCAGACATCGGCCAGCACCGGTCCGGCGAAATGGATCGTGTTGGGAAAGGACGCGCTGCTCGTTTCCGCCCGGGCCGTCAACGCCCTGCTCGATGTCGATCGCGCATCCGTTTGGGCGTTGGCCTTGCCGCTGCGCCATGTCGGCGGCTTCGGCGTCGTCGCGCGGGTCCGTGCGGCGGGTTGTTCTTTCGCGGCTTTCGCGGGCAAGTGGGATCCGCTGTCCTTCCACGCCTGGCTCGGGAAGAGCTGCGCCACACACCTTTCGCTGGTGCCTACCCAGTTGCACGACCTCGCCAGCTTGGGATTGCGCTCCCCGAAGCGACTGCGCGCGGTCGTGGTGGGCGGCGGCGCCCTGCCGTTCGCCCTCGGGGAAAAGGCGCGCGCTCTCGGTTGGCCGGTACTCGCCAGTTACGGCATGACCGAAGCCGCATCGCAAATCGCCACCGCTTCGCCGGCGCTGCCCGCATCGCTCGTCTCGGGCGCCCCGCTCCCGCTCCTGCCGATCTGGAAGGTCCGCAACGACAGCGACGGAAGACTGGAAATCTCGGGTCCGGCGCTCTTCCGCGGCACACTGCATGAGGAGCCTTCCGGTTGGTGTTTCACGCCACGCGTCGGTGAATGGCATCCCACCAACGACCTCGTTCGCATCGAACCCGCCGGGCTCGTCCCCCTCGGCCGTGCCGACACGATGGTCAAGATCCTTGGCGAACTGGTCGACCCCCTCGCGGTGGAATCCGCGCTTTGTGATTTGTCCGGCACGGCGCTTGCCCCGGGTTCTTTTTGCGTCGTGGCCGTGCCCGATCCGCGGGCCGGACACCGTCTGGTGCCGGTGTTTCCCGCCGGGACCGACCCGTCGCTGATCCGTTCCCTTCTAACAGAATGGGAGCGCCGCGGACCCGGATTATCGGCCCTGACGCCTCCGATCCTGCTTGCCGATTTCCCCCGGGGTCCGCTCGGAAAACCCCTGCGGCACGAGGTGCTGGAGAGGATCGCGCCCGGAGTCGGCGGAGGCAAATAGTCGTTGCGGCCGGGGCATTCCCGGGCTTGGATGGGCGCGCTGTCAGGGGCCGTGGATGCCCGGCAGGCGAACCCCGCCAGGCCTTGATCGGAGCAACGGTAGTTTGTCCGGGCCTGCCGCGGATTCCCTGGCGGCACTCCCCCTCTCGCTGTGCCCGGAATTTGCCGCGCAAAACCGCATGATGATTTCTTGACATCGGCCGCCCATATCGTGAACTCCCCCGCATGGCTAAGAAACTCGCCCCAATCAAGGAAAAGTCCTCCAAGACCCAGATCCTGGACCTCGTCGCAAACCAAACCGGTCTGACCCGCAAGCAAGTGGGCCTCGCCATCGGTGGCCTCGCCGAAGTGATCGAAGCACACGTGAAGAAGAACGCCGTCGGAGAATTCGTCCTTCCGGGTCTTCTCAAGATCACCACTGTGCGCAAGCCCGCCGTCAAGGCCCGCAAAGGCATCAACCCCTTCACCAAGGAAGAAGTGATGTTCAAGGCCAAGCCCGCCACCACCGTGGTCAAGGTCCGCGCCCTGAAGAAGCTCAAGGACATGGTTCTCTGAACCCGCCCGCACTCTCCAACCTCTAACAGAAACGCGGCCTTTCCGACTTGATCGGGAAGGCCGTTTTCTTCCCGTCGTGGACGCATCCGCACCTGTCGAGGAAATCCTGGAACGCATGGGGTACCAAGCGCGTGCCGCCGCAAGGCAGGTGGCCTTGCTCTCCACCGACCGCAAGAACGAGGTGCTTTCCGCGATGGCTGTCGCGTTGCGGGAGGATACGGCGCGGATCCTCGACGCGAACCGTGCGGATCTCGAGGCCGCTGCCGCGCGCCACATGCCGCCGGCGATGATCGAGCGCCTGCGGCTCGATGCACCGCGCGTGGAGGAGATGGCCCGGGGCATCGATGCCGTTGCCGCGCTGCCGGATCCGGTGGGCACCGTCATCGAAAGCCGCACCCGTCCCAACGGCATGCTCATCGAACAAGTGCGCGTGCCGATCGGCGTGATCGCGATGATTTACGAGAGCCGCCCGAATGTCACCGCCGATGCCGCCGCCTTGTGCTTCAAGGCGGGCAACGCGGTGATCCTGCGCGGCGGCAGCGAGGCATTCCGCTCGAACTCCGCCATCGCCGAAGCACTCGCGCGCGGCGGTGCGCCGCAACACGCGGTGCAACTTGTGCCTTTTACCGGTCGCGAGGGAGTGGCGCTGCTCGCGGGCATGGACAGGTGGATCGATCTGCTCATCCCGCGCGGCGGCAAGGGTCTGGTCGAAACGGTCGTGTCGCTTGCGCGCATGCCGGTGATCAAGCACTACGACGGCATCTGCCACCTCTATGCCGATGCCGCGGCGGATCCCGCGATGGCCGTGCGCCTGATCGTGGACGCCAAGACCCAGAAGTGCGGCGTATGCAACGCGGTGGAGACATTGCTCGTCCATCGCGACATCGCCGCCTCCTTCCTGCCCGCGGCGGCGGCGGAGTTGCGGCGGCGCGGCGTGGAATTGCGCGCCTGTCCGGCCTCGCTCGCGTGGGTTGCGGACGCGGTGCCCGCCACCGATGCCGATTGGGATACGGAATACCTCGACCTCATTCTCTCGGTGCGGGTGGTCGACTCGCTCGACGAGGCGATCGCCCACATCAACCGGCACGGCTCGCACCACACCGATGTCATCGTCACCGCCGACCCCGCCGCCGCGGAGCGTTTCCTGCGCGAGGTGGAGTCCGCCTGCGTGTTTCACAATGTCTCGAGCCGGCTGGCCGATGGCGGGGAATTCGGGTTCGGTGCGGAAATCGGGATTTCCACCGACAAGCTCCACGCCCGCGGGCCGATGGGGCTGCGCGAACTGACCACGGGCCAGTACCGTGTGCGCGGCAGCGGGCAGACCAAGGCCTGACATTTGCCGGCATTCATGCTGTGCAAGCCGTGCGTGAAGTCATTTCGCGCTGACTCCCCGCGATCGTCCAAAAAGGGGTTGTCGGCCCATGCCCCTGCGGATACATCCGGGGCCCGACCATGGCACTGATCAATTCGAATTTCCTCAAACTCAAGGCAGGGTACCTCTTTCCGGAGATCGCGCGGCGAGTCAAGGCCTACGGCGAGGCTCATCCGGAAAAGGCGGCGAACATCATCCGCTGCGGGATCGGCGATGTGACCGAGCCCTTGCCCGGTGCGGTGGTCAAGGCGATGCACAAGGCGGTGGACGAGCTCGGCGCCCGCGACAGCTTCCGCGGTTACGGTCCCGAACAAGGCTACGGATTTCTGCGCGAGGCGATCGTGGCCAACCAGTTCGAGGGCATGGGAATTTCGCCCGACGAAGTGTTTATTTCCGACGGATCGAAGTGCGATACCGGCAACATCCTCGACATTTTTGGCGCCGGGAATGTGATCGCCATCACCGATCCGGTCTACCCGGTGTATGTCGACACCAATGTGATGGCGGGAAACACCGGCGATGCGGACGCGAGCGGCGCCTACGGCGGGTTGATGTACCTTCCCTGCACCGCTGCGAACGGTTTCGTGCCGGAAGTCCCGCGGGAGCGTGCGGACATCATCTATCTCTGCTTTCCGAACAACCCGACCGGTGCGGTTTATCCGGAATCGACCCTGCGGGCGATCAAT